>JAHCBC010000004.1:0-340267 GCA_019634595.1 Akkermansiaceae bacterium
AGGTGGCGTCGGCACGCCCCGGCGTGTCCCCCTTCTACCTCGTCAACGCGGACGAACTGGAGATCAAGATGGCGCAGGGCGCAAAGCCCGGCGAAGGCGGCCAGCTTCCCGGCCACAAGGTGAACGCGCTGATCGCCCGCCTGCGGAACACACAGCCGGGGGTGCAGCTCATCTCGCCTCCTCCGCACCACGACATCTACTCCATCGAGGACCTCGCGCAGTTGATCCACGACCTGAAGGAAGTGAACCCACGCGCCCGGATCACCGTGAAGCTCGTCGCCGAGTCCGGCGTCGGCACGGTCGCCGCCGGTGTGGCGAAAGCCTCCGCCGACAACATCCTCATTTCCGGCCATGACGGCGGCACGGGAGCATCCCCGCTGTCCTCCACCAAACACGCCGGTTCCCCATGGGAACTCGGACTGGCAGAGGCCCAGCAGACGCTGCTGATCAACAACCTGCGCGAGCGGGTCACCCTCCGCACGGACGGTGGCATCCGCAACGGACGGGACGTGGTCATCGCCGCCATCCTCGGCGCGGAACAGTTCAACTTCGGCACCACCGCGATGATCGCGATGGGCTGCGTGTATGTCCGCAAGTGCCACCTCAACACCTGCCCTGTGGGTATCGCGACGACCGATCCGAAGTTCCGCGCCAAGTTCAAAGGCACCCCGGAGATGGTCATCAACTACTTCAACGGCGTGGCCCAGGAAGCCCGCGAGTGGATGGCCAAGATCGGCGTCCGCACGCTGGATGAGCTGATCGGCCGTCCGGAGTATCTCGCCCAGCGCGAGGTTCCAGGCCACCCGAAGGCGAACACGCTGGATCTCAGCGCGATCCTGAAGGACGTCGTGCCGGATCTCTCCGCCCAGACCGGCCGCCCGCTGGACCAGATCGCCCGTATCCGCACCCACGAGCGGAACGATGGTCTGACCAAGCCCGCGCTCGACCTGAAGATCATCGCCGACCTGGTGAAAAACCTCACCGGATCCGACCAACCGGCCGGGATCCCGGAATACGGCGCGGGTTCCACCCCGGCCGCCATCCTGGACGCCCTCAAGCTGCTGCCTGACCGCCCGCCGGTCCGGCTGGAGTATGACGTGGTCAACACGGACCGGAACATCGGCACCCGCCTTTCCGGCCGGATCGCCGAACTCCATGGCGACCGCAAGCTTCCCGAAGGCACCATCCACATCGTCTGCCGCGGCACCGCCGGCCAATCGTTCGGCACCTTCCTGGTCGCCGGCGTCAAGCTGGAGATCTTCGGTGAGGCGAACGACTACGTCGGCAAGGGCATGACCGCCGGTGAGATCGTCATCCGCGTGACGGAAGACGCCAGCTTCGATGCCGCCGCCAACGCGATCTGCGGCAACACCTGCCTCTACGGCGCGACCGGCGGACGCCTGTTCGCCAACGGCCGCGCGGGCGAGCGCTTCGCGGTCCGGAACTCCGGTGCCATCACGGTGGTCGAAGGCGTGGGCGACCACGGCTGCGAATACATGACCAACGGCACCGTCGTGATCCTGGGCAAGACCGGGAAAAACTTCGGCGCGGGCATGTCCGGCGGCGCCGCCTTCGTCTATGATGTGGACGGCAAGTTCTTCTCGCGGGTCAACTCCGAGATGGTCGTCGCCCTTCCGGTCACCCGTCCGCAGGACCTCGCCGAGGTGAAATCCCTCGTCGAGCAGCACGTCGCCGCCACCGGCAGCGCCCAGGGCAAGAAGCTCCTCGCCGCCTGGGAGGAAACCTCGCGCAAGCTGGTCCGGGTCATCGCCAAGGAACGTGCCGCGCTGGAAGCCGCCGAAGAGCAACACGAAGCCGCTTCCACTCCGGTCGGAGCGAAGTGACCTGCCATCATCCTTGAAAGCGGAGGAGCCACGGCGAGTGCTCCTCCGCTCCATTTCCAATAAAACCCCTTGGAAACGAATCGTCGCACCTCAGGCATCCTGCTTCCCGCCTTCTCAGCAAGGCGCGAGGGCGACTTCGGCGTGGGCGATACCCTGGCCCTCCGGCACTGGATCGACTGGTGCGCCGACCACCACGTCGGTTTCATCCAGCTCCTGCCGATCAACGAAAACGGACCGGACGAAAGCCCCTACAGCGCGATCTCATCCATCGCGCTCGACCCCATTTACCTCACCGTTTCGCCGGAAGAAGTCCCCGGACTGCGGAATTCTGATATTCTTGAAATTCAGGAAGAATTAACTGAATCGTTTGGGTATGTTGAAGTTCAATACAAATCAATCAGACGATTGAAGCGGCAGCTTCTGGAGATCGGATGGAGCCGACGGCAGGAATGGCCGGAATCCCTGTTGGGGGAGTTCACGGAGTTCCGGAATACGGAGAAGGCCTGGCTGGACGACTACTCGCTGTTCCGGTGGCTGATGGAGGTTCACGGCGATTCCCTGTCCTGGAATTTCTGGCCGACCGGTTGCCAGAGCCCGGAAGGGGCGCGCCGTTTCCTGGCTGCGGAACGGACCAAAGGTCCGGAGGCGGATGACAAACTGGGGTATTTCTCCTTCGTCCAGTGGCTCTGCTTCCGTCAATGGAAGGCACTCCGCCGTCACGCCGATGACCGCGGGGTGAAACTGATGGGCGACATTCCCATCGGCGTAAGCTGGCACTCCACGGACACCTTCTTCGACCGGAACCAGTTCCACCTGGATCTCTGCGGCGGATCCCCGCCGGAGCCGATGGTCCCGGACGACAAGTTTTTCCAACAGTGGGGGCAGAACTGGGGCATCCCCCTCTACCGCTGGGACCGCATGGAGAAGGACGGCTTTTCCTGGTGGAAGGCGCGGGTCGCCCGGATGACGGACATCTTCCGGATCTTCCGCATCGACCACATCCTCGGATTCTACCGCATCTATTCCTTTCCGTGGCCACCTTCCCGGAACCACGAGTTCATCGATGCCAGCATCGAGCAGGCCGCGGAGCTGACCGGTGGACGGCTCCCCCGCTGGTCACGGCGGCCGGATGACAGCCCGGAGAATGAGGAAGCGAACCGGCAGGACGGCGACCTCCGGCTGCGGAGCATCCTCACCGGAGCGGGCGATGCCGAGGTGATCGCGGAGGATCTCGGCTGGGTTCCCGGCTATGTCCGCCCCCACCTCACCGGCCTGGGTGTCGCCGGCTTCCGCATCCCCCACTGGGACAGCGACCACGGCCACGCGGTGACCGGTGACCGCTTCCCGGAGTGCAGCTTCGCCACCTACTCCACCCACGACCATGATCCGGTCAACACCATCTGGCGCTGGTGCCATGAGGCGATCCAGCGCAATCTCCACGAACCCAGCCACGACCACCAGCGGGATGCGGACCATGCGAGCCACACCCTCCGCCTGCTGTCGGAGTTCGCGGGCATCCCGATCCCGGCGAACGGGGTGTTTCCCCCGTTCACGGATGGCGTCCACTGGCGGCTCATCAAGGCTCTGTTCGCGTCGAATTCCCGCTATGCGGTCCTTTCCGTGACCGAACTGTTCGGGATCGAAGGCCGGATCAACCGCCCGGGCAGCCACGGCAGTGGCAACTGGAGGTTCCGCCTTCCATGGACCATCGGGGAGATCCGGAGGGATTCCAGGATGGGCGAGATCGGCAAAAAACTCGCCTCCATCATCGGGGTGACACGACGGGGATGATCTGCTTTGCTTCCCACGTCCATGAAGTGGTTCACCCTCACATCCGCCGCGTTTCTCCTCTGTTCCGCCGCCGCCAACGCACAGATCTACGCGGATTTCTCCACCAGCATGGGGAATTTCACCTGTGAGCTGAACTACACCATCGCACCGAAAACGGTGGCGAATTTCGTGGGCCTCGCCGAAGGCACCCGGAAATGGGTGTCCCCTTCAGGAGTGATCCAAGAGAACAAACCCTTCTACAACGGCCTGATCTTCCACCGGGTGGTCGCCAAGTTCATGAATCAGGCCGGTTGCCCGCTCGGCACGGGATCAGCCGGCCCTGGTTACTATTTCCCCGACGAAACCATCGGCGGCCCCGCTCACGCCCCCTATGTCATTTCAATGGCGAACGCCAGCGGCTACACCAACGGTTCCCAGTTCTTTGTCACCGTTCCCCGCAACGCCCCGCAAAATTTCGAGCATCTGGACGGCACCCACACCGTTTTCGGCGTGGTGACCTCCGGAAGGGACGTCGTGGACCAGATCAACGCCGTACCGGTCACTTCGTGGAAACCGAATACGCCCGTCGTCATCCAATCCGTCACGATTCGCAGGGTTGGCACCGCAGCCGCGGCATTCGATGTTCATGGGCAGAATCTTCCTGAAATCCAGCCAACTCCCTACGATTTGGAATTGAATCTCCCCTCCGTTGTGCGGGCGGTGCCGAGGATCCCACGCGACGGACGCGTTACCACCTCCACCTATGTCTCGGAAGATCTCCAAACCTGGGATCTCGCTTCACTGGATTACGCCGGCTTGGGCGGCCCCGGAAACACGCCGTTTCCGATCGCCGTGCCATACGGCTTCGGCCAATATCCGCAGAAGCAGTTCTACCGGTTCGTTGATGCCGTCAACAGCGATGCCATCATTCCCGCATCCCTTTCCGGAAAATCCCTCACGGTGACATGGCCGGGAAATTCCCTCGTTTTCACATTCAATGCAGCGGGCGATGGAGGAACCGTGATTTTCAATGACGAAGAGACGCCCAGGGACATCATTCACATTTACGAATCCCAGTCCCCCTATGATCTGATTGTCGAGGTCGATGGACTGGTCCCCCTCAAGATCAGTGGTTCGCTCACGGGTTCGACATCCACCTTGAATCTTGGCACACACAAGCTCAGCGGATTCACCGACTCCTGGTTCTTCGCGGGGCAAGGTTCCCTCTCCATTACAAAATAACCCCCGGAGGTTCAAATTCGCCCGAAAGAGTTTCCATCCGCGCCAGTATATTCCTTTGCAAGCCCGCGAACGGGCGCTTACGCTGAACCTATGAACGCAACACTCGCTTTCCTCGGCCCGATCGGCGGTCCTGAGATGATCATGATTTTCGTCGTGATCCTGCTGCTCTTCGGGGCAAAGAAGCTCCCCGAATTGGCACGCGGCATCGGCAAGAGCATGGGTGAATTCAAGAAAGCCCGTGAGGATTTCGAATACGAAATCACCCGTTCGGAAGCGGATGGCCGCCGTGCCGCCGCCGCGAAAACCGAAGGCAAGAGCAAGGAGGAACTCGAAGCCGAGATCGCCAAACTGAAAGCCGAAGCCTCCGTCAAGGAAGCTGCCGGCAAGGAGCCAAGGGACGTCTGACCCACCGGGAAACGTGACTTCCCGTTTCCTGAGGAACATTTTCACAGGCACCGCCAGCCGTTCGCTGCTGGCGGTTCTTCTTTTTGGGGCGGCGTCTTGTGACCGCAGCCAGACACCGGAATGGGGCGGCAACGCCGCTGGTGAGGTCCCCGCTGCGGTGGTCACACCCGATCCAGCGGCCGCGCAGCCTGCCAAGGAGGCATCCACACCTGCCCGGCGGCAGGATGTCCGCTTCATCGCCTACAACGTGAAGAACTGGCTGGTGATGAACCGCTACGTCAACGGCAAGGCGCTGGATTCCAAGCCGAAGCCCGATGACGAGAAGGCTGCGGTGATCTCCATCATGGCCCGCCAATCGCCGGATGTCATCGGGCTGTGCGAGATCGGCACCGCCGGGGATCTGGCGGAGATCCAGCAACTTCTGAAGGAAGCGGGCGTCGATCTCCCCCACTCCCATTTCACGGGTGGCGCGGACCCGGTGCGGCACCTCGGCCTCCTTTCGCGCTTCCCCATCTCCGCGACCGGGAAGCCGGAGAAGACGGAGTATCATCTGCAGAACAAGCTCTACTTCTGGAACCGCGGCGTGCTGGACGTGACGGTGGACATCCATGGACGGCCGTTCCGTTTCCTGGGCTGCCATCTCAAGTCGAAGCGGGAAGTCGAGGAAGGTGACGAGGAGGAGATGCGCCGGGCGGAGTCCCTGCTGCTGCGGAGCCACGTGGACTCGATTTTCGCGAAGAATCCGGACGAACGACTGGTGGTGTATGGCGACTTCAATGACACCCGCTCCAGCGTTTCCGGAAAGAACATCACCGGCAGCTACAATGACCCCGGCTACCTCACGGCCATCCCCGCGGAGGACTCCGCGGGCACCCGCTGGACCCACCACTGGGCGCTGCACGACATCTATTCCCGGATTGATTTCATCGCGGTGAGCAAGAGCCTCAAGCCCGGAACCGATTTCGCGAAGGCGAAGGTTCTGGATGACCCGGAATGGGCGAAAGCCTCCGACCACCGGGCGGTGCTGGCGGTGTTCCATTAGGGACCGCATTCCATGCGGTCCGGTGGGGAGAACCGCCATGATCCCGTGACTTCATCCTGTCTCAAAGTTGGAGGTTCGTTTGCGGGGCTGCGGTGATGCTACGGCATCGGAGGATTTCTTCCGCAGCCCTCCGCCTGACCGCATGGAATGCGGTCCCTGCCATCGTCGCCACGGCCAAGAAACACTATCGCAATCTACTTGCGAGAATACCCATCCTGCGCGAAACTGGCCCAGCCATGCGCCCGTTGCTCCTTTCCATCCTGTTTTCGCTCGCTTCGGTGACCGCCGCCGAACTCAAGGTGGCCGTCCTGCATCCACTGCTGGCGGACATCGCGAAAAGCGTCGGCGGTGAGCGGGTGGAGGTCGTGGACCTGATCGGCTCCACCGGGGATCCCCATCATTTCGAACCGAGCACCGAAAGCCTCACGCAATCCGAAGGGGCGAAGCTCTACCTCGTCGCGGGCATGGGCCTGGAGGGGTATCTGCCCAAGCTGAAAACCATCGTCGGCGGCAAGGCGACGGTGGTGGAGATCGGTGCCACGCTGCCCGCGCTGGAAGGCGAATGCGACCATGACCACGACGGCCATGACCATGACCACAAGCACGGGCTGGACCCCCACTGGTGGCATTCCATCGACCTTTTCCGCCGGGCCACCACCGTGGTGGCGGACTCCCTCGCCACGGCGGATCCGGCTGGAACGGAGGACTTCCGCAAGAACGCCACCGCCTACCGCGGCAAGCTGGATGAACTGGAACGCTGGACAAAGCGGGAGATCGCCAAGGTGCCGAAGGAGCGCCGCCATCTGGCCACCGCCCACGCCGCCTTCAACTATTTCTGCAAGGACTTCGGCTTCACCGCACATCCGGTGCAGGGCATCAACCGGGAGCAGATGCCCGGGCCGAAAGAACTGGCGAAGCTGATCTCCGAGCTGAAGGAACATCAGGTCGCCGCGATCTTTCCCGAAAAGGAGTCCAACCCCAAGATCCTCCAGACGCTGACCAAGGACACCGGCATCAAGCTGGCGGACCCTCTCATCGCGGATGGCGTGGGGGTTGCGAGCTATGAGGAAATGGTGAGGCACAACGTGTCCGCCATCGTCACCGCGCTGCGGCCCGAGTAATGGTCGTTCCCACGGACGGGTCGGTCCGGCCGCTTCGTGAAGCATTACGTCCAACTCCATCTGCTCGTCCTCCTGCTGGCGGCCACCGCGCTGCTGGGTGAGGTGATCTCACTGCCTGCGGTGGGCGTGGTGGTGTGGAGAACGGCGGTCGCTGCGGTGGGGGCCGCGGTCTGGGTGGCGCTCATCCGCCGCCTGTCATTGTGGCCGGGTGCCGGTGTTGTCGGTCCCCTTCTCGGTGTCGGCGTGATCGTCGGCGTGCACTGGATCAGTTTCTTCCAGGCGGTGAAGATGACGAACGTGTCCATCTGCCTCGCCGGACTCGCGGCGATGCCACTCTTCACCGCCCTCACGGAACCGTGGCTGGAGAAGCGCCGCGTGCGCCCTTTCGAGGTGTTGCTCGGGTTGCTGATCCTCGCGGGCGTGGGCACCATCGCGGGGGCGATCCAGCGGCAGGATCTGGCCGGGCTGGCGGTCGCGCTTTTCAGTGCCTTCCTCGCCGCCATCTTTCCGGTGTTGAACCGGCGGCTGGTGACCACCGGCGGTGATCCCCTGACCATGGTGATGTGGGAGATGCTCGGCGCGCTGTGCGTCGCGCTGGTGCTGCTGCCATTCATGACAGATGCCGGATCCCTTTTCGCATGGAAGGGGTCCGACTGGCTGTGGCTGCTGGCACTGGCGCTCGGCTGCACGGTGTTCGCCCACAGCTTCCACATCCGGCTGCTCAAAACCCTGAGCGCCTACACGGTGAACCTCGCCATCAGCTTCGAGCCGCTCTACGGCATCATCGCCGCCGCGCTGTTGTTCGGCGAATACAAGCAGCTCACGCCGATGTACTACGTGGGATTGGGGACGATCCTCATCGCGAACATCGCCCACCCGGTCTGCGTGCGGATGACACGCAAACCGGTGATGTAAATTTGGATCAGCGCAACTTCGTCCAGGCCGCGTTGGCGGCGGAGGATTTCACCGTCGCCTCGATGAAGGCGAGACCTTCCACGCCATCATCAACATTGGGGAAATCGTAAGTGCCCGGCTTGAACTCGCCCTTGAGCGAATCCCGGACCGCTTCGGTCACCGCGGCGTAGATGTTGGCGAAGCCCTCGATGAAGCCTTCCGGATGGCCGAAAGGAATGCGGGTGTTTTTCTGTGCCTCAGGGCCGTTGTAGCTGTTGCCACGACGCCAGACCTGGCGCGGGTGGTCGGCGAATTTCACGATCAGCTCGTTCGGGTGCTCCTGGTGCCACTCGACGGATGCCTCCGTGCCGTAGATGCGGACGTGCAGCGCGTTCTCGTCACCCGTGGAAATCTGCGAGGCGTAGAGGACACCGCGGACGCCGCCTTCATAGCGGAGCAGCACGCTGCCATCGTCATCCAGCACACGACCGGGAATGAAGGTGTTGAGATCCGCGGCCACTTCCTCCAGATGCAGTCCGCTGATGTAACGGGCGAGATTCTCCGCATGGATGCCGATGTCCGCCATGCAGTTCGAAACGCCGGCTTTCTTGGGATCCGCGCGCCAACTGCCGATCTTGGTGTTCTCTTGCTCCTTGAGGTTGGTGACCGCGTAGCCCTGCGGATACTCGGCCACGACCTTGAGCAGACGGCCCAGCTTGCCGGCCTTCACCATTGCCCGGGCTTCCTTCACCATCGGGTAGCCGGTGTAGTTGTGCGTGAGCGCGAAGACGAGGCCGGATTTCTCCACGATCGCTTTCAGCTCCTTCGCTTCCTCCAGCGACAACGTCATCGGCTTTTCGCACACTACATGGATGCCGTTCTCCAGGAACGTCTTTGCCACCGGAAAATGGAGGTTGTTGCTGGCGACGATGCTGACGAAGTCGATGCGGTCACCGAGGGGCTTCGCTCCCTCCGTCTTCGCCATTTCCTCATACGAGGAATAGACCCTGGACGGATCGAGGAAGAAGTCCTCGCCGGAGAGCTTCGACTTCTCCGGGTCGGAGGAAAAGTTTCCGGCAACCAGTTCGATCTGGCCGTCGAGGTTCGCGGCCATGCGGTGGACGGCACCGATGAAGGCGCCACGGCCGCCGCCGACCATGCCCATGCGGAGTTTGCGGTTCATGAAGGTAAGGTAGCGAATCCCGTGAGGGATTCGGTTGGGTGGATGTCAGTTGAAAAGAGGACGCCGTACCACCAGCACGGCGCCTCCCTGCCGAAGCTCTCACGAGCTTCGCTACGGGTGGTATCAGATCGCGACAGGAGCGCCGGTCTTCGCCGACTCGTAGATCGCGTCGATGATCTGCATCAGGCGCAGGGCCTGGACCGGCTCATTGAACGGCTCGGCCTTGCCTTCGATGGCTTCGATGAAGTTCTGGGCGGAGCCGCTGCGGCCCATGTCCTCGCAGGCAGGGGTGACGATGGTGCGGTTCACGCTGTTGCCGTTTTCCTGGACGTAGAGTTCGCAGGTGTCGATGGCGGTTTCATCCAGACCGTCACGGCCGAAGAGACGCTCCACCTTGCCGCCCGCCTTGGTGCCCTGGAACACGACGGAGACTTCCTCGCGCTTGATCATCTCCGCCCAGGAGACCTGAAGGGAAAGGACCTGGCCGGTCTTGAAGGTGACGAAGCCGTGTGCGGCGGCCTCCACATCGTTCACGCCGTCGGCGCGGTCAGGGATGCCCCAAGGACCCTTGAAGCCCTTGTCGGTGATGAAGGTGTCGAAGGTGTTGGCCAGCACGTGGGATGGCTCCGGATAGCCCATGAAATACATGGACAGGTCGATCATGTGGCAGAGGTCGATGACCGCGCCGCCACCGGAGAATGCCTTGCTGGTGAACCAGCCGCCGAAGCCGGGGATGCCGGTGCGGCGGATCCACTTCGCCTGGGCGGAGTTGATCGTGCCAACGGTGCCGTCCTCACAATACTTCTTCATCGCCTGCGACTCCGGACGGGCGCGGTTGTTGAAGTTGAACATCAGGCGCTTGCCGGAGGCTTCCGCGGCGGCGATGAGTTCCTTCATCTCCGTGGCATTGAGGGCGGGCGGCTTCTCGCAGAAGACATGCTTGCCGGCCTTCAGGCCCTGAAGGGCGAGCGGGGCGTGGAACTTGTTCGGGACGATGATGCTGATGGCGTCCAGTTCCGGACACTCCGCGAGCATCTTGTCGACGGAGTCGAACTGCTTCGCGATTCCCCAGGTCTGCGCGGCGCGCTCGGCCGCACCCGGCGCCGGGTCGGCGACGGCAATGATTTCAGCACCCGCGGCGCGGAAACCCGCGGCGTGGTATTTGAGCATTCCGCCCGCTCCGATGACTCCTACTTTGATGGACATGATGTGTTCTGTTAGATGGGTTGCTTGAAATGATCCGAACCGCGACTTCATGCGAATTGACGCGAATGGAAGAATCCCCATTCGCGTTCATTGGCGTTCATTCGCGGTTTCACCGAATTACTGGTTCTTGCGGTCGAAGGCCGCGTCGAAAATGACGTCGCTGCCGGGGAAGTCGAGGCCGCGGACGAAGGCACATGCCTCCGCACCGCCATGGACGCGGTCCATGCGGCCGTCCTCCCACTCGACGGAGAGAGGTCCGCGGTATTTGACGTCGTTGAGGGCGACGATGACGTCCTCGAAATCGACATCGCCACGGCCCGGGGAACGGAAGTCCCAGTAACGGCGCGGATCACCGAAGTCGGTGTGGCCGCCGAAGACGCCGACGGTGCCGTCACCGTGGCCCCACCATGCGTCCTTGATGTGGCAGTGGTAGATGCGGTCGCCGAACTCGCGGATGAAGCGGACGTAGTCCACACCCTGGTAGCCGAGGTGGGACGGGTCGAAGTTGAAGCCGAAGCGCTTGTGGTTGCCGACGGCTTCCAGCGCGCGGCGTGCGGACACGATGTCGAAGGCGATCTCGGTCGGGTGGACTTCCAGGCCGAAGTTGACGTTCGCTTTCTCGAAAGCCTCGAGGATGGGGCCGAAGCGCTTCGCGAAATCCTTGAAGCCCTTTTCGTAGTAGGCCTGGTTGGTCGGCGGGAAGGCGTAGATGGAGTGCCAGATGGAGGAACCGGTGAAACCATTGACCACGGCGGGGAAATCGAAGTCATCGCCCTTCGGCTTCGCGTCGATGAACTTGCGGCAGGCCTTGGCGGCGTTCGCCATGTGCTTGGCGGCGCGCTTGCGGACACCTTCCGGATCGCCATCGCCCCAGACGCTTTCCGGGAGGATGGACTTGTGGCGCTCATCGACGTTGTCGCAGATGGCCTGGCCGACGAGGTGGTTGGAGATCGCGTAGGAGGTCAGGCCGTGGTCGGCGAGCAGTTCCCACTTTTCCTTCACGTAGGATTTGCTGCCAAGGGCGGCTTCCACATCGAAGTGGTCACCCCAGCAGGCGAGTTCCAGGCCATCGTAGCCCATTTCATTGGCGAGAGCCGCGAGTTTCTCAAGCGGCAGATCTGCCCATTGACCGGTGAAGAGAGTGACAGGACGTGACATGGTAGATGGATTCGGGGTTTGCCCGGCTAGGTTGAGGGGAACGATTACGGTGGAGAAAGCAAAAACATGCGTTCAGCAGCGGCAAATTTCGTCCCGCCACGCGGCCCGGACGGAATCCGTCACCGGGGTGGCCGGAAATGCCCGTTGGCCCAGCCGGGAAACGGGCACCGGCCCGCGAATGGCGGAGGTGAGGAAAATTTCGTCCGCTTCCTCCAGATCCGTGCTCACGAGGGACGTTTCCACACAGGTGAGTCCCATCTTTCCTATCAGCGCGATGATGACGGAGCGCATTACCCCCGGCAGGCAGCCGCTGTCGAGCGATGGGGTCAGCACACGCCCTCCCCGGACGATGAAGACATTGGAAGTGCCCGCCTCGCAGAGCTGGCCTACGGTATTCAGGAAAAGCGTCTCGTCGAACCCGGCGGCGCGGGCATGGTCCAGCGCCAGGATGTTCTCCGCGTAGGACGCCGTTTTCAGCCCGGCCAGCGGCGATCTCTCATTTCGCCGCCAAGGTGAGAGGAGGACGGAGACGCTATCAGGCGGAGCGTCCACCGGAGTCGCGGTGATCCAGGTGAGGGCATCGGTACCGGCGTCCTTGGTGAAGACCGAGCCGGACCCGCCGGTCATCGTCAGGCGGAGCCTGCCCCTGCCCTGTGTCAGTCCGTTCCGCGCCAGCAGCTCCGCGCCGATGGCTTCCAGATCATTATCCGGGAACTTCCAGCCCAGCCGGCGGCAGCTTTCCTCCCACCGTTTCAGGTGCGCCGGGATGAATTTCGGCCTTCCATCCACGGCGAGCATGGTTTCAAAAATAGCCAGACCAAGAATGACTCCACGGTCCGTAGGAGGAAGCGTGAATTCCTCCGCCCCGATCCATCCGCCATTGCACCAGAAATCCGACATCAGGCGGACGATGATCCGTGTCTTGCTGACCTGCAAGGCCGCAGCATGGGCGCTATGCGCGCTCCCTGCCGCCGGTGCGGAGCCGCCTTTCCGGATCGAGGTGGTGGACCGGGAGAACGGCTGGCCGGTGCCGCTGGTGGAGCTGCGCACCACGCACCACCTTTCCTTCTTCACGGACAATGCGGGCCTCGCCGCCATCGATGAGCCTGACCTGCTCGGTCGGGAGATCTGGCTCGGCGTTTCCTCGGACGGCTATCAGGTGAAGCCGGACGGCTTTGGCAGCGCCGGGGTGCGGGTGCAGGTGGAACGCGGGAAGAAAGCCCGCATCGAGGTCGAGCGGACGATGGTCGCCAAGCGGCTGGGACGTCTGACGGGAGCGGGACTTTTCAACCATCTGGAGAAGCTCGGGGAGACCGCCCCCATCGCGGAGTCCGGGGTGATGGGCAGTGACTCCGTGTTGCTGAGCCGCTACCGCGACCGCCTTTTCTGGCTGTGGGGGGACACCAGCATTCCGGAGTATCCGCTGGGGAACTTCAACTCAACCGCCGCCACCTCCCCTCTCCTGCCGCTGGCGAAATTCCAGCCCCCGCTCGCACTCCGCTACGAGTATCTGAAGACCGATGGCAAGCTGCGGGGTGTCTCGCCGATGGATGGCCCCGGCCCGACATGGCTGGGGGCGATGACCAGCGTGAAGGACCGCAGCGGCAACGAGCGGCTGGTGGCCACCTACTCCAAGATCGAGAACCACCTCGACGAATATGACGTCGGGCTGTGCTCCTTCGACGATGAGCGGGGAATCTTCACTCCTGTGCGCCGGATCTGGAAGAAGGGCGATGGAAAGAAGCCGCTCATCCCGCGCGGGCATCCCTTTACCTGGAAAGCTCCGGACGGCGTTGACTGGCTGCTGTTCGGCGATCCCTTTCCGTCGCTGAAATGCCCCGCCACCTACGAAGGATGGAGCGATCCCGCGCAGTGGCAGGAGATCTCCGCGCCCGCCTCACCACGGGATGCCGCGGGCGCGGAAATCGCCCCCCATCGCGGCTCCGTGTGCTGGAACGCCCACCTGGGCCGCTGGGTCACCATCTTCACCCAGAACCACGGGAAGCCATCCGGCTTCGGGGAGATCTGGTATGCGGAGGCGGAGTCCCCGCTGGGGCCGTGGAGCACGGCGGTGAAGGTGCTGTCCCACCGGAACTACACTTTCTACAACCCGCGGATCCAGCACGAGCTGACCGCGCCGGACGCGCCCTTCATCCTGTTCGAAGGAACCTACACGGCGGAATTCGCAGACAAGGCGGCCGCCACACCGCGTTTCAACTACAACCAGATCCTCTACCGGCTGGACCTGGATGACCCGAAGCTGGCGGCCATCCGCAAGTAACCTGATTTCCCGATGACAAAACCCGCCCTCCTTCCCCTGCTGATCCTCCCGGTGATGCTGGCAGCAAACACCCCGCAGCAGCAAATTTCCGAGCAGGTCCCGCGCGCCGTCTCGATCCTCAACAACTGGCAGGCGCAGGATCCGGTGAAGGCGGAGAAGAAAGTCCACCTCGTCTATTGGTCGCCCGCCGACCGCCAGCCACCCACCGGCTATGTGGTGAGGCTGGCGGCGATCATGGAGGACATCCGCAGATTTTATGGCAGGGAAATGATCCGGCTCGGTTTCGGACCACGCAGCATCCAGTTCGACAAGGGACAGGATGGCAGGACCGTCATCCATGTGGTCAAAGGCGAGAAACCTTACGCTTCCTACGGCCCGGAATCCGGTGACGATATCCGCAAGGAATGCCTGCCCGCCCTCACCGCCGCCGGGCTGGATCCGGAGAAGGAAACCATCGTCATCTTCTGCAACATGGCGAACTGGACGCCTGCCACCCGCACGATCACCCAGAACAGCCCGTACTACGCCAGCGGCACGAACTGCAATGGCACCGCGTGGCAGGTGGACTCCCCCATCCTCAACCTCGATTTCCTCGGCAAGAAGGAGCCGCGCGTGAAGGACGGCCAGTATGGCGACATCTCCGTGGGCAAATACAACTCCATCTTCATCGGCGGCGTCTGCCATGAACTCGGACACGCGCTGGGACTCCCCCACAACTGCGAACGGACGGATGAAAAGGAAGCGTTCGGCACCGCGCTGATGGGTGCGGGCAACCGCACCTATGGGGACCAGTTGCGGGGTGAAGGGAAAGGTTCCTTCCTCACCCTCGCCCACGGTCTGAGGCTGGCGTCCCACCCGATTTTCTCCGGCTCCGCCAAAGGGATCGATACCCCGGCCAACGCCACGCCGACCGACATCCGGATCACCAACCATGGCAAAAGCTTCAGTTTTTCCGCAAAGGTGGTGGCGGATCCTCCGGCGTATGCGGTGGTCGGCTACATGGACCCGGCGGGTGGCGGTGACTACGACGCCACCACCTGCACCGCCGTGCCGGATGATGCGGGAAATTTCACGCTGGAGGCGGATGCCCTCGCCGCCGGGAAAGCCGGTGTCTTCCGCGTGGTGATCCTGCAGGCCAATGGCGCGGCAAGTTCCTTCGCTTCCCCGACGCCGCAGTTCACCTATCCCTACCGGGTGGAACAGGACGGCACCGTCGATACCTCATCCGCCGAAGCCTTCGCCGCCCTGCGGCCACTGCTGGCCGAGGTCGCCGGATCATCCACCATGGCGGCGAGGGATATTCTCCGCTCCATCGCGGCGAAGAAGCCCGATCCGAAACTTCTCGAAGCGGGCGGAGTCATCGCCGCCAATCTCGGCTTCCGTCCGGGAAAAGCTCCGTCAGCGGAACCGGACAGTCCATGCCGGCTTTCCGATGCGGCGATGATCGAGGCGACCGTTGGCTACGGTAAGGCGGATCCCAACCGGCTGCCGGGTGACCATCTCCTTTTTTCCTGCGGTGGCAGGCTTTTCTCACGCGGGCTGTATGCCCACGCCCCGGCGGTCCATCGCTGGGATCTTGGCGGGAAGTGGAAATCGTTGAAAGGGCACGCGGGTTTCCCCGATGGCACGGACGGAGGGTCGTGTGTCTTCGTCATCAAGGGCGATGGCAAGGAGCTGTGGAGGTCGGAAAAGACCAGCCCCGGCACCCTCCGCAGCTATGACCTGCCGGTGGCGGGGGTGAAGGAACTGCAGTTCATCGTGGAAGACGCCGGGGATGGGAACCGCTCCGACTGGGGCTGCTGGTTCGAGCCGGAGCTTTCCTTGTGAAAAGGCGCGGCTTGCCACCGGGGCGGGTTCCGTCTCCCCTTCCGGCATGCGCGCTCACATTCTCTTCACCGGCACCCTGATTCTGGCCGCCGGGATCTCCGGGATGTCCTTTCTGCCGAAGATGCCCGGCTTCGAGTTCCTGCGCGGAGGCCTGACCCTGGGCGGCGCGCTCCTCATCTGCGGTATCTTCACCATCAGGATGTACTGGCACGGCATCATCGGCGCGGGGATCATCTCACTCATCGGCACCGGCAAGGGATTGATGGGGATCAAGGCGGTGGCGGATTGGTTCGCCGGTGACAGGCCGCGGGGTGTCGCCCCGCTGCTGGAACTCGGCATCACCATCCTGTGCGTGATCTTGCTGCTGCGCGTGCTGAAGGCGCTGCAGGCGGAACGGACGCGGCGGATGCTAGAGGCGAATTGACAAAAGACAGCGCGTTATACAGCTTTGGCGCATGGCCAAGAAAGCTTTCGAAAAAGCGGAGAACGCAAAGGCTTTCATGAAACTGGCTGGCTGCGTGGACGGCCCGGAGAATCTTTCCCGAAGCAAAGGATTTTCCCGGCGATGACAAGCATCTTTGGCAGGGACCGCATTCCATGCGGTCATGCGGGGGACGGCGGCTGATGCCTTGCGATGATCGGTATCCGTCCGGCTTTCCCTCCGAGGAATCGGGGCGCTATGTTCAAAAGGATGGAATCTTGGGATGGAGGAACGTCCACTCAGCCTGACCGCATGGAATGCGGTCCCTGCCTCTGGAAAGGCGATCCGCAGCCATAACGATGGCTCGGAGATCAAAATGCCTTACTGCTCCGGCACAGCAGGCGGCGTCACGGGAGCCTCCGGTGCGGCAGGCGCACCCGGCACGGCGGGAGCGGATGGATCAGGAGTTGCTCCGGGAGCTGCGGGTGCTGGTTCCGGAGGAGCGGGCTTTGGCAACAGATCCTGCCATTCATGGAGCGAGTATCCATCGCCCACGCCGCCCATCTCGCCGAGCAGTTCGTGGCATTTCTGCCGCCATTTGACGTAGTCGGGTGGCTGGCGTTCCGCTTCACGGCTTCCGGAGAAGACGAGGTACGTCACGGTCAGATCGGACACGGGGCGGCTGTAGGGGGAGGACCTCGGGTTGATCTCACGGGCCATCCGCAGGGACGCCTCCCCGACCTTGAAGGTCGGTCCGCCGTCACCGACGATGGCAGGGTAGATTTTCTCACCGTGGACGACGACCGCATAGTCACCCACCCGCGGAGCGAACGGATCGCTGTTGCTGTTCGTCGTGATGATGCTCACGGGGATGACGATGAACGGATCATACTCCGCGATGAGGAAACTGCGCGCCTTCATGTCCGCGATCCCGCGTTTCAGCATCGCGATGCGGTCACGCAGCCAGGTCTTCCGGTCGGCGGTGGTCCCCTTTTCCTCCAGCTCCTTCTGGCCCGCGGCGATGCGGCGCTCGAAACCGGCGATCAGGGGATTCGGCGTGCGGGTTTTCTTCGGCCAGCCATAGCTGGTGTAGGGTTGGTAGTGGGTGGAATTGACGATCTCATCCGGCATCGTCGGGAGGCGGTCGCCATCGGAGCCGTCGGAGACAACATCCATCTCCGCCTGGAGGAAGAAGATCTTCCGGCCGGTGGGAGCCTGGAGGTGGAGCATGGTCTCACAGTCGTAGAGATTGTGCTTCGTCAGCAGCTCGTTGAGCGTGTTCGCGCTCTTGCGGATGCGGGTGGTCTTCTCGTCGTAGAGCCGGTAGAACCATGGGGAAACCTCCGCCTTCTCCACCAGTGCGGGCAGCCCCGGCAGGACTTTCGAGAGGGACTTGTTCGACGTCTCCAGCTCGGTGATCGTCTTGGCAGGGGTCGGTGCCTTGACGGAAAGGTGGTAGGAAGCCGTGTAGCTGGCGGCGTCCTTCCGCTCGACGGAAGCAATCCCGCCTTTCGTTACGGTCACCTCGGTCTTGAACGGGATGCCGGAGCGCAGTTCCCGCACATCCGTCACCGAACCCAGGGTCATGTCCGTGGGAGGCGGCTCCTCGGGCGCTTCCTTCGGCTTCTCCGCCTGGGCTTTTTTCAGGGCGGCGAGTTCCTTCTCCTGATTTTCCCGGAGTTCCTGCATCTCCGACTCATATCTTGCCCGGATCTGGCGTTCGATGTCGGTGGTGTCCGCCTTGACCAGCACCTGCTCCGGTTTCGACAACTCCTTCAGGGCTTGCTTCAAACGGCCCGGGATCGGGGTGAAAAGAAGGCCGAATCCACCGCACACCAGCACGAAAAACCCCGCGCCGAACCACGAGAATCCCTTCTTCCTGCGCTGATTGTGAAATCCTTGGTCATCCATTTCCCGGGACTCTAGCAGCCCTGCGTGGACCATCAACCCCGCGTTTTTTGACGGTGGTGAAAACTGAGCGATGACAAACCGGCGCGGCCACCTACACTCGCCCGCGTGAGCTATCAGGTCTTCGCCCGGAAATACCGGCCCAAAACTTTCGACGACGTCCTCGGACAGGACCATGTGGTGCGCACCCTGCGCAACGCCATCGCCCAGCAGCGGCTGGCCCACGCCTACCTTTTCGTCGGCCCCCGCGGCACCGGCAAGACCTCCACCGCCCGTATACTTGCCAAAGCCCTGAACTGCCCCGGCGGCCCGAAGGCGGATTTCGATCCGGATGACGACATCTGCGTGGAGATCGCCGAGGGGCGGTCGCTCGACGTGCTGGAGATCGACGGTGCTTCCAACAACGGTGTCGAGCAGGTGCGGGACCTGCGGGAGTCCGTCCGCTTCGCCCCGGCCCGCGGCCAGTTCAAGATCTACTACATCGACGAGGTCCACATGCTCTCGAACGCCGCGTTCAACGCGCTGCTCAAGACGCTGGAGGAACCCCCGCCGCACGTGAAGTTCATCTTCGCCACCACGGAGGCGAACAAGATCCTGCCGACGATCCTTTCCCGCTGCCAGCGGTTCGACCTGCGGCCGATCCCGACGGAAACGATCGCCCGCCACCTCCAGCACATCGCCGGCAAGGAAGGCATCACCCTGGATGAGACCGCCGCCTGGGCGATCGCCAAAGGGGCGGACGGCGGCATGCGCGACGCCCAGTCCATGCTGGACCAGCTCGTGGCATTCTGCGGCGACCACATCACCGAAGCGAACGTGCTGGATATCTTCGGCTTCACCTCACGGGAAAAGGTGGCGACCCTCACCTCCGCCCTGCTGGAACGGGCGACACCGGCCGCGCTTTCCCTCATCCAGAAGGAGGCCGAGAGTGGCAGGGAGCTTTCCCAACTCCTGGGTGAGCTGATCGGCTGTCTGCGTGCCCTGCTGGTGGCGAAGCTGGACCCCACGGCGGATGGCGACGGCATCCCCGCCGACCTCTGGACCAAGCTTGTAACGGCGGCGGAAGAGTATGCCCCCGACCGCATTCTGGCCGCCATCGACGTCTTCGCGGAGACGGAGGGCCGGATGAAGTGGGCGACGAACAAGCGCCTGCATTTCGAGCTGGGTGTCATCAAGGCGATCCAGTCGCTCGGTGAAGTGAGGATCGCGGATGTGATCAAGGTCCTGACCCGTGGGGCGGACTTCATCGGCCAGGCACCATCGCCTTCGCCAACCGCTGCCGCGCAGCCTTCCCAACCGGCCGAACCGGAACCGGAGGCCCCGCGTCCGTCCGTACCTGCGGTGGTCACTCCGGCGATACCCGCACCGGAGCCGGAGAAGCCCGCCACCGCTCCCGTGCGGAAGCCGGGGATGAACGCGATCAGCGCGCTGGACTCATTCATCGAGGCGGCACCGGAGGTCAGCGAACCCCCACCCGCTCCCGAGCCGCCTCCGTGGGAGGAGGCGAAACCAGCCGCGACCGAAGCGCCTCCGGCAGCCCCTGCCCCGCCCACGCTGGACAACAGCTTCTACGAGGACCCCCTCATCCAGTCAGCCCTTGAGAAATTCCAGGGCAAAGTGCTCAAGTAACCGTCACCAACACCACTCATGAACATCGCCAAACTGATGAAACAAGCCCAGCAGATGCAGGCAGGGCTCGCCGCAAAGCAGGAAGAACTTTCCGCCCGCACCGTCGAAGCCTCCGTCGGCGGCGGCAAGGTCAACGTCACCGCCACCTGCGCGGGTGACGTGCTTTCCATCAAGATCGACCCGTCCGTGGTGGATGCCTCCGATGTGGAGTTTCTGGAGGATCTGGTCCTCAAGGGAGTCCAGGAAGCCATCACCAAGGGCAAGGACACCGCGGCCGCGGAAATGAAGAAGCTCACCCGGCGGCATGGGCCTTCCCCGGCATGTAATCCCCCGGCGGAAGCCGCCCCCTGGCAGAAAGCCCATCCCCTTTCCCCACGGTCACCATGTCTCCCCTCCGCCGCCGGCTAGGATGGACCCTGGTGACCGTGTCGCTTTTCCTGCATCTTTTCACCATCGGCTGCTACTCGACGCAGCCGGACATGTTCGCCGCGTTCACCGTGATGCCGATCTGGCTGTGGGGAGCCATCGGACTGCTGATGTCAGCGGGTGCCTTCTATTTCATGCGGGCACCGCTTTCGCTGGTGCTGACCGGCATCTGGGCGCTCACGCTGCTCATCGGCTCCGACGAAGCGAGGGCGCTGGGGCACATCGGGAAACCCGCGCCGCAACCCGGCCCCGCCGCTCCATTCCAATCCCGCAAGGTCGTGCGGGTGCTGACGATCAACACCGGGAACTTCAACTTCGGTGATCCCACCGATGAAATCCTCGCGTGGGATCCGGACATCGTCCTCCTGCAACAGACGAACCCGGCCCACACGGCACGGATCGCCTCCCGGCTCTATCAGGGGAAGGGTGACTTCCGCACAAACATGTTCAACGGTGTGATCACCCGCTGGAAGATCCGCCGGGAGGACAAGAACCGCGTGATCCGCAGCCAGCAGATGGAGGTGGTGACACCGGATGGCTCCGCCCTCCAGGTGGTCAACATCCACCTGGCCACCGCCGCCACGGATCTCCGGTTGTGGAGACGCTCCGCCTGGCGGGAACACAGCCACAACCGGAAGCTGCGCCGTCAGGAAATGTCGGTGGCCCTCCAGATCCTCGGCCAGACCACGGACTTCCCGACAGTCCCCACGATCTTCGGGGGGGATTTCAACGCGCCCGCCACGGACGTCGTCCACCGCCAGCTTTCCCGGGATTTCATCGACGCGTTCTCCGAAACCGGCGTCGGCTGGGGGAATACCTTCCACCGCCGTTTCCCGATCCTGCGGATCGACCACATCTATTCCACCCGCCATCTCACTCCGGTCCGCTGCCGGGTGGTGGAAACAAGGCATTCCGACCACCGGTTCGTGGTGGCGGATTTCCTGATGCGCTGACCCTTGCCCCAATCATGCCCGTAACCCGCGAAAACCTGGCCGAAGTCCTCGAAGAGATCGCCTTGTTGCTCGAACTGAAGGGAGAGAATCCCTTCAAGGTCCGTGCCTACCGGCAGGGTGCCGAAACGGTCCGCGGATTTGACGGGGACATCGTGCAACGGGCCGCCGGCAACGAACTCACCGGCATCAAGGGCATTGGTGACGCCTTGCGCGACAAGCTGCATGAACTGGCCGCCACCGGCACCCTCCAGTTCCACCAGAAGCTCCGCGCGGAATTTCCGGCCGGATTGTTCGAACTGTTCGATCTCCAGGGGCTCGGCCCGAAAAAGATCAAAGTCCTCCACGAAACGCTCGGCGTCGGCTCCACCGCCGACCTGAAGGCGCTCTGCGAGAGCGGCACGGTGGCGAGGCTCCCCGGCTTCGGTGAGAAGACCCAGGCGAAGATCCTAGAAGCCATCACGCTGCGGAGTACCGTGGCGGATACTTTCCTGCTGGGATCCATCAATCCGCTGGTGGAGGAAATCCTTGAGCTGCTGCGCATGCATCCGGAGGTCACACGGGTGGCCGTGGCAGGATCGTTCCGCCGCGGGAAGGAGACGGTGCATGACATCGACTTCCTCGTGGCCACGAAGGAACCGGCACTGGTTTGCGAGGACTTCACCACGCTGCCGCAGATGGAGTCGATCATCGCCTGCGGGGACGCGAAGGCATCCATCCGCCTGAAAAACGGCATCCAGGCGGATCTGCGCGCGGTTTCCAACAAACAGTTCCCTTTCGCCCTCCAGTATTTCACCGGGTCCAAGGAACACAACGTGGCCATCCGTTCACTGGCCCTGAAGAAAGGGCTGTCCCTCAACGAATACGGCTTCACTCCGGTGGATGCCGGTGCCCCCGCCGCCATCCCGGAAGTGAACGAGGAAGGCGACATCTACCAGGCGCTGGGCCTCCAGTTCATCCCGCCGGAACTGCGGGAGAACCGCGGCGAGATCGAAGCGGCGGCGGAGCACACCCTTCCCCGCCTGATCCAACTGGAGAACCTCCGCGGCACCTTCCACAACCACACCACCGCTTCCGACGGGCACAACACGCTGGAGGAAATGGCGGAGGAAGCGATCGACCTGGGCCTGCAATACCTCGGCATCGCGGATCACTCGAAGTCCTCGTTCCAGGCGAACGGGCTGGATGAAATCCGCCTGCTGGAGCAGGTGGCGAGGATCAGGGAACTGAATGCGGGATGGGAACACTTCCGCCTGTTCTCCGGAACGGAGGTGGACATCCTCAAGGATGGGTCGCTGGACTTCGATGACACGATCCTCTCCCAACTGGACTACTGCGTGGCGTCGGTCCATTCGGTTTTCAACCTGGATGAGGAGGAGATGACCCGCCGGATCTGCCGCGCGATGGAGAACGAGCACGTGACCATGCTGGGCCATGTAACCGGCAGGCTCCTGCTCCGCCGTGACGAGTACAAGGTCAACCACGCGAAGATCATCGACTGTGCGGTGGCGACGCGGACCATCATCGAGCTGAACTGCAGCCCGAAGCGGATGGACATGGACTGGCGGTGGTGGCGGAAGGCCCGCGACCAGGGTGTGCTCTGCTCCATCAATCCGGACGCCCACTCCACCGCCCGCATCCACCACATCGGCCTTGGCGTACGGATGGCCCGCAAGGGGTGGCTGCGCCGGGAGGATGTGCTCAACACCCGTCCCGTGAAGGAAGTGGAGGCATTCCTTAAGACCCCGAAATCGAAGCGTTGATCACGGGGTGCGGCGGCGCATCAGCAGCCCGAGCAACCCGATGCCCGCCAGTCCCGCGGCGGCGGGTTCCGGGATGGGGGTGAAGTTGCTCGCGGTGAGCAGCACATCGTCGATGCTGTATTGGGCGAAGGTGGTCGTGAAGGCGTTCGCGATCGCGATCTGGTCGAAGGACGTGCGGAGGTTCGCGCTGTTGTCCACGGCGGTGATGGGTGTCCCACCGTCGAAGATGTAGGAAAGCGAGATCTGGGTCAGGCTCGTCCGGGTGATGGTCAGCGAAACCGAGTGCGCGGTGTTGTCAGCGGCGGCGATGCTGGGACCCGCGGCGCTCGTGGTCAGTGCGGTCCGGTCCGTCCCCCCGAGAATGGGGCTGGTGCCGCCCCCTTCATTGAACAGGGTGGCCGTGGTTGCGGGGGAACTCGCTGCACCCAGAACGGCGTAATATCCCTGGTCATTGTCCGAAACACCGGCACCGAAATTATCGGACACAACGGGGGTCCCATTGGAACTGAAAACCCCGAACCGGAAGGCCGAAGCATCCGTCGCCGGAGTGTTGGTGAACCGGAGCTTGAAGCTGAAGGTCAGGGTATCGCTGACATTCGTGAGCGAAATGGTCCCGCCCAGAGGGGACACCAAATGGTAGTTCGCCCCGGCGGTGACGGTGAGCGCCCTGCTTCCAAACACGGCGTCCTCCGTGATGGAAGCCGCCGGGCTTGTCACACCGTAATACGGGCTGCCGGGAGATGTATGAACCGTCCGGAATCCGGTTGGATGGGTTGCGATCTCAAATCCGTCGTTCAGCACCGTGAGGCCGGAAGAAACACCCGCCGAAGCGATGAATCCGATGACAGCGACCCCGGAAAAAAGGGAGGAATGGGTTTTCACTGGAACGATTTTTAGCAATCCCCCGGCGGAATTTCAATCTATTTCAAATGTGACATGGATCCTGCTATTGAACATTGATCGTGGTCGCGGAGATTGCGGTGATTCTTTCAAATTTCGGGTGGAGCTTCCCGAAATGAAGCTGCCTTGGTCCGCCCACGGCTCCCCCGATGCAGGGACCCTGGATGGAATCCCTCGTGCCGCCGGTTGACTTTTTCCGTCCTCCCCGGCATACCCCCGGAATGTCGTCCGCGTTGCCGCCAAAACCACGAGTGATCGGCCCCAGGGTGAGGGTCTGCATCGTCGCTGCGAAATATAATGAGACCTACACGGACGCCCTCGTGCAGAATGTGATCGAGGAACTCGGTGAGCTGGTGCCGAACGCCCGCGTCGATCTCATCCGCGTGCCGGGTGCCTTCGAGATCCCCGTCACCGTGGCCTCCGTCATCGAGCGTGAAGGACCGGCCTGCATCATCGCCCTCGGCGTGATCATCCGCGGCTCCACCCAGCACGCGGATCTGGTGGCCACCTCCGTCACCAACGGCCTCCAGCAACTGGCCATGGAATCGAAAAGGCCGATCATCCATGAAGTTCTGCTGGTCGATGACGAAAAACAGGCTTATGCCCGCTGCATCGGAGCGCAGCTCAACCGCGGCAAGGAAGCCGCGCGCGCCGCTGCCTCCATGATTGATATTTTCCAGGAACTCGACCGCTCGATGCCCCACCAGACACCCCGCACAAATCCCCGCGCCCGCAATGCCTAGCCGCCGCCAAATCCGCGAGGCGGTGGTGCAGTTCCTCTACTGTGCCGATCTTGAAGGCGGAGCCTCGCCCGCTTCCCTGCGCGAACCGTTCTGGGAATTCGTCACCGAGTCGGACCGCAAGGCCCTCCAGCTCTCGACCTTCCGCACCGTGCACCATCTCGCACACGGCCGCGAGGGGCGGTTGGCGGAATTCGTTGAACGCGTGGGACCGGCAAATGCCTTCCTTTCCGCATGGCCCCAGGCTGAGGCGTTGAAGACCGACCTCAACCGCATCGCCGAGCTGGAGTCGTCTTGGAGCACCCAGTTCGCCCGGCTGGAGCGTCTTCCAAAGGACGACAACGATTCCGCCGTGGCGGACAATTTCGCCAGGGCACTCTCCCTTCTTTTCAACATTGACCGTGATCTGGCCGTCACCCGCGCCCGTTACCTGACCGCGGTGGATGACTTTCCCTCGCTCCGCACGCAACTGGAAGCCATCACCGCCACCGTGCGCCGCCTCCAGCGGATCTCCGACCGTCTGCGGATGGTAGAGTATCCGGAAAAGTTTCCGGAGCAGGCCGACCTGAGCAAGCTGCGCGAGTCAAAGGCGGAGATCGCCGAACTCCGACTGCGAGCCGACGAGATCGTGGACTCACTTCTGGCGAAGAAGGAATCCATCGACGCGACGCTTGCCTCCGTGGTGGACAACTTCTCCCCGGAGCGGATCGATCCGGTGGACCGCGCCGTCCTCCGCCTCGCCACCTATGAGATCATCCATGCCGGCACGCCGCCGAAGGTCGCCATCAATGAAGGGATCGAGCTTGCGAAGAAGTTCGGCACCACGGATTCCCGCCGCTTTGTGAACGGTATCCTCGACCAGGTGGCGAAGCTGAATGCGGAGCGTTGAAAATACCGGGGATTTTCTCATTGGGAGGTTACGGGCGGAATGTTAGACACGGCGGGTAGATCACACCCGCATGCGCCACCCCACCCGCTTCCAACAACAGACCATCTGGAACGCCCTCACGGGGATCTCGATCCTCGTGCTGGGGGCGCTGCTCGTCGGACTGGTCTGGTTGTTGGGCGAGATTTTCGGCTTCCTCCAACCCGTGCTCATCCCGCTCATCGTCGCGGGCATCATCGCCTACCTGCTGGATCCGGTGGTCAGGTGGCTGGAGAAACGTGGCATCACCCGGCTCTGGTCCGTGGTGCTGGTTTTCCTCGGCATCCTCGTCGCGGCGACCTTGCTGGTGCTGGCGATTCTCCCGGGCATCCAGCGGGGCAGCGGCGCTCTCAGGGACTTCATCAAGCCGGATGTAAGATCCTCCGCACCTGCCTCACCTCAGCAGGAACCCGTGCCGGTGCTGCCCTCCACCGATGTGGATGATCCGGAGGCACCCACCACGGAACGCCAGTTGGGCTCCGCCCTCGCTTCATCCCTCCACGAACTGCGGACAAAGCACCGCTCCGGACCCATCGGATGGGCGTTGACCGAAACCACGGACGAAGGCGAGCCCATCACCTACCTGAAAGGCACACCTACCCCTGGGGATCTGGAGTTTTTCTGGCGGACCCGCGCCGGTCGCGTGCTGTTCAAGTACCAGGGGGAAATCATCCAGACCGGGAAAAACTGGATCACCACCGGGTCCACGAAGATCCTGGGATTCATCGGCCTGGTGCTGGGCATGATCATGGTGCCGGTGTATCTCTTCTTCTTCCTGAAGGACTCCGCCTCGATCCGCAGCCATTGGCACGACTACGTCCCGCTGAAAGCCTCCCGCTTCAAGACGGAGCTGGTTTCCACCCTCCAGGAGATCAACCGCTACCTCATCTCCTTCTTCCGCGGCCAGGTGCTGGTCGCCGCCATCGACGGCATCCTGGTAGGCATCGCACTCCAGATCTACGGGCTGCCGTATGGCTTCATGATCGGTGTGTTCATGGCCATCCTCGGGGTCATCCCCTACATCGGCAACATCATCTGCCTCATCCCCGCCTGCATCATCGCCTACCTCCACGGCCAGAACGCCGACCTGCCCTTTGACATGTCCCGCTGGGCCTACGTGGGCGGCGTGGTCGTCATCTTCGTGGTGGTCCAGCAGATCAACTCGCTGGTCACCGCCCCGAAGATCGTCGGAGACTCCGTCGGGCTTCATCCCCTGACGGTGATCTTCTCTATGCTGTTCTGGTCGCTCGTTCTCGGTGGCTTCGTCGGCGCGTTGCTCGCCGTGCCTCTCACCGCCGCGGTGAAGGTCCTGTTCAGGCGCTATATCTGGGAACGCCAGTTGAGGGACTACCCGGAAACCAGCTACTGAATGTTCCCCCCGTTCAGTTCCTGTCCTTGATGGAACGGACGGCGGATTCGATCAGTACGACCAGCTCCGGATCCGCCTTCGGCTTCGCGGCTTCGAGCACAGGGATGCTCGCCTGCCCTCCTATGCGTGCCAAAATGCGGGCGGCTGAATGGCGCAACGTGGGATCCAGTTCCGGAAAACGGGCCAGCACGCCTTTCTCCGCAGGTGGTCCGAATTCGATCATCTGTGGTTCCCAGTTCGTCGCATCCGCGATCCAGAGTTCCTCCATGACCGGCAGTGCCTCGGTGGCCTTCCCTTTCGCAAGCAGGGATGCCAGCGATCTCGGGATCCTTTTCTTCTCCGAGTGCATCTGATTCAGCCTCCTGAGCAGTTGCGGATTGGCCACGGAAGGATCCTCCGCCCACACTATCAGCGCTTTGCAGACCTCATCGAGGAAGTCCACCTGCGGCAGCGCCGCCAGAACCACCAACTGCCGGGTGATGTCCTCCCGGTAGATCTTCGGCTCGGCGTCCGCCAACCGCTCGACGGCGCGCTTCACCCGCGTCAGTTGGATGCTCTCCAGCTCGCGTTTGTTCAGGTCATAGAAAGCCGGGCTGCCCTTGTCGGTCAGCTTGTCGATCGGGCCTTCCAGAAAGACGGCAGGATCGACACGCACCTCCACCAACTGCAGATCCGGATGGATCTTCGGCTGCTGACCGATCCGGGCGGTGATGGCGGCGATTTCCTCGATGGATTTGTCCAGGCCCGTCAGCACCATCAGATAGTCCCGGTTGTCCCGCGGGTAGATCACGGAGGACGGGCTGGCGGCTGCCGTCCTGAGCATGTAGTCCCTCACGAAAAGGCGGTTGCTCTCGCTCATGTCCCGCAGCCAGATGCCATAGGCACGCAGGTTCGACCCGGACTCCGCGAGGCGGTGGATCTCCGTTTCCAGCGGCAGGATGCCGATCCGCTTCTTCAGTTGGTCGATGCCTTCATCCACGGGTGGTGTTCCGTCCTCCGGCGTGGCGGCGTCCCCCGTCGCCACTCTGGCAGGATCCTGCGGCGTGATGCTCCTCTTGGAGCGGAAAACGAATGGAACACTCAGGAGGATGGCTGCGGAAATCCCTCCGATTGCCAGACTCCGCATCCGGTTGCGGGGATTCGCGGCGACAATCAGCGCCAAACCGATGATACCCGCGGCAAGGGCGATCAGCACTTGGGACTCCACGGGGATATTCGTTGCGAACAGTTGAATCTGCAGGACAGCGGTTGCCGCCAGGATCAGCAACGCCCCGAGCCAGCCGAGGGTGAGCCGCAGGGGGCCGACCCGGCTGATGGGTGAAAAGTAGCCATGCTCGACGCCGCGGGGAACCGGAGTTGCGGCGTCCATGCCGATCTTCGGACCTTCCACCCTGGCGAAGCCTTCCAGGGCACGGTGATTACGTTCCCCCGGGTAGAATTTCGCGGTCTTCTGGATCACCTCATCGTTCACGTTGAAACGCTGCTCGCACGCCCCGCACTCGACCATACGCCCCATCAGATCTGCCCCCACCTTGAATTTCTGGCTGCACGAAGGGCAGCGGATCGTGAGGGGGTTCATGTCGGAAGCTGTCATTCGGAGGTAGGATTGATGGTGCGGTGTCTCATTGCAACCAAAGAGACGCACTACGCCTGCCACCACCCGGCCCGGAGTTCGTGATGGGAGGCTCAAGGAGCAGGAAATCATTAAGGTTTCTTAGTAATTGACACTTATTGAAATTTTTGGCTCCATACCCCGCGAAATGAATGCTCCCAGCCCATTTTCGCTTCCGCTGGCTCCCATCCCGGTGAGCCGCATGGAGAACGCCGGGGAACAACGTGTCTCCATCCCGGATGGTTTCGTTGACGATGAAATCATCGCTTCCCTTCTCAGCGCGCCCGGCGTCCAGAGGGTATCGCCCATGCACTCCGACATGGTTCTTTCCTCCGACGCTGATGACTTCGCCGGTTGGGCGGTCCAGCGCCACTCTCCTTTCCGGATCATCGCGGAACAGCAGGAACGTGCCGCTTTGCCTCCGGCGGTGGAGACGGAAAGCAGCGAGCCTGGCCTGGGACGTCCTCATCGCGGCGGGCACCGTTGGTGGATCGCCACGGCCACCGGCATCTCCTCCGCCCTCATCCTGTCGCTGCTTTTTTCAAACCTCGCCTCGCGCGGTGAGGGGAAATCCCTCTTCGCCAAGCTGGCGGAGCCGGTCGAGCACGTGCAGTCCTGGCTCGGCTCGCTGGCCCCCTGACGGGAGCATTGACCACCGGCGCTTCCGGAAACAAGGTTCCGGCCTTTCCCATGTCCCGCGCCGGTCTCATCCTCAAGCTTTCCTGTCCCGATCAACCCGGCATCGTCGCCAAAGTCGCGGGATATGTCGCGGGGCACCGGGGGAACCTGATCGAGTTCGCCCAGTTTTCCGACAAGCTGGGCGACAAATTCTTCGCCCGGCTGGAGATCGAGACCACGGACCTGGATGTGGATGTCCAGGACTTCATCGTCGGCTTCGGCACGCTGGGACGCTCCCTGCAGGCGGAGTGGCATTTCCGCCGCCTGCCCTACAGGATGCGGACCGCCGTCCTCGTCACCAAGACCGACCACTGCCTGAACGAGATCCTCTGGCGCACCGAACTTGGTGAACTGCCGGTGGAAATCACCTCCATCATCGGCAACCGCGACAACTGCCGCGGCATCGCGGAGAACGCGAAGATCCCCTTCCACCTGGTGGAGATGGATGGTGGAAACCGGGAGGCCGGCTTCCAGCGGATCCGCCGCATGATCGAGGAGCAGGATGTGGAACTCATCGTCCTCGCGCGTTTCATGCAGATCCTGCCGGACGATTTCTGCAAGGCCTTCGCCGGCCGCATCATCAACATCCACCACAGCTTTCTGCCCGCCTTCATCGGTGCGAATCCCTACCGCCAGGCCTACGAGCGCGGCGTGAAACTCATCGGCGCCACCTGCCACTACGTCACCGCGGATCTGGATGCGGGTCCCATCATCGAGCAGGAGGTGGACCGTGTGCAGCACTTCCATGGTCCGTCCGATCTCGCCCGGCTCGGCCGCCACTGCGAGCGGATCGCGCTGGCGAAAGGCATCCGCCTCCACGTCCATGACCGCACGATCATCGACGGCCACCGGGCGATTGTTTTCCCGGATTGAAAGCACACGCCCCACACACCAAGCCATGGCGTGTCAAAAATCCCGGAAGACGGAAAGCCAATGGGCTGAGTGTCCTTGGTAGTGGCGGAGAGGGTGGGAGAGCCTCGCTAATTTGAAGAATTTTGATTATCACGGGTTATAATTCGGCATCCGCTCCCAGGAGTGACAGGAGTGACAGCTTCAAGCCTGAAATCAGAATCGGAATCCGGGAGCCATTTGACACTCTTACCCAGCACTCTCCCGGAGGGAATCTTTGCTCAAGTCTTCTTCTTATTCTTACAATTCGGAGAAATCCGCCGCTAAATCCGTCAGATGCACCTAAAACCGAAAAATTCGTGGAATATCCGACAAAATCAGTAACTAAAAAGTTGCTGGATTTTTTCTCTCAAAAAACCGCATATCCCCTTGTTCGGTCAATAATGAAGATCATCCTACAAATCATCGGAGGTTCCTTTCTGATCTTCGCTACCATTGCGGGATTTAGTTCCGCGAAAGAGTGGATCATTCTGAACAATCTTTCCGGCTACCAGAAAGAAGTCCTCACCATAACAGACACCAGAGTAGTTCATCGAATTGGTGATGATGGAACGGATTATTATCTACTGGGTCATGGCGAGCGAGGTGAATGCGAATTCGCCATCTCCGCAAACAGGTATGAAACTCTTTCGTCAGCAACAGCAGCCGGACAGAAAGTCACCGTTTACAGGAATTCTTCTATGCCCTCCATTGCGTTCCAGAAAGAGAGCGCGAGCATAATTTTCGAAGAAGATTGGCGAGACCGGGCAGAAGTCGCAGTCAGTGCAAAGTCAACCATGTGGATTGCAGTGATTGCGACGGTGATCTCGATTTTTGCATTTGTCTCTGCGCAATATCTCTCCTCACGTCGAACCAAGACCGAACAAAGCGGTAGAGACAACCGGCTGAAGCCGGTGCCTCACCTTTGATGTTTAGTAATTCGATACTCATACTTCGCCGATATTTCCAGGACTCAGATCAGAGCCTCTTGAGAAGACGATGGACCGAAGTGCCATGCCACTTTTTGCCCTGAGGAGTTGCAATTCCCCGCTTACTCAGAGCCACAGCAATTTCTCAGAGCACTCTGAATACCTTCACTTTCAAGGGTTTCGATGATGGGCATCAGATTCTCCGCCTCATTCACGGCTTTGCTGTGGTTCGTCTCCGCTAACTTTGCTCCATGCGCTCCGAGGATAACGCCGCGAGAATCTGAACAGTAAGACGGTTGGCGGTGGGATTATCCACGGCAAGGAACTCGATTTTCGATTCCATCAGACCGGAAATGAAATGAAGGTTCCGGGCAAGGCGGTCCAGCTTGGCAATGATGAGGATTGCCTTCCGCTTTTTGCAAATGGCGAGGGCCGCGTTGAGTTGAGGGCGGTTCTTCCGCTTTCCGCTCTCTACTTCGACGAACTCTCCAAGGAGTTTCCAGCTTCCACTATTCAGGTATTCTCCACGGCGGCGTTTGGGGTCTCCAGGCCGAGGCCGCTTTGCTATTGTAGGAAATCGAAACACGTCTAACCACTAGCCGAGGGGGTGGGATTGATGCGCTTCGCACATCCAAGCGGAGTGGCTTCGCTTTCCATGAAGGTTCGCCAGCGCTCACATGGCTTTCGAACCCATAAGAGGCGCGGGCGCTTGTGCACTCGTCCCGACCTTTAACGCCAACACCCCAGCCCTGTGAACAGGACTGGGGTGTTGGCGGAGAGGGTGGGATTCGAACCCACGTTAGGTTTCCCTAAGCCGGTTTTCAAGACCGGAGCCATAAACCACTCGACCACCTCTCCTCTGGGTCGCGGCGGACCGCTGTGGCGAACTAGGTGCTGGAGGAGCACCCCGAAGTCAAGTGAGAAGCATCAGAGACAGGGCAAGACCCGGACGGCATCCACCGCCTGTGGGCGGATGTGGCGGACAAGATGATTTACTCCAAACAACGGTGATGGGATAGACTGCCACCGTGCCAGCCTCCTCCTGCCGCAGGAACATCCCGCTTTTCATCGCATTCCGCGTGTTCTTCAACGCGCGGTGGTACTACCCGGTGCTGGCGATCCTGTTCCTCGACCTGGGGTTGAGTGTCCAGCAGTACGCCCTGCTGAACGTCGCATGGGCGGCGGCCATCGTGGGGCTGGAGGTGCCATCCGGGGCGTTGGCCGACTATCTTGGAAGACGCCGGATGATCGTCATCGCCGCGATCCTGATGGTCATCGAGATGGCGGTGTTCGCCTTCGCGCCGCGCGGGAATCCCAGCCTGTTGTTCGGGCTGTTCCTGGCCAACCGGCTGCTCAGCGGCGCGGCGGAGGCCAGTGCCAGCGGCGCTGATGAGGCGCTGGCCTACGATTCGCTGACGGCGGACGGAAGGGAAAAGGAATGGCCGCAGGTGCTGGCGCGGGTGATGCGCTGGCAATCGGTCGCGTTCTTCATCACCCTGATGGCCGGTGCGGCGATCTACGATGAAGGCTTCATGCAGCGTCTGCTCGACGCCGCGGGCCTCCCGTGGGAGATCACCAAGGACACCGCCATGCGGCTGCCGCTGCTGTTCACGCTGGGAAATGCGGTCCTCGCACTGGCCGTCGCGCTTTCCATGAGGGAACCGGCAGCGGTGCCTTCGGAAGAAGCCACGCACGCCAGCCCGTGGAAAGCCACCCTCACCGCCGGACGGTGGATCTGGCTGACGCCCGCCGTCTTCGCCATCATCCTCACCGGCCTGTGCTTTGACAGCATCGTCCGCCTGTTCCTGACTTTCGAGGCGGGGTATTTCCGCATCATCGGCCTGCCGACGGCGGCCTTCGGCATCACCGCCGCGGCGCTTTCCCTGCTGGGTTTCGTCGTCCCGGCCATCGCCAAACGGATGGTGGAGCGGGGCAGCATGGCGCGGAACTTCGGCATCCTCGCCGTGGTGGTGTTCATCGGCCTGCTGGGATCCGCCTTTGTCACGCCGTGGTATGGCCTCATCTGGCTGGTGCCGCTGGGCATGGCCATGTCGTTCATCCAGTTCTTCGTCTCCCACTACCTCAATGAACTGGTGACGGATTCCCGGCGCAGGGCGACCATCCTGAGTTTCCGCGGGCTGGCGTTCAACCTCGGCTATGGCGCGGTGGGGCTGATGTTCGCCGGACTTACGAAAGGGATCAGCCAGGTCTCCGGAGCCGGAACGTCCGCCCACGCGGTGTTCTCCCGCGCGCTCGGCTGGCTGCCGTGGTATTTCATCGCCACGCTGGTCCTGCTGGCCGTGGCGGTAAGGATCCACGAACGCAAAGCCGCCTGAAAATACCATCGGCAGAACGCCGCGGATGGTGCAGGGTTTCCACATGAAAATCGCCATCGGTTCCGACCATGCAGGCTACCTTTACAAGGAGGAGATCATCGTCCACCTGCGCAAGGCCGGGCATGAGGTGACGGACTTCGGCACGGACTCCACCGTGTCCGTGGACTACCCGAAGTTCATCCGCCCGGTGGCGGAGGCGGTGGCCGCCGGGGAGTATGAGCGGGGAATCGTCCTCGGTGGTTCCGGCAACGGCGAGGCCATCGCCGCCAACCGGGTGAAGGGCATCCGCTGCGGCCTGTGCTGGAACCTGGAGTCCGCCAGGCTCACGCGCCTGCACAATGATGCCAACGTGCTGTCGATCGGCGAGCGCATGATGGACTCCAACACCGCACTGGCCGTCGTCGATGTGTTCCTGGCCACCGCTTTCGAGGGTGGCCGCCACCTTTCCCGCATCCGCCAACTGGATGAGTGACCTCCTCCACGCCACCGAAAGGTTCCTGCATGAGCAGATCCCGCTCACCCTTGCGATGGGTGTCCGGGTCGCGCGGTTCGATGAAGACGGACTGGTGCTCACGGCACCGCTGGAGCCGAACCACAACCACCTGGGCACGGCCTTCGGCGGCAGTCTCAGCGCCATCGCCACGCTGGCGGGATATGCGCTGCTGTGGCTGGAACTCGGCGACAGGGATTCCCATGTGGTCATCAAGGGCAGCTCGCTGAAATACCGCCATCCTGTCCGCGCCGGGATCCGCGCCGTCTGCCCGAGGATCGATCCGGAAACCCTGGCCGCCTTCCGCGGAAAGTTCGCCCGTACCGGGAAGGCAGGCATTTCCCTGCGGGTGTCCATCGTGGAGGATGGGGTGGAGTGCGTGGAGTTCGAGGGACTTTTCGTCGCCCTGCGTTGATCCGGCATCCGGCCCTTGATTCTTTCCCGGCGGCTCCCCATTTTTCCCGGCGTGATGCGTTTCGCGGTTCTAGGGAGTGGCAGTGGCGGAAATGCGACGGTGGTCGAGGCGGGCGGACTGCGCCTGCTGGTGGATGCCGGCCTGAGTGCGAAGCAACTGGTCACCCGCATGCGTGCGGTGGGCATCGATCCCGCGCAGCTCGATGGCGTCATGCTCACCCACGAACACGGCGACCACGTGCGCGGCCTGAAGGTGTTGCTGAAACAGTTCAATCTCCCCGTCTTCACCACTCCGTCCACCGCCCGCGTGGTGAAGGAGCAGGGCATCGAGGGAGGGACATGGAAATACTTCGAGGCTGGCCAGGCGTTCGAGCTGAAGGGGGTGGTGATCGACACCTTCGCCATCCAGCATGATGCGGTGGACCCCGTCGGTTTCGTATTCGGCCACGATGCGAAGAGGCTGGGCCTTGTTTCGGACGCCGGGTTCGTCACCCGCAGCATGACGGAACGGTTGCGGAACCTGCATGCTCTGTTCGTGGAGGCGAACTACGATGACGCCTTGCTGGAGGCCGATATGAAACGTCCGTGGGCCACCAAGCAGCGGATCAGCTCCCGCCACGGACATCTTTCCAACAAGCAGGTGGCGGAGCTGCTGGTGGAGATCGCCCACCCCCTGCTGTTGCGGATCGTACTGGGGCATTTGAGTTCGGACTGCAACAAGCCGGATGTGGCGATCCGTCATCTGCGTGCTTGTCTGGATGGACTCGGGCACACAACGATCGAGGTTCATTGTGCGGCTCAGGAGACGCCCTCGGATTGGTTTTTGCTCGGGTAAGGAGGGTGGACATTGCGGCAAGCCGCTATGTCCACCCTCCTTACTCCTTGCGATTCGTTGCTTGGCCCGCTACTCCTCGAAGGATGCGCCCTCTTGGTATTCTCATCGTGGTTCTCGGGATCACCGGAGGGGCCTTTTACTGGACTACTCGGGCTGCGGAAAAAGCGGCTCCTTCTCCCCCTCCCCAGCCCGCGCCCGAAGTCGCGGAAGCTCCCAAGCAGCCTCCCTATACCGAAGGAACCGCCTCTCCGGATGGAATCGGGAAATTTTTCCACGGCCGGGAAATTTCCCAGGTCATGGGCCATCCGGGGATCGGCTGGCTGGAACGTGACGAGCGGGAGCAAGAGGAAGCGCCCACCCGTGCGATCAAGGCGCTCGACCTTCCGAAGGACGCCGTCATCGCGGACATCGGTGCGGGGTCCGGCTACTATGCGTTCCGCATTTCACCGCAGGTGCCGCAGGGAAAGGTCATCGCCGTGGACATCCAGCCGGAGATGCTGACTTTCCTGAAGGACCGGGCGAAGCAGCTCTCCATCACCAACGTGGAGCCGCATCTCGGGGCGATCGATGACCTGAAGCTGCCGGATGCCTCGCTGGACGCGGCACTGCTGGTGGATGCCTACCACGAATTCTCCCACCCGGCGGAGATGCTGGCCTCCATCCACCGCGCGCTGAAACCCGGCGGCCGCGTGTTCCTGCTGGAGTTCCGGGCGGAGGATCCCCGAGTGCCGATCAAGCCGCTCCACAAGATGACGGAGGCACAGGCCCGGCTGGAATTTGAGACAGCGGGTTTCCGCTTCATCTCGAACCGCCGCCAACTCCCGTGGCAGCACTTCATCGTCTTTGAGAAGTGACCTTCACTTGAACATCGGGAATCCCGCCGCTGGCCGGAGTTCGGTGGGCGGCTCGATGTTGAACGAACTGGACTTGCCGATCTGGTATGGACCGTAGGCAATGGGGATCACGGTCAGCAGCAGCACTTCGTCGTCGTCCTTCCGCGCCTTGTCCACATGGACCACGGCGGCGCAGTTGGGGCTTTTGCTGACCTCCAGGATGTCTCCGGTTTTGAACTTCCCGGCCGCCGCTTCATCAACCGTCGGGAAGACATACTCTATGACGACCGGATAGGGCGAATCCGCGGTGAACTCGTCCGGCTTGACGAGCGCCTGGGCGCGGATGACCACCCCCGGACTGAAGAAGTCATTCTCGGTGAGCGCCCGCACTTCATCGATCTGGTATCTGCCCTCGATGTAGGTGAGGAGCAGCGGTTTCTCGAAATTGGTGAGGTAGTTCCGCATCAGCAGGCCGTTCACCCTCGCCCGTTCTTCCGGGCTGCCGCCGAAGAACCTCTTGTACAGCTCCTGCGGTCCCCGCGCGGTTCCATTCGGAACATCCAGCACCACATAGCGTTTCAGCTCAGGCACACGCTTGAGCTTCCGGAGGATCTCGTAGTTCCGGGGAACCTCGGGATTCCGGAAGATGTAGAGGCACACGAACCAACTGACCAACGCGAAGCACAGCGCGAGCAGATTCGCCAGCAGCCACCAGAAATAGGCCGGCTTTGGCGGAGGCGGAGCTTTGATGGTCCGGGGCACGGGCGGGGAGGGCGTCAGTTGCTGCCACAGGCCTCGCCGTCCGGCACGGCATGGGCGCCCGGCGGCTCACTGGCGATCTCAAAGGAAGTTCCGCAGCCGCAGGAACGGGCAGCCTGGGGATTGTTCACCTTGAAGCCCGCGTCGCTCAGGTCGTCGGAAAAGTCGATCTCACAGCCGTTCAGGCGTTCCACGCTGTCCGCGGCGACGATGACCCTCGCCGGACCGGACTCCACCACCAGGTCCCCTTCCTCCGGCATCCCCACGTTCATTTCATACTGCCAGCCCGCGCATCCCCCACGGCGCACGGCCAGCCTCAGTCCGGCTTCCGGCGAAGCCGCCTTGCGGGTGAGCAACGCCCCGAGTTCCGCCGCCGCTTTGTCAGTGAGAGTGATCATGGTCCGGCCCGAATCTGCCGTGGAACCAGAGGATTGGAAATGAAAACGTGGGCCGCCGGATGAAAAATCCCTCGCAAATCCGCCGGAGGTCCGCTTTGATGTTTCCCTGTCACGGTGCCTGTGCGTCCGAGATTGCGTGAAATTATTCCTTGACGCTCCCCGATGCCACCTTTTCATTCCGCCCCGCAAGCGCGCATGCCGGGTTTGCCCTATAATGGATGAGGTATATCCATTTTTCCAGACTCCCTGAGCTTTCCCATATGTCCAAACCAAAACCTTCTTCCAGCAAGCCGAGCGAAAAGCCAAAGCCGAAAGCAAAGGCAGCGCCGGCCGAGAAGACCAAGGTGAAAGCCGCCGCAGCACCTGCAAAGGCACAACCCGCCGCGAAAGCAGCCCCTGCCCCGGCGAAGAAGCCAGTCAAAGCCGCGCCGGCCGCTCCCGAACCGAAGGCATCCGCCAAGAAACCCGCGGCGGCCCCCGCCAAGGGAAAGAAGAAGGAAGAGGTCGTGGAAGCCGTCGAGCAGCCGAAGGTCGCCAAAAAGGACAACAAGCGCCGCATCGACACCCCTGAGATCCAGGAGAAGATCCGCGAACTCATCAAACTGGCCAAGGAGCAGGAATACCTGACCTACGACGACATCAACGAAGTCCTGCCGAACGACCTGGTCGATCCGGACGACGTCGAGGCGATCATGGACCGCCTGCGCAACATGGAGTTCGACATCATCGACGCCTCCGAGGTTGACCGCTACAAGGACAAGAAGCGCGACGAGGGTGGTGACGACGAGGAAGACAGCAAGACCGACCAGAAGCTCGACATCCTGGACGACCCCGTCCGGATGTACCTGAAGCAGATGGGCCAGGTCCCCCTCCTCACCCGTGAGCAGGAGGTCGAGATTTCCAAGCGAATCGAGGATGCGGAGATCGAGGTGGCCCGCCACCTGCACCTCTTCGGTTTCACCGCCGAGTCCTACCTGGAACTGGCCGACAAGCTCAACAAGGGGAAGGAGCGCTTCGACCGCGTGATCCTCGACAAGAAGATCGAGTCCCGGGAGCGCTACATGAAGGGCCTGCCGAAGCTGTGCGAACACCTGAAGCAGCTCCACCAGGAGAACGATGACATTTTCCGCCAGCTCTCCGTGAAGGCCCCCCGTGGCAAGAAGAAGCTGGAGGAGGACTTCGCAAAGAACCTCCAGACGCTCAACCGCCTCTACACCCGCTTCTACTACAAGCAGAAGGTCGTCGAGGATTTCTGCGAGCAGGTGGACGACTACATGCAGAAGTTCTGGAAATACGGCCGCAAGCTGGCGACCGATCCGGAGGACAAGGAATTCCAGACCAAGATGCGGGAGATCCAGCAACGCTCCTGGCACACCACCGAGTCCTTCGAAGCCGCGAACAAGCTCCTCAAGCATTGGCTCAAGGAAGCCCTCAAGGCGAAGACGGAGATGGTGGAGGCCAACCTGCGCCTCGTCATCTCCATCGCCAAGAAATACACCAACCGCGGCCTCTCCTTCCTCGACCTGATCCAGGAAGGCAACATGGGCCTGATGAAGGCGGTCGAAAAATTCGAATACCGCCGCGGCTACAAGTTCTCCACCTACGCCACGTGGTGGATCCGCCAGGCCATCACCCGCTCCATCGCGGACCAAGCCCGGACCATCCGGATCCCGGTCCACATGATCGAGACGATCAACAAGCTGATGCGCGTGCAGAAGCAGCTCGTCCAGGAGTATGGCCGCGAACCTTCCCCGGAGGAAATCGCCGAAGAAATCCACCTTCCCGTCGAGCGGGTCCGCGCCGTGCTCAAGATGGCGCAGCAGCCGATCTCGCTCCAAGCGCCCGTCGGTGACTCGGACGACACTTCCTTCGGTGACTTCATCGAGGACAAGGCCGCCGACAACCCGATGGAAGAAGCCGGTTTCTCGATGCTCAAGGACAAGATCAAGGACGTCCTTGACACCCTAACCGAGCGCGAGCGCGAAGTCCTCGAACAACGCTTCGGCCTCAAGGACGGCTACAGCCGCACGCTCGAGGAAGTCGGCCGCCAGTTCCAGGTGACCCGTGAACGGATCCGCCAGATCGAGGCGAAGGCCCTCCGGAAAATGCGCCACCCCACCCGGATCCGCAAGCTGGAAGGCTTCATCGAGCTTCCCGGAGCCTGAGGAGGAGGGACATCCGTGTCCCTCCCTGCCCCACCTCGTTGGGGTATGGGTCCCCGTCTTCTACCGTCATGGAAATCCAGGAAGAGTTCACGAAGATCGAGTCCATCTTCGTCCGCCACCGCAACGCCTTGCTGGTGCGCGGGCAGTTCACGCCGATCTATACGGACTACTACCTCCACCTCATGCAGCATGGCATCCGCCATGGCGAGGAGATCGACCAGATGCTCAAGGACGCGCTGGCGATCCTGACACTCCATCTCGTCGCACGGCCATGGGCGGAAACCATCGCCTGGACCGCGAACCTCCGCGCTCCGCGCATCAACCTGTTCGTCACCGGAGGCTCGGTCGCGGAAGCCATCACCGGCCGCGTCTTCACGGAGGACGTGCGGGAGCCGGACCGGAACCTGTTCTATGCGCAGACCACCACCATCCAGGGAGCGGAACCCCGTGTCTCCACCATGGAGGTGGAAGGGCGCGATCCCGTCGCCTGGCTTTCCCAATACTACGACCAGTCCGAACAACGCCCGGCCAGGGCCTTCCGGCTCGATGATGAGAACTTCGTCCTCATCGCCGCCCAGCCCGGCTGCGACCTGGAGTGGCTCGCCGGGCTGGATGAGGACGCCGTCGCCGTCATCGAACAGACGGAGGAACTGAACCCTCTGGAGAACCGCAGGTTCCGTTTCCACTGCGGCTGCACACTCGACAAGATCCTGCCGATCCTCGGGAGCTGGCGTGAACGTCCCGATGAACTGTTCGAGGGTTCCGATGAAATCACCCTCCAGTGTCCCCGCTGCGCGGCCAGATACGCCGTCACGCGGGACATGATCTGATCCATGATGGAAAGGAATTTCCATCACTCCGCCTTCACGGATGTCGGCCGTCTCGCGGATCTGAAAACGGCGCCGATCAGCGTGTGCATCCCCACGCTGGATGAAGAGGCCACCATCGGCGGGATCGTTTCCACCATCCGCCGGGAACTGATGGAGGCGGTGCCACTGGTGGACGAGCTGCTGGTGATCGACTCCGGCTCGACCGACCGCACGCGGGAGATGGCCACCGACGCAGGTGCAACCGTTCTTCCCTCCGCGGACATCGCCCCTGAACACGGGAGCCATCGCGGCAAGGGAGAGAATCTTTGGAAAGCGCTTCTCGCCGCAAAGGGGGAACTCATCTGCTATGTGGACGGGGACATCTCCAACTTCGGCACCCGCTTCGTCACCGGGCTGCTCGGCCCCCTGCTCACCGACCCGGAGATCCACTATGTGAAGGCCCACTATGAGAGGCCCCTGGCCAACGGCGGAGATTTCCACCGGACCGGCGGAGGCCGGGTTTCCGAAATACTCGTCCGGCCGTTGCTGTCACTGTTCTACCCGGAGCTGACATCGATCTTCCAACCGCTGTCCGGCGAGTACGCGGCGCGGCGTCCGCTGCTGGAGGAACTCCCCTTCCCCACTGGCTACGGGGTGGAGATCGCCCATCTCATCGATCTGTCCGGCATGGGAAAGATGGAAACGATCTCCCAGGTCGATCTCGACCAGCGCATCCACCGCAACCGCGGCGACGGGGAACTGGGCAGGATGTCCTTCTCCATTCTCCGGACCATCCTCCACCGGCTGGAGCGTGACGGAAAGCTCACCCTCCACCAGGCATTGGAAGAACTCCACCGCTCGTGGACGCACGATTCCGGAGAAGCCGTCGGACTCGATACACGGATCGCGGAACCGGAACGGCCTCCGATCATTTCGCTGTAAGCAGGGAGGGAGGACAGGAATGGGAGCGCAGCGGACATAGCGGCTTGCCGCAATGTCTTCCCCCCTTACTCCGTTGCAACGGGAACCCAAGGATGTATGACCCGCGGCGCATTCGCCTGAGACTTTAGCCTTCCTCCCCGGGCGAAGTCCGGCCATAACCCGGATCATGAGAAAAACCCTTGCATGTCTCATGCTGGCAGCCTCTTCCGTTCTCGCGGATGAGGATACTTTCCGGGAAAAATACGCGGATCCAGCCACGCGGATGGCCGCTCTGGAGGAGCTGATCCCCGGCAGCAGGGATGCCTATTTCCATACCGCGCTGGCGCACCAGCTCGCCGGCCGGGACACCGAATTCCAGCAGGTGATGACGGAGTGGAAAGCAGCAGCGGAGCGGAAGGAGCATCCCGTCTCCGCCCATGGCCATGACTTACTGGAAAACCGGCGGCTGCTGCTAGCCTATCAGCAGGATCCGGAGGCATCCATCGAAGGGTTGATCCGGAAGCTGGGGCTGAAGTTCGACCATGCCCGTCCTGACGCCGCGGCGGAGGCGGAGACGGTTCCCACCCGGCTGGACTCGGCGGCCATCTCGATGGAGGCATTCGAGGAAAAGGCGGCCAAATCCTCCCAGCCCTCCACCGCCTACCAACAATACACCGGCAAGCGCCTGCTCGACGAGCTGGCTGGCGCGGCGGACTTCGACGATGCGAAGGTCCGCTGGTTTCTGGAGAACATCCCCCACGCGGAGCATCCGGCGGTGACGCTGCTGGTGGAGCGCTCCCTTGCCTTTCCTGTACCAGTGAAATTCGGCAGCATGGACCTGCATGGCAGGTTGGTCTTCCAGCAACTGGACGCGCTGCTGAAGCTGCGGCCGGAACTGCTTTCGGATGAGGCGTTCAACACCGCCTATCTGGCGAAGATGCGTCCGGGTGCGGAGGTCGATTTCGACCGGGACCGGCAGGCGCACGCGGCGCACCTCCAGCGTTGCCGGGACCATGCACTGAAGCTGCCGCCCGCGCTGAACTCGCTGAAGGCGCATGTCCTCCACCACCATCTCCGGCTCCAGGCGGAGATGGGACATCTGCCGAAGGAGGACTTCCTCGCCTACCTCGCCCTGCCACGGCAGGAGAACGATCTTTTTCCGAAGGGGAAGCCGGACGTGCGGACCATCGTGCTCGCTTCCGGCTACGAAGAGACGACAGGATGCGCCGCCATTCCTGACGAGCGTCCGTTGCTTGACCTCTACCTGGATCATTTCCTAGGCGCGGATGATGATGCGGCGGCGGAGTTCGCTCCGTTCATCAAGACGGAAAAGCTGCGCGAGATGCAGGCCCGTGCGCGATTGCTGGCCGGTGCGGCCACAGGGGTCTGGGGTTCCGTGCTTTCGCCTGCGGATTTCAAGACGCTGAGCGAGGAAGCCTTCATCCGCTTCGCCCCCGGTGCGCCGGAGGTCATGGCTTCCGGCGAGCAGGCCGCGCTCACGCTGGATCTGAAAAACACGCCGGACCTGCGCATCCGCATCTATGAACTGGACCTGCCCGCACATCTCACACGGACGGGTGTGGAGCCGGAGGTGTCCATGGATCTGGAGGGGCTGGTTCCGCATCATGAGCGGAAGGTGGAGTATGGACACGGTCCGCTCCAGCGGCACCGGGAAACCATCGCGCTGCCGGAGCTGACAGGAGCGGGCGCATGGATCGTCGAGTTCGTGAGCGGGCAGGTTTCCGCGCGCTCGCTGGTGAGGAAGGGACAGCTCACCCCCTTCATCCAGCGGACCGGCACCGGCCAGACAGTGAGGGTGCTGGATGAGGCGGGCAACGCGGTGCCACAGGCATCCCTGAAGCTCGGAACCGAGACGTTTTCCACGGATGCGGCGGGCATCATCACCATCCCGGATGCTCCCAACCAACCGGTCACGGAAGGCGTGCTACAGGCGGGCAAGCTGGCCGCCGCCGTGACGCTGGAACCACACACGGAGAAACTGGATCTGGAGGCAGCCTTCCACCTGGAGCGCGAGCAACTGCTGGCGGACCGCGAGGCGAAGCTGCAACTGCGGGCGACCCTCACCAACCACGGCCATGGCATCGCCCTCGACCGGATCAAGGAACCGGCGCTGGTGATGAAGGCGGAGCTGCTCGGCGGCATCACCACGGAGCGCGTGGTGGCGCAGGATCTGAAGCTGGCCGCACGTATGGAGATCCCCTTCCAGGTGCCGGCGGATCTTCTCAAATTGACCTTCACGCTCCGGGGATCGGTCGAGCCGCTCACCGGCGGAGATACCGTGAAGCTCGAGGAGTCCTACAGCTACTCCCTGAACGGCGCGCTCTCCGGCGGCCAGATTCCCACCGCGTTCTTCTCCCCCATCCCCGGCGGTCACCGGCTGGAGATCCGCGGGCGGAACGGCGAGCCGCTGCCATCCCGGCGGGTGCGCCTCGACATCGCGCGGGAGGGGTTCAAGGTAGATGTGCAGGCGAACGTCCGCACAGACGCGAATGGCCGGATCGATCTCGGATCGCTGGAGGGCATCACGAAAGTCATCGCCACCGGCGACGGCATCGGGTCCACCAGCTATGAGCCTGCCAGGCGGAATCTCATCTCCCACCGGCATCTCCAGGTGGAGGCCGGGAAAGAGATCGTGTTCCCGCAGGAGTATCCCTCCAACGCACCGGACCGCTCGGTGCTGTCGTTGGTCGAGGTGTTGGATGACGAGCCGCTGCGCGACCATTTCGACAAACTGCGCACCGATGACGGCCGTGTCATCATCCGTGGCCTGACACCGGGGGACTACGTTTTCACCCAGAATGGAATGGAGTCCACCATCAAGGTTTCCGGCGGAACGCGGAAGGATGACCTGTTGGTTTCATCCGCCCGCATCCTGCCCGTGGAGGATGGTGCGCAGGCATTCATCCACTCCGCCACCGTGCGGGATGGACAGGTGGCCATCCACATCCGCGACCACACGCCGGAAACCAGCATCACGCTCAGCGGCAGCCTGTTTTCACACAGTGGCTGGCATCCCGGCGATGCCGCCGCCCCTTTCACCAATCCGCCGCCGGATGGCGTGGTGCCCGGCATCGCCACCTGTGGCTATCTGACGGACCGCGGGCTGGACGATGAGATCCGCTATATCTTCGACCGCCGGTCTAGGAAAGTGTTCCCCGGTGCCATGCTCCCCCGCCCCGGTCTGTTGCTGAACCGCTGGACGGAAAGGGATCTGGATCAGGACACGCGGCGCGGTGAGTCCGGGACGGGTGGCAGGGCATCCGGTGCCCCGCGCAAGTCGAAAGCGATCCCGTCCTATGAAGGTGACGATCCCCAGGCCTCCGGTTCCGCCTACCCGCCGATGATGGATTTCCTCGCCACGCCCGCGTCCGTGAGATTCAACGTGACGGCGGACGCCTCCGGCTGGATCCGCCTGCCGCTGGCGGACTTCGGCAAAGCGAGGTTCGTCAAAGTGCGGATCGTGGACCGCACGCACGATGAGGATTCCGTGATCCTGCCCATCCAGGATGCGGAGGTGCCGTTGCGCGACCGCCGGATCGCCCGGCCGCTCGATCCCACCGCGCACCATCTGGCAACCCGCAGCGCCGCCGTGCTGGCGAAAGACGCGGAGGCGAACATCGAGAACCTGCTGGACGCGGAGTGGCGTGCCTTCACCACCCTGGAGGAAGCCCACCAATACCTCTACGGCGCGACCAACGATGACCGCCTGCGCGAGTTCGCTTTCCCCGGACGGAGTGGCCGCAACTTGATGAAAGAAGAAAGCTGGAGCTGCTGTCCGCTCACGCCAGCCATGAGCTGCACCTGTTCCTTGCAAGAAAGGACAAGGCGTTCTTCGACAAGCATGTGAAGCCCGTCCTCGCGCAGAAGCCGGAAAAGGTCTTCATGGATGACCTGCTGCTGGAACTCGACCTGAAAGGCTACCTGCGCCCGTATGCATGGCAACGGCTGAACGCGGCGGAGAAAGCCCTGCTCGCCCGTGCCCTGCCGGATGCCCGCGAGCGGGTGGCGCGGGAGCTTTCCCTGCGCTGGCAACTGGAGGCCCCGTCCCCGGATGTGGAGACGCAGCTTTTCACGCAGACGCTGAAGGGAACGGATCTGGCGATGATCGACAGCCTGGGGCTGGCCCGGGCGGATGTGGCGGGCGACGGGGAAAGCGGCGGTGTTGCCTACATCACGCAGAAAATGAAGACGATCGTCATTCCGGAAATCGATTTCGAGAACGTGACGCTTGAGGAGGCGGTGGACTTCCTGCGCCAGAAGGCCGTGGAGTTGGATACGATGGAACTGGATCCTGCGAGGAAAGGGGTGAACTTCATCATCCGCCGCCCGCGGCCAAGCCAAGGGGACAAGGGCGCCGCTCCCCCGGATCTGGGGAGCATCGTCATCCCCCAGTTGCGCATTCGGAACGTGCCGCTCCAGACAGCGATCCAATACATCTGCGATGCCGGCAAGTTGAGGTTCATCATGGATGATTTCGCCGTCATCCTGACACCACAGAACGAAGTGGGAGAGGACCTCTTCATGCGCTCCTTCAACGTGTCGCCGGACTTTCTCCAGCAACTCGCAGGCCTGGCAGGGGGCGGCAGCCCGAACACCCCGATCAGGGAACTGCTCATCGCAAATGGCATCGCCTTCAGAGAAGGCTCGAGTGTGACCATGCGGAGGAACATCCTGGTTGTCCGAAACACGCCGAGCGAACTGGAAAAGATCGAAAATCTGACAGCGGTTATGGAATCATCCGCTGCAGGAGCAGAGATGGGTATGTATGGCCAAGCGATAGCCGGCCGTCTGCGTGAGGCAAAGGATAACGACGGGAATTTTTCACCCGGGGCACTTCCGCCTATCACTGATTCCTTCGCCCCTTCCTCTCCATCCGCCGCCGCTCCGGCGGATCCATTTGGGGGGAATGCCTACGGATCCGCATTGAGCGCACGCGCACCATCCCGCCTCTTCCCGGAGCGCACGCGGATGTGGCGGGAGTCGAACTATTTCCGCAACACGGCGGCGACGGATGAATCGCTGATCCCGTTGAACCGCTTCTGGATCGATCTGGCGGCGTGGGATGGCAACGGCGCGTTCCTTTCCGCCCATTTCAACGCCTGCACGCGGAATGCGAATGAGGCGCTCATGTGCCTGGCGCTTCTCGATCTGCCGTTCAAGGCGGAGCGTCCGGAGGTGACCGTGGACGGCGGTTCCATGCGGGTGAAGGCGCGCGAGCCGATGCTGCTGTTCTACAAGGACACGAAGCGCACGGAAAAAGTGGCGGAGGAATCCCCGCTGCTGGTCCGCCAGACCTACACCACGCTCGCGGAGCCGTTCCGCGACGTGGATGGCCGGAAGGTGGAGAACCCCGTCACGGGTGACTTCCGCCCGGGTGTGGCCTACCGCGCCTCCCTGGTGGTGACGAACCCTACCGGCACCGGCAGGCGCGTGGACCTGCTGGCACAGATCCCCGCCGGGGCCATCCCGCTGGGCGGGCATCCCCCCACCCTTTCCGCCACCAGCAATCTCAACCCGTATGGCGTGGTGATGAAGGAACTGCAGTTCTACTTCCCCGCGCCCGGGGAGTTCGCCACCTATCCACTGCATGTGAGCGAGGACGGGACGGTGCTGGCGCACTCGGAGGCCCGCACGCTGCATGTCACCGTGAACCCCGCGCCGCAGGACGGGGCCTCATGGCTGGCCATCGCCGCGGACGGCACGCCGGAGCAGGTGCTGGAGCGGTTGAAAACGGAGAACCTGAAAGCCATCGACCTCGACGCCATCCTGTGGCGCCTGCGGGACAAGGCGTTCTTCACCACCGTGGCGGGCATCCTCCGGGAACGGCTGCATTTCTCCCCTGACATCGCCACCTACGGGTTCCAGCACCGCGATGCCGCCGTGATCCGGGATTTCCTTGAGAACAGCTCTGTCGCCCACGCCGCAGGGGACTGGCTGGACAGCCCGTTGCTGGAGGTGCGCCCGCGCGTCCACAAGGGCTGGGAGACGTTCGAGTTCGATCCGCTGGTGAACGCCCGCATCCACCGCTTCGGCGACGAGTCCCGGCTGACCCATCCGGAGGCGAAGAAACACTACCACGCCTTCCTCGGTCAGCTCGCCTGGAAACCGTCCCTGGACTCCACTGACCTGCTCTCCCTCACGGCCTTCCTCTTCCTGCAGGACCGCATCGAAGAGGCGCTGGTGTTTTTCGACCGCATCGATCCCGCGGCACTGCCGGGACGCATCCACTATGACTACCTGAAATGCGTGGCGCTCTTCCACCGCGGGAATCCGGAGGAAGCGAAAGCCATCGCCGCCGCCACCCTTCCAACGCTGCCGCCCGGCATCTGGCGCGACCGCCATCAAACCGTGGTGAACCAGGTGGATGAGATCACCGCGCTGTCAAATGCTCCGGTGCCGAAGGAGGAAGCGGGTGGAACGACCGCGCCGCAGCTCGATCTGGCGCCGTCCGGGGATGGCAGGCTGGTCCTGCGCCACCGCTCGCTGGACAAGGCCGCGCTGCGTTTCTTCCGCGTGGATCTGGAGATCCTCTTTTCCAAGGATCCCTTCCTCCAGAGCGGTGACGGAGGCGATGCGGAACCCGGCATCCTGCCGAACTCCACGCTCGATGTGCCGCTCGCCGCCGGAACTACGGAGACCACCGTGGATCTTCCCGCAGCGATGAAGGGCGGCAACGTCCTCGTCTCCGCGGACTCCGGCAACACCCGCCTGCTGAAGGTGCTGGACTCCGGTGCGCTGGACATCCGCCGGCAGCCGCTGGAACGCACCATCCAGGTGCTGGACACCGCCGGTCACCCGCTGCCGAAAACGTATGTGAAGGTCTATGCGGAGACGGGGGATGGAGGGATCACCTTCCACAAGGACGGCTACACCGACCTGCGCGGACAGTTCGACTACCTGAGCCACACCGCCATCGACACCTCCACGATCAAGCGTGTCGCCATCCTGACCAGCCACCCGGACAAAGGCGCGAGGATCGGGATCTATGAGAGGTGAGTGGTTCCCATTGCAACCGGGTAAGGAGGGAGGACACTCCTGTCCTCCGGCGGCATTGGTGAATGAAATGTAAAAGATGAATCTACCGGAAAATGGCCTTTGCTATGGGTTCCCATTGCAGCCGGAGGACAGGAGTGTCCTCCCTCCTTACTTCAAAAACACCTCGCGGGGCTTCGCGCCTTCGCCTGGGCCGACGACGCCGCGCTGCTCCAGGATGTCCACCATCCGCGCGGCGCGGGTGTAGCCCAGCCGCAGGCGGCGCTGGAGGAGGGACGTGCTGGCCTTCTTTTCCTGCCGCACCACCTCGATGCACTTCATGATCAGTTCCTCGTCCGCGTCGGAGACGTCCTCCGCATCGTCGTCGTCGGAGGAGTTGATGGAGGCGTTGATGTCGATGTCGAACGTGGGGGAGCCTTGGGCCGCGCAGTGATCGACGATGCGCTCAACCTCGGCATCGGAGACGAAAGCTCCCTGGGAGCGCTCCAGCTTCGCGGATCCCGGCGGCAGGAACAGCATGTCCCCCTTGCCCACCAGCTTATCCGCGCCTTTGGTATCGAGGATGACGCGTGAGTCGAGCGCGGAGGAAACCTGGAAGGCGATCCGGCACGGGATGTTCGCCTTGATGATGCCGGTGACCACATCCGCCCGCGGCGTCTGAGTGGCGATGATGAGGTGGATGCCCGCCGCACGCGCCTTCTGGGCGATCCGTGCGATGCACATCTCGACATCCGCCGGGGCGGTCTGCATGAGGTCGGCAAGCTCGTCGATGAGCACCACGATGTAGGGGAAACGATCCGGGATCTGCTCCTCGGCGATCTCCAGTTCGTCGTCATCCGCTTCCGGGCCGAGGTCGCCTTCACCCATGGAGGCGACGATGGCGTCCAGTTCCTCGTCGCTGATGGTCGGTTCCTGCGGCTCCGGTTCTTCCTCCTCCTTCGGAGCCTCCGTCTTGTCGGGCCGCGGGCGGTTGTTGAAGCTGTCGAAGTTCCGCACTCCCTCCTTGGCGAAGATGCGGTAGCGCTTCTCCATCTCGTTCACCACCCACTTCAGCGCGGCGACGGTCTTCTTCGGATCCGTGACGACGGGGACGATGAGGTGCGGCAGCTTGTTGTACATCTGCATCTCGACCACCTTCGGGTCCACCATGATGAACCGCAGCTCATCCGGGCCGAACTTGAACAGCATGGAGGCGATGATGGAGTTGATGCAGACGGACTTTCCGGAACCGGTCGCCCCCGCCACCAGCAGGTGGGGCATCGCGGCCAGATCACCGATGACCGTCTTGCCATAGACATCCTTGCCGAGGGCCAGCGGGATCTTCTTCTTCGCGGAACGGAACTCCGGATCATGCAGCAGCTCGTGCAGCGGCACCGCGACCTTCTGGTTGTTCGCCAGCTCGATGCCGACGGTGTCCTTCCCCGGGATCGGGGCGAGGATATTGATGCGTTCCGCACGGGTGGCACGGGCGATGTCCGCCTCAAGCTGGGAAATGCGGGACACCCGCAGGCCGGTGGACGGATAGATCTCGTAGCGGGTGATCGTCGGCCCACGGGTGATGTCGCCCGGGCTGACCTCGATGCCGAATGCCTTGAGGGTCTCCACGATGGTCCGCTGGGTATCCAGCATCTCCTCGCGGTGGTCCTCCGTGGACTCCTCCATCTCCACCGCATCCAGCAGGTCGAAGCCGGGAAGCTCGTAGTCCTCGAATTCGTTGACGGAAAGGAATTGGTGCCCGGATGGCTTCTTCCGCTCGAAGGGCTTCGCCCCCGGTTGGATCGCCTCCACGCCCGCCCTGCGCTGGGAGGCGTCGATGATCTGCGGCGTGGGTGTTTCCCGCAGGCCCAGCATGGGTTGGGGATCCGGCTCCGGCACCTTCGCATCGGCGGCGGCCTTCGCGGTTTCACGGTCCTTGCGGCGCTGCTCGCGCTGGCGCTCCCGCTCCGCCAGCATCTCCGCTTCACGCGCGGCGATCTTTCCGGCTTCACCACGCTGCATCTGCCACTCCACATGGCGCTTCCTGAGCTGGTGGTAGCAGGCTTTGACAAAGCGGACCGGATGCTGGCCGGTCAGGAGCAGCAAGGAAACCAGATAGGCAGCGAGCGAAACAATGATGGTTCCCGCACGGGCGATCACCATGGAAAGGATGCCCACCGGCTTTCCGTCCTCCCCCACCCCGCCGAGCAACTTGCCGATGACCCCTCCCGGTCCGGGCAGATGGCAGCGGGCTGCCCATTCATCAAAGAAAATATCGGACGCTGCCAGGAACGCGGAGGCGGAGACCAGCAGCACCGCAAAACCCACGAGCGGGCGCGGCCACAGTTTCCCGTCGAACGCGACTTTCACGATGCCGAACCAGATCAACCCCACCGGCAACAGGTAGCTGGCCGCACCGAAAAGGATGATCTGGAAAAACCCGAGCAGCCCCCCGACCGGCCCGATGAGGTTGGTCCCGTCCCCGCCATTCTTGTCCGCGAAGGCTTCCAGGAACCACTTGGGAGGCAGGTCTGAGGGTGAGTAGGACACCAGCGCCAGCAGCAACAGCAGGCCCAGGAATATCAATACGATGCCCGTGATCTCGTTCGACCACTTGCTGGGTTCGGGCTGCTCGCCTCGCTTTTTGTTATCGCTGCTTCCCATCGGGGGTTTCTGCGGGGATCATCCCCCGATCCCCGGTTTCCCGCAAGATTGTTTTACCGGGGCTGGAAATCAGGAAAACCTAAGTGATTTACTGAGAATGGGCACGCGCTGGACCAGCGCACGCATCCACCCCATCCGTGCCTGGGTATGGGAACGCCGGCTGATCGCGGAGGTGATCGAAAGCGCCATGCGAGGGTCAGAGAAGATCGTCTGTGTTTTCATAGCGGTCGGGATTGCCGCACCTGCCTCGCTGGAAGCGTGCCAATGATCCGACATCCGCAGGCACAGGCACTTATCTAACAGGGCCGCCGCCGCAGGATGACATTCCGCACCGCGCGGGGCTCAAATTGCAACCATGCGGGCAGGTTACCGCCCACCGGTCACGGCTGGACCACCTTCACCCGGTAGAAGCGCTTGTCGCCAACCAGCGGCCCCGGATTCGGGTCCGGCACCGTGATGATGTCACCGGCCGGTCCGGAATTCACCACGGTGTGGTCCAACGCAGCATCCCACTGGCTGAGATTCGAGGTGAATTCCACCACATATTTCACGCCACGGGCCATGGCCTCTTTCGAACGGTAGAGGGAGACAACCGTGCGCGGACTGGTGGTCGAGTCAAAGTACGACACCGGGATCCCGGGAACGGGAGAGCCATCATAGACAGGAGCAGCCGGGACTTTCGGCAGGGGCCTCTGGCCGGGTTCCAGGCCGAAGGCGAACTCCAGCAGGTTCCCGTAGGCGTTCCCGTCCGCATCCTCCAGATGTCCTCCCGCGGTGCCCGCATAGGTTCTGCCCTTTTCCGCCAGCCACCTCTGGGTGGCGGTGAACGTCCCGCTGGCGGGCCGCACTTCCACCTTCAGCGTGATGGAATACTGGTCCACACCCCGCCGAGCGATGACCTCCAACTCGACCGTCCCCACCTGAGCGGCTTGGAATGACCCGCTGAACTGTCCGGTCGAGGGATTGAACGCAATGCCGCCCGGCAGTTCGGCATGGCCGACCCAATAGGTGTCCCAGGTGATGCCGGTTCCGGTTCCCGTCGCCTGATAGGTGAACGGCTGTCCGACAGTGGCCACCACCCGCTCCGCGCTGGTGATGAACAACGGGGCATCCACAGCCGCCGGGTTGATGACGAAGGTCACGGACAACGGCGTGCTGGCCCCGGTATGGTTCCGTGCAGTGAAGGTCACCGGAAAGGTCCCGCTCACCCTCGGCTTGCCCAGCAGCAACCCCGTCATAGGGTCCAACGTCAACCCCGCGGGCAGTTCCGTCGATTCCATGATCCCCGCCGACTTCGAAACCGCGAAGAAGAAATCCTCCCCCACGGTTCCGTCCGCCTCGGTCTCCCCGAACAGCAGCGGAACCGGCGGCACGTAGTCATCATCATCGATGGTCAGCGTCACCTCCGTCACACCATCCGCCACCGCTCCGGTGAAGTTGCCCAGCAGCACCTTCACCGTCTTTCCGGGATCCTGCGCGTAGTCGTTCAGCACGGGCAGGCGGACTGTCTTCTCCCCGACCTCACCCGCGGCCCAGCTCACCACGGTGGTCGTGCCTGCCTTGAAATCCTGCCCCTCGACGGCAGTGCCACCCGCTACCAACGTCGCACGCACGCTCGCCGCGCCGATGTTCCCCAAGGTTCGCCGGACTTTAAACTCCACGTAGCCCAGCGCCTCGGATCCCTGCCCGTATGGCGGGACCTCCACCCGGATGCGCCCCGGTCCCGGCTGGTTCCTCAGGATGTAGAATCCCTCCCCCCGCTGGTCCTGGTATTTGCACAGCACATCGAGGTTGGAGTTGATGGAAGACGTAAGAATCGGACCACCGGCATAATCATAACCCTGCTCCGATCCATCGAAGGGAGGATACAACTTGTAGGAAGGTCCCGTCTCATCCTGGAGGCGGGTGATCGCGTAGTTTGCCTCCGTACTGCTTCGTCGCCCGATCACCGGTTCCCCGCCATCGTTCAGGCCCAGCAGATGACCGTTCCGGGTCATGGCCGCACGGCTTGCCGGCATGAACACCGCACTCTGAACCGGCCGGAAGCCAGATAGGGTCCTAAGCTCATTGAACCGGTTCGACCATACCGCCGTGGCATGGGACATTCCGATGGCATTGCTCATCGCGCGGTAGGGTCCGTGTGCCAGCGGCGGCCCGCCCAATACCTGTGAGTAGGGATAGTCCGGAGTCGGCTGGTAGATCCCTGCCAGCGCGGGAATCCTGGTCTGACTGGCGGAGCTGAAGGTCGCGGACGAAACCGGCGCGTCATAGTAGAACATCAGTTCCGGAGCATTGAGATCCGAGACCCCACCGATGAGGTAGCCATCGCGGTCGAGGGCTTGGGGAGACCCCAGTGTCCTGAAAAAATTGGAATCAAACCAACGTCCTGAGTTTGCCGTCGATGTTCCCTTCCACATTACGGGTGGCGCATAGAAAAACGGCCAGTCGGAGGTGTAGCCCAGCACGGTCCCGTCGTCGGAGATGTCCGTCACTCCGGCGGAAAACTCCTCATTGCGCCCCACCTCTCCGTTGTAGTCGGCAAAGATATAACCGCCCAGCGTGGAGGCGGAGATCACCGGCTGCGGTAGCGTTTCCAGATCCGCGTCGATCCTGTATCTCACGATCCGGTGGATGTCCCTCGTCCCCCCACCCCACGCCGATATCGACTGGCGGGCGGGAGCGGCCAGATAAAACGTCCCTCCCGCCACATTGCTGATCCGCACGATCCCGGTGGAACTTCCCTCCGCTGGTGAAAGCGTCGCCGTCACCCCGCCCTGGGCCGGTGTGATCTTCCGCATCACCCCGTCCTTGAACACGAAAATTCCGCGTGCTTCCTCCACTCCCGAATACTGGTCCGTATAACGCGTCCACGTCCCGGCCACGACGCCAGAATCATTGAAATCATGGACCAGATACCTTTCCGTCAAAAGGGGCGGCATGAAAGAGGAGGACACCACATAGTTGGGCGGCGTCTGCGCCCCGGCGACCCCGGTGGTTACTAACAGGCAAACCACTGCGGAAATCATCCGATGAGTTTTCATGGCGGGGGCAAAGATATTGGAAACACCAGAATGGTGAGAAATAACACCGACTTGGTCGAGCATTTTGCAATACCTGCGCCGAAATGCGTAGCCGATTTTTTCAACCCGGCCTCACATCGCACCATCCCGCCGACCACTTCACCCGCAGCCCCACCTGATAAAGGTCGGTCAGATTTCCGGAGGTGAGCACCGATTTCTTCTCTTCGTCCGCGAACACACCGCCGTCCTTCAACAGCACCACACGGTTGATGCCCGGCGGGATCTCTCCCGGATGATGGGTGACCAACAACAGTGTTTTTCCAGCTTCCAACAGCTTGCAGAGCGTCGCGGTCAGTTGCATGGCCGCGGCGAAATCGAGGGCCGTTGAGGGTTCATCCAGCACCAGAACCTCCGGCTGGTGCACCAGCGAACGGGCGATGAGAAATCTCCGCCGCTCCCCTGAGGACAGCGCGCCGAACTCCCGCTTTGCCAGCGCACTGATGCCCATCAACTCCATCGCTTCCGACGCTCGTTCCTTCTCCGCCTTTGAAAACTTCATCCAACGCGTCTTGCCATACGCGCCGCGCAGCGAAGAAAGCACGGTATCCTCCGCGATCTCCTCGGGATGAAAGCGGGCGACCTCCTCCGGCATCACCACGCCGATCTTGTGCCGCAGGTCCTCCAGCGACCACAGATCCTCTCCGAACAAGCGGCAGACCGCGCCATTCCCCCACTCCGGCCGCAGTTCCCCGGTCAGCACTTTCAGCAGCGTGCTCTTTCCCGCACCATTCGGTCCCAGGATCGCCACACTCTCTCCTTCCCTCAGCACCAAGGAGAAATCCTTCAGCGCCCGGGTCTCCCCCCGCCAGACCGTCGCGTCCTGAATTTCAAGTATCGGATTGTGCATGGGCTGATCCCGCGTCATCAAACGTGCGTTGGCAAGCAGCCTTGCACTTCTTTGCTTGCCCTGAGGAGATTGCACGCAATAATCCACCCCGATCTGACATGGTAACCATCTATGACATCGCTGAAAAGGCCGGAGTTTCCGGTTCCACGGTTTCCCGCGCGCTCAATGGCTCGCGGCTCGTGAGCGATGAAGTGCGGGAGCGCATCCAGCACATCGCAAAGGATCTCGGCTTTGAGAAGCGGAACGTGCGCCGCCACCGCCAGCGCACCATCCTCAACATCCGCCTGGTCCTGCCGCACCATGATTCCCCGGAACGCGGGTTGTTCTATGATCTGACGCAACTCATCGACGGGCTGCGCAAAGGCTTCGCACCGACGGCGATCAACATCCTGAGCGACCTCGGGGGGCCATCCTTCGTCCCCTTCCCGCACAAGAAAGGCGGGGACACGGACGCCTTCATCTTCGCCTTCCACCTGCCCTCGGCGGAGGTGCTGCAGGCACTGCTGGAACGGAATATCCCCTTCGTCATCCTCAATCGCGCCACGCCCGGACTGCCATGCATTTCCTCCGATCACGGCGGCGGGATGGCGGAACTGGTGGAGCACCTGGGGAAAGCGCCCATCAAGCCGTGCCTCATCACCATCGACGGACTCAACGAGGTCTTCGTGGAACGGCGGGAGGGCCTGGCCACCACGCTGACCGCGAAAGGCATCCCGTTTTCCGATGCGGACATCTTCACATTCAAGAACACCGCCGCACTGACCGCGGAGGGACTGGCTCCCATCGCGGAGAAATATGACACGCTTTTCTGCATCAACGACATCGTCGGATCCGTGGTACTCTCCGAGCTGGCCCGGATGGGCATCCCCGTGCCGGAGCGTTGCCAGGTGACCGGCTTCGATGACTCCCCGCTGCGCCGCATCACCCGTCCGCTGCTGACCACCGTGGCGATGCCCGTCTTCGAGTTCGGCCGCCGCGCCGGACAGCGGCTCGCCGCCGAGGTCATCGAGGGCGCGGTGAACATCCCGCTCGAACGCCTCCACGGCTCCCTGCTCATCGGGGAGTCCACCCGCCGCTGAAGCCCGGCTTTCCATCAAACCCATGACACCCGACCAACTCGCCATCCACACGTTCACCACCAAGCCGTGGTCGATCGACGAGTGTATTGAGAACTACGCGCGGCACGGCTTCGGCGGGATCTCCATCTGGCGGGAAACCGTCGAAGGCGAGGATCTTGCCCGCGTTTCCCGCAAGCTGAAGGACAGCGGACTGAAGCCGATCTCCTATGTCCGCGGAGGCTTCTTCACCGGCACCACCGCGGAGGCCCGCCAGCAGGCCATCGACAACAACCTTCGTATCATCCGGGACTCGGAGACGCTCGGGCTGCCGATGATCGTGCTGGTCTGCGGAGCCACCCCCGGCCAGTCCCCCCGCGAGAACCTTTCACAGATCCAGGACAGCATCGCCGCCATTCTCCCTGCTGCGGAAAGCGCGGGCATCCGGCTGGCCATCGAGCCACTGCACCCGATGTATGCCGGCGACCGCTGCGCCGTCGCCACCATGGCGGACGCGAATGACCTGTGCGATGCGCTCAACCACCCGCTCCTCGGTGTGGCGGCGGACGTCTATCACATCTGGTGGGATTCGAAGTTGGAGCAGGAGATTTCCCGCTGCACCGCCGCCGACCGCCTCTTCGCCTTCCATGTCTGCGACTTCAAGGCCGACCTGGAGCATCCGTTGCTCGACCGCGAGCTGCCCGGCCAGGGGCTAGGCACCTGCGCCCGCGTGAACGACCTGGTGAAAGCAGCGGGCTTCACCGGCCTCACCGAGGTCGAGATTTTCTCCCGCAAATACTGGACCGAGAACCAGCACCAGTTCCTCGACAAGATCAAAGCCGCCTGTGCGCCTCTTCGCTGAAAACCGAACACTGAAACCTAGCAAACCTTCTTATGAAATCCATCGGCATCATCCTCAACGGCGTCACCGGACGCATGGGCACCAACCAGCACCTCGTGCGCTCCATCCTCGCCATCCGCCAGCAAGGCGGCCTCCGCATCGGCGATGAAACCTACATGCCGGAACCGGTCCTCACCGGCCGCAACGAATACAAGCTCGCGGAACTGGCGAAGAAGCACGGCGTGGAGAAATACACCACGGACCTGGACTCCGTGCTGGCGGATCCTTTCTATGAGATCTTCTTCGACGCATCCGGCACACCTTACCGCATCGGCTTCCTTGAGAAAGCCATCGCCGCGGGCAAGCACATCTACTGTGAGAAGCCCACCTCGGACTCCGCCTCGGAGGCGTTCCGCATCGCCGAGGTCGCTGAGAAGGCCGGCGTGAAGAACGGCACCGTGCAGGACAAGCTGTGGCTGCCGGGCCTCCGCAAATTCCAACTGCTGAAGGAGCAGGGCTTCTTCGGCGAAATCCTCTCCGTCCGCGGGGAGTTCGGTTACTGGGTCTTCACCGGCGACTACGAAGGCCAGCCCATCCAGCGTCCGAGCTGGAACTACCGCTCCGAGGACGGCGGCGGCATGATCGTGGACATGCACTGCCACTGGCGCTACGTCATCGACAACCTCTTCGGCAATGTGACCCGCGTCTTCTGCAAGGCGGCGACCCACATCCCGCAGCGCTTCGACGAACAGGGCAAGCCGTTCAAGTGCACCGCCGACGACTCCGCCTACGCGATCTTCGAAACGGACACCGGCATCACCTGCCAGTTCAACTCCTCATGGAACGTCCGCGTGCGCCGCGACGACCTCCTCACCATGCAGGTGGACGGCACCAAGGGATCCGCCATCGTCGGCCTGCGCAAGTGCTGGGCGCAGCATGAGAGCGTCACCCCGCGTCCGGTGTGGAACCCGGACATCGACAGCCCCATCAACTACTACGACCGCTGGACGGAAGTGCCGGACCAGATGAACTTCGAGAACGCGTTCAAGATCCAGTGGGAGCTGTTCCTCAAGCACGTCATCGCGGACGAGCCGTTCCGCTGGACGCTGCGCGAAGGCGCGAAGGGGGTTGAACTGGCCGAGCTGAGCTGGAAATCCCACGAGGAAGGCCGCTGGATCGATGTTCCGGTGCGCTGATCCGGCGTGAAATTCCCCGCTTGTCCCGGGGAAAAGCGCTGGAAAGAGCGCGGCACATGATTTACCCTCCACCCATGGCCGCGATCATTTCCTATGCCCAACTGGAGGATGAGGTGCTTCACCTTCCGCTTGAGGATCGTTCGCGGCTCGCCAACCGCTTGCTCGAAAGCCTCGACGAAGATGATGGCCTCGAACTGGGTCCGGAGTGGAATGAAGAACTTCAGCGGCGGGTGAAGAAGATCGACGGAGGCACGGCCCGGATGATTCCCGGCGGTGAGGTATCCGCCAACGTGAGGGCACGTCTGGAGGAAGTCCGCAACGAACGCCGATGATGCTGACATGGCACGAAGCCACCGAAGAGGAATACACTTCGGCCGCGATTTATTACGAACGGCAGGTGGAGGATTTGGGCGAACGCTTCATCGGACAAGTGGAAGCAACCGTGGCGCGGGTGATGTCGGCACCTTTGTGAACGCGTTGTCATGTTGACGGCTGTAGGAAGCTCCGGGTGGACCGCTTTCCCTATACGGTGATCTACAGGGTAACGGGCAATGAGGTGCAGATCCTTGCTGTCGCCCACGCGAAGCGCCTCCCCCCGGTTATTGGAGCGGGCGGACGAGCTGATGAAATCCGCCGCTTCCGTGATGGATGGGTGAATTTTATTTGGCACACCGAGTCCTTTCCGGTGGATTGCAGGCAACAATCGCCGCTTGCCCATCGTAAAAACCCGCTCACACTGTTCAGCAACCCATGCTCCGTTACATTTCCGCCGCTGCATTGATCCCGACCCTCGCCTTCGCGCAGAGCGGGGATAAGAAAGACCATGCCAACATGGACCCGGTGGTCCCGGCGGAACTCATCCCTCCGGCCCCGATCCTGCCGGTCGATCAGGCGCTGAAGGCGTTCAAGACCGCTCCCGGATTCGTCATCGAGGCATTCGCCGCGGAACCCACCGTCGATAAGCCGGTCGCGCTCGACTACGATGCCGCCGGACGCCTGTGGATCTGTGAGATGCAGGGCTACATGCCGGACATCGACGGCAATGGCGAGAACATCCCCCAAGGACGCATCGTTGTCGTCGAGGACACCAACCATGATGGCAAGGCGGACAAGCGCACCGTCTTCCTCGACAAGCTGAACCTGCCGCGTGCCGTCGCCGTTTTTCCGGATGGCATCCTTTTCACCGACAACGAGAATCTGCTGTGGATCAAGCGGGACGGCCTCAAGCCGGTGGGCGAAGCGGAGATCGCCGTGCCTGATTTCATCGAGGCGGGCAACGTGGAGCACAAGAGCAACGGCCTGATCCACGGCCTGGACAACTGGCTCTACAACGCGAAGTCGGGCAAGCGTGTCCGCCGCATCAATGGCAGGTGGGTGGTGGAGAACACCATCTTCCGCGGCCAGTGGGGCATCGCGAAGGATAACTACGGCCGCCTCTTCCACAACCACAACTCCGCCTTCCTCTTCGGTGACAACGTCGCGCCCAACCTGCTCCAGGGGAATCCCGGCGTCACCACCAAGATCGCCGAGTTCAGCGGCGTCGGGCCGAACGCGACCTGGCCGATCCGGGTGACACCCGGCGTCAACCGCGCCTACATCTCCAAGAAGAACGGCTACGGGTCCGACACCCTGAACCCTGAGACGCACAAGCTCATCAACTGCACCGCCGCCGCGGGTATGACCGTCTATCGCGGCAGCAACTTCCCGAAGGAGTGGGCGGACCGCGCGCTGGTCACCGAGTCCTGCGTCCAGCTCGTCAAGGCGATCGAGATCAAGGACGGTGGCAGCGGCAAGCTCACCGGCAGCCATCCCTACGAAAAGGAAGAGTGGCTGGCCTCCACCGACGAACGCTTCCGCCCGGTGAGCGCTTACAATGCTCCGGACGGCACTGTGATCATTGTGGATATGTATCACGGCATCATCCAGCACAAGACCTTCGTCACCTCCTATCTGCGCGAGCAATACGTGAGCCGCGGACTGGACGGCCCGGCCCACGGACAGGGCCGCCTCTACCGCGTCCGTTCGGAGAACGGCAAGCTGGAAGCCTACGAAGACCTTTCCAAGAAGACCGGTCCGGAGCTGGTCGCCTTGCTGGGCCATGCGAACGGCTGGCACCGCGATACCGCACAGCGCGTGCTGGTGGACCGCGGCGATGCTTCCGTTGCCCCGCAACTGGTGGCGGTCGTCGCGAAGAATGACAACCCGCTGGCCCGCATCCACGCGCTGTGGACGCTGGAAGGTCTGGGCAAACTCGATGCCGCCGTGATCGAGCCGCTGCTTTCCGCGAAGGATCCGAAGGTCGTCATCTCCGGACTGTGGGCTGCTTCCAAACTGCCTGACGCCGAGCTTGCGAAGCTCTCCCCCATCCTCCTGAAACTGGAGCCTGCCACCGAGGAGATGAAGCCTTACATCGCACGGGTTCTCGGGCCGCTGGCCACGTCTGCCGCCTGGGACAAGCTCACCGACATGATCGTGAAATCCGGCAAGAACCCGCTGGTGCTGGGAGCCGCGTTCTCCGGTCTCGACCACCACGAACTCAAGTTCAAGGCGGCTGCGGGCGACAAGATCAAGAACAAGGACTTCCTCGGCTGGCTGGACAAGGGTGCCTCCAACGCCCCTGCGAAGAAGGCTGCCGGCGAGCTGCTGACCGGTCCCGACAGGGAAGCATTCGTCCGCGGCAAGAAGCTCTACAACGGCGAGGCCGCCTGCTTCGGCTGCCACGGACTGGCCGGTGAAGGTGTGCCGAACCTCGGACCGCCACTCGATGCTTCCGAATGGGTAACCGGTGACGTCAGCATCTTCGGCAAGATCCTGCTCCACGGTCTGACCGGCCCGATCAAGGTCCATGGAAAGGTCTATGTCTCCCCTGCGGACATGCCCGGACTGTTCCAGAATCCCGCCATGACCGATGCCGCCCTCGCGGACATCGCCACCTACGTGCGTAACGAATGGTCGAACGCCGCCGCTCCGGTGAAGGCGGAGGAGTTCACCAAGATCCGTGAGGCGACCAAGGATCGCAACGGCAAGCCCTACACCGAAGCCGAGCTGAGGAAGTAAGGGATGCCCGCCTGAGGCCGGTAAGGAGGGTGGACATTGCGGCGGAGCCGCGATGTCCGCTGCGCTCCCCTGCCATTTGAGGGATAATTCCTCTTTTCAGGCTGATCGCCAATGCCGCCGAGGGACAGGAGTGTCCCTCCTCCTTACTCTCAATATACCCGTCGGACGGAGTGACTGAAGTAGTGTTGCGTCAGCAGGTCGGACAGATCCTCGAGCCTTCCGCTGAAGACTTCGAGTTCCTCCGTGGTCCGGGGGCCTGATTTACCGAACGGTTCGTCCAGCAAGGCGAGCCGTGCGACGATCTGCGGAAACAATCCACTGTTGGGGTCTCCGGGGAAGTTTCCGGACTCCGTCTGGAGGATCGCGGTCTGGTGGGCCACCGAACGCGGATTCGTCTGGTCCATGAACAGCAGCTCGCACACTGCATCCCAACGGGGCTTCGAGAAATGCCTGCGCCGGTAGGTCATCACGCTGTCGCAGATCTCCAGCACCGGCTCCAGGAAATGGGAGTCTTCCTCATCCTTCTCTCCGGCGGCTGCGACCTGCAACAACACCAGCGTTCCCAGAGCCCGCTCCAGACGGCGGCCTACCTCAAGGAACCTCCATCCCTGCCCCCGCGTCATGTTCTCCGCCTGCATGCCCGCAAAGGCGGAAAGATGGAGGATGAGCTGGTCCAGGGTCACCGAAAGCTCCCGTGCCTGCGGAGGTGTCGGAGGTGGATGGATGATGCCGTCCAACCGGTTGAAGAACCTCCACGTGTCATCGGACAGCCTGTCACGTGCGGCGGCGGCATTGGAAAGCAGCGCCCGCACCAGCGGCGGTATCCCGGTCCCGCTGTTGGTTCCATGCACCTGGTCGATCAAAGCTCCCAGCAAACCGAACGCTTTGGTCTTTTTCTTCGCGGGGGCCATCCCGACGGCATCGAGCAGATCCAGGCATGCCGCCAGTTGCTCGTGCTGGAGCCGACCGGCCTCTCCGACGAGGTGTTTCATGGTCACCCTCAGCAGGCGGGTGGCCAGCTCGATGCGCTCCGCATACCTGCCCACCCAGAACAGTTCCTCAGCGATGCGGCTGGGCACTTCCGCCGCGGCAGGATGGCGGCGGACCATGGTGGGGCTCTCCGGCTTCCCGGCCTTCGCCTTGCCGGGTTCCTCCGCACCTTCCAGGATCCACACATCCTTGGTGGAACCGGCGTGCACCGGCCAGAGCTGGGGCGCTTGGCCGGGCTTGCCCACCCTGCCCAGCCCACCTGGCAGCGTGACCGGAGTGCCGGAGGAATTCAGCGTGAACCCACGCACCACCACCGGCCTGGATGCCAGGCTGCGGCCGTCCAGGGACGGTGCCACGCTCGGCGTGACATCGAGCTGGGCGACGAAATCGTAAGGACGTTCCTCGATGATGGTGAGCCAGTGCTTCCGGGCGTTCGGGGACAGCGACGACCACCGCACCGGCAGCAACGGCTCGTCCAGCGAGGCGGAAAGCAGCACGTAGCGGCTGAAGTTCTCCAACACCTTCGCACGGACGTCCGCCTGGCCGAGCCACCACGTTTCCACGAACGGCAGCTTCAGATCCTCCCCCAGCCACTTGCGGCAGATCTGAGGGAGGAACGGCAGCAATGCGGGCGATGATGCCAGCCCCGCGCCCGGAGCATTCGCCAGCGCGAGATTCCCGCTCCGCCATGCCTCCACGATGCCGGGAACACCACCCCGGCCCATGGTCCAGAAATCCAGCGGATCGATCACGTCATCACCCAGCCGGTTGGCCACGCAGTCGATGCGCCGCAGCCCGCCGAGCGTCTTCAGATAGAGGCGCTTTTCCCGCACGGTGAGGTCCGCGGCCTCCACCAGCGGAAAGCCCAGCAAACGTGCCTTGTAGGCATGCTCGAAGTAGGATGGATGGCGGAACCCGGCGGTGAGGAACACCACGTTCGGCATCTCTCCGCGGGGCATGGACAGCTCCTGGAGGGTCGCCCTTTCCGCATCGAAAAATGGCTGCAGCCTCGCCACCCGCGCGCTTTCATAGGCGTCGGACAGGACATTGGAGGCCACGCTGCGGTTCTCCAGCACCTGACCCAGTCCCTGCGCTCCCTGGACCTGGTCGTTCAGCACCTTCCAGATCCCTCCGGGCATCCGCACCAGATCACTGGAAAAGCCGACGAGGAACTTCCCGCCCTGCGGCTGCACCCCGCGGATCTGAGGTTGGTAGGAGCGGTTGGAATGGATGAGATCCGGCGGTATCAAGCCCTCCGCCATCAATTTCTGCGGGCCGTAAAGGTCCGCAACCACCATCTCCAACAGACGCATGCGCTGGATCAGCCCGGCTGAAATCTTGTCCCATTCCTCCCGGCGGACCATCAACGGCAGCGGATCAATGACATAAGGCTGACCGGTTCCGCCAACGTCACTGTACACGTTGAAGGTGGTTCCCAGATCATCCAGCATCCGGTCGGCGGTGGCGCTGAGGTTGGCGCGGTCCGCAGAGGTCATCGCCTGGAGCTTTCCGGCGAAATCCTCCCAGCCGGGCCGTATCCCGCCATCCGGTGCTGTCATTTCATCCCACGCGGCATCCCCCGCTCCGCCTGTGGACGGAGGAGTGTTCGCCGGAACGGATCGACTGCGTTGGAGCATGGGCTGACGGAGGTCCTGAAACCGCTCACAGGCTTGCCGGAATCATCCTCAAGTCCAGCGTGAATGGGAAATCAGGGCTCTCCGGCACTTCCTTCGGGATGATTTTCCCACCCGTATGACCATGGCGGAAAAAGCGAGCGAGTCGCCTGGCTTCCGCCTCGAAGGCATTGACCGGGAAGGTGGTATGATTCCGCCCTCCGGGGTGCGCGACGTGGTAGGAGCAGCCGCCGAGCGAGCGGTCGTTCCAAGTATCGAGCAGATCGAACACGAGCGGCGCGTGAGGCGGGATGGACGGGTGGAGGCAGTTCGGCGGTTGCCAGGCGCGGTAGCGGACGGCGGCGACGAACTCCCCCTGCGTTCCGGTGGGGTGCAGCGGGATCTTGTATCCATTGCAGGCCATCACGTGGCGCTCTCCGGTCAGGCCGCGGACCAGCACCTGCATGCGCTCCAGGGAGCTGTCCACATAGCGGACCGTGCCTCCGGGGCTGCCATCTTCGCCGAGAACGTGCCATGGCTCGATGGCGTGGCGGAGTTCGACATCCACCCCGCCCTGCACGAAGTCCCCGATTTTCGGAAAACGGAACTCCAGGTGCGGGGCGAACCATTCGTCCTCGATGGCATAGCCACCCGCCCGCAGATGGGAGAGAACGTCCTTGAAGTCCTGCCAGATGAAATGCGGCATCATCCAGCGGTCGTGGATTTCGCTGTCCCAGCGGACCAGCGGCTTCTCGTAGGGATCTTTCCAGAACTTCGCGACCAGCGCGCGCAGCACCAGGTGCTGGGCGAGGCTCATCTGGGAATGCGGCGGCATTTCGAAGTTCCGCATCTCCAGCAGGCCCAGGCGGCCGGTGGCGCTGTCCGGGCTGTAGAGTTTGTCGATGCAGAACTCGGCGCGGTGCGTGTTCCCCGTCGAGTCGATGAGCAGGTTCCGGAACGCACGGTCCACCTGCCACGGCAGCGGCGTCACGCCTTCCAATGTCTTGAACGCGATCTCCAGCTCATGGATCGAGTCGTTCCGGGCCTCGTCGATGCGCGGTGCCTGCGAGGTCGGCCCCACGAACATGCCGGAGAACAGGAAGCTCAGCGACGGATGGTGGTTCCAGAAGGTCACCATGCTCCGCAGCAGGTCCGGACGGCGGAGCAGCGGGCTGTCCGAGGGCGTCTCACCACCGATGATGATGTGGTTGCCGCCACCGGTACCGCTGTGGCGGCCATCCAGCATGAACTTCTCCGTGCCCAGACGGCAGAGGTGCGCCTCATCATAGAGCGTCTTCGTGTTGAAGACCAGCTCATCCCATGATGCGGAGGGCTGGAGATTCACCTCCATCACCCCCGGGTCCGGGGTCACGCCCACTTTCTGGATGCGCGGGTCATAGGACGGCGGCGTGCCTTCCAGGATGATGGGCGTGCCCAGCTTGCCGGCGGTGTGCTCCAGCACGGCGATGAGATTGAGGAAATCCTCCGTCTTCTCCACCGGCGGCAGGAATACGTGCAGGCGGCCATGACGGGCCTCGAAGCAGATCGCCTTGCGGATGACCCAGGAAGCGGACTGCTGGTCGTCGGGACGCTGCTCCCATGGCCGATGCTTCGGTAATGGCGGCAGTTCGCCCTGCTTTGTTCCGAGAGCGGCATCCAGTCCGCCGTCCGGATAAACGGGAGGCGACGGGAATGAAGGAATGGGGTCCGCCGATTTCCGCGATTGGTGGAGCACCGTCGTTTCGCGGTGGGTGGAAAGCTTCGGCAGATCGCGGGTGGGATCTTCCGGGATAAAATACGGGAACTCCTTCTCACTCACCCATGGCAGGGAGTCGAGCGGCAGGCGGTAGCCGACAGGTGAATCCCCCGGCAGCAGGTAGAGTGTCTCGTCACGGAGGAACCATGGTCCGCTCACCCAGCGTTTGCCCTCCGGGGTGTCCGTGTTTTCCAACGGCAGCACCCACCCGACGATCTCATCCAGCCCCTTGTTGAAAACACGGGCAAGGCGCTCCCGCTCCAGCTTGTCCTTCAGGTTCGACTTCAGCGGATCGACATTGGTCGGGAGCCTGCGCTCCTTCCACAGGTAGTAGAACGCGTCCTCATAGGCCGGGATCAGCCAGTTGGGATCCGCACCCAGCGCCAGTGCCAGTTCGGTGCCGAAGTGCTTCGCGGTGTCCTCATTGAAGCCGTAGTCCTTCGACTCATCCGCGATCAGGCTGCCGTCCTCCCAGATCGGCTCGCCGTCTTTCCGCCAGTAGCAGGACAGCGCCCAGCGCGGCAGTTGCTCGCCCGGATACCACTTGCCCTGTCCGTAGAAGAGGAGACCACCGGGGGCGAAATGCCCGCGCAGCCGCTTGATTAGTTGGTCCGCCAGGATGCGCTTCGTCGGCCCCAGCGCGGCGTTGTTCCACTCATCGCCATCGAAGTCATCGACGGAGATGAAAGTCGGTTCACCGCCCATGGTCAGGCGCACATCCATCTTGTCCAGATCCCGGTCGATGGCCCGCCCGCTTTCCAGGATACGCGCCCACTGTTCCTCGCGGTAGGGCAGCGTGGTGCGCGGGGATTCGTAGATCCGCGTGACGGACATCTCGTGTTCCATCGTGGACTCCACCGGCGCGGTGCCGCCGGTGACGGGAGCCGCGCTGGATGGCTCCGGTGAACAGGCCAGCGGCAGGTGCCCTTCCCCGGCCAGAAGGCCGGAGGTGGGATCAAGGCCGATCCAGCCCGCACCGGGCAGATACACCTCCGTCCACGCATGCAGGTCGGTGAAATCCACTTCCGCACCACTGGGGCCGTCCAGAGACTTCACATCCGCCTTGAGCTGGATCAGGTAGCCGGAAACGAAGCGCGCGGCGAGGCCGAGGTGGCGCAGGATCTGCACCAGCAGCCACGCGGAGTCCCGGCAGGATCCGGACTCGATCTCCAGCGTCTGCTCCGGTGCCTGCACGCCCGGCTCCATCCGGATGTTGTAGTTGATGTCGCTCTGCAGGTCCGCGTTGATCGCCACCAGCAGGTCGATGGTGCTTTCCTTCCGCCCCCGGTATTTCGCGATCCGTGCGGCCAGCAGCGGCCCGGGTTCCTCGACTTTGAGGAACGGGGCCAGCTCCGTTTTGACACCCGCATCGTATTTGAAGGGGAACTTCTCCGCCTCCGGCTCCAGGAAGAAATCGAACGGATTCTGGACGGACATCTCCACCACCAGATCCACCTCGATGTCCAGCCGGTCGCGCGGCTCCATGAACACCAGCCGCGCCAGGTAGTTCCCCTGCGGATCCTGCTGCCAGTTGATGAACGGAGCCTCCGGCCCTACTTTGAAGCTGTAAGAAAGGATCCGTGAGCGGCAGTGCGGTGCCGGCCTCAGCCGGACGACATGGGGTCCGTGCTCCACCGGCTTGTCATATTCATAGCTGGTGCGGTGGTGCAGGGCGACATGGATGGACATAAAGTGAAGGGCGCTGGAGCGATTGAAATACGCATAAATCCATAGCATCCGGCATGCCAGAGCAAGCGTGCAACCCCACCGGGTTCAGAAACTTTCGTCACCGGGGACGGTCCTCAATGATGGTCCCCGCGGGCGAGAAGCTCCGCTTCCTCCTCATGGGAATGGATCTGCAGGTTCACCTGGACTCCTTCCTTTTCCGCGGCCGCCTTCAGCACGCTGCGGATCGCCGAGGCGGTGAAGCCGTTCCGCCCGATCAGCATCGCCACATCCGCCTGGGCCAGAACCAGTTTGAAGCGCAGCTTCTTCGGCCCCAGCTCCGCCACCTTCAGTTGAGCCTGGCTGGGATCATCGATCAGCTTGATGGCGACGAACTGGAGGAAATTCCGCAATCTCTCGGTGACAGCCTGCATGGTTCCCTATCATGTACCTGCTTTCCTTCCGCCGCAAGCATTCGACCGGCACTTTGTCCCGAACCTTCCGGTCTGGCAGCGAATCTTTTGCATGGATCCGCTACACTGCCTTGCATCCCGGCGCATCCCTCCCTCATCTTCGCGCCCGCATGTCCCGCAATCACCGCATCACCATCCTCGCCGGAGACGGCATCGGTCCGGAAGTCATGGACCAGGCCGTCCGCGTCCTCGAAGCCGTCGAAGCCAAGTTCAACTTCACCATCACCCGCACCGCGCATCTGGTGGGCGGCGCCGCGATCGATGCGACCGGCCACCCGCTGCCTCCGGAGACGGTGGAAGCCTCCGAGAACGCCCAGGCAATCCTCTTCGGCTCCGTCGGTGGTCCTAAATGGGAAAACCTCCCTCCGGACATCCAGCCGGAGCGCGGCGCGCTGCTGCCCCTGCGGAAGCACTTCGGTCTTTTCGCCAACCTCCGCCCCGGCGTCTGCCTCCCCGCCCTCACCCACGCCTCCCCGGTGAAGCAGGAACTCATCGCCGATGGCTTCGACGTCCTCTGTGTCCGCGAACTCACCGGCGGCATCTACTTCGGCGCGCCGAAGGGCCGCCATGAGAAGGACGGCGAGCCGGTCGCCCTGGACACCATGATCTACCACAAGAGCGAGATCCAGCGCATCGCCCGCGTGGCCTTCACCGCCGCCATGGGCCGCAAGAAGCGCCTCCTTTCCGTGGACAAGGCCAACGTCCTGGCCTCCTCCGTCCTGTGGCGCGAGACGGTCGTCGAGATCGCCAAAGAATTCCCGGAAGTCGAGCTTTCCCACATGTATGTCGATAACGCCGCCATGCAGCTCATCAAGCGCCCCGGCTCCTTCGACGTGCTGGTGACCGAGAACCTCTTCGGTGACATCCTCTCGGATGAGATGGCGATGATCTCCGGCTCCCTCGGCATGCTGCCTTCCGCCTCCCTCGGCAAGCAGCGCGAGGACGGCCTCTACTTCGGCCTCTACGAGCCATCCGGCGGTTCCGCACCGGACATCGCAGGCCAAGGCATCGCCAACCCCATCGCGCAGATCCTCTCGCTCGCCATGCTGCTCCGTTTCTCCCTCGGTGAGATCGAAGCCGCGGAAGCGATCGAGGCCGCCGTGGCGAAGACCATCGCCGACGGTTTCCGCACCGGTGACATCTTCACCGGCGGCGCGGGCGAGAACAAGGTCGGCACCGCAGGTATGGCGGACGCCATCCTGGCCCGCCTTTGAAGCTGCCGGGGATCATTCCTTTGGACAAAAAAGGCGCTCCATGGCTGGAGCGCCTTTTCTTTTATGAACCTTGGCCGCGGACTCAACGCCGACGCCGGAGAAAGAAGCCCATGGCTCCGGTAATCCCGAGCAGAGCAGCGGATGGCTCTGGAATGGTGTAGTTGATGACCAACGCCGGACGAGCCGCCGTGGTCGACGAAACATCCGAGTGCTGGAAGAAAATCTGGCGGCCGGTCACGGATTCGTCGGTGAGCTTCATCAGCAACGAGAGTTCCGATCCGGAATTCAGGACCCTCTGGGCTGCAGCGACGAAATCCGAACTGGAAGCGAAGCTATAGCCGACACCCACGTTCGCGCTCGGCGTGACGTTGATGGTGGAGAGAACAGTGGTTGAGAAATCACCGCCTGCGGTTCCCCACACAGTGCCGGTGGCCGAGTTGTTCCAAGTGACCGTACCGCCTGCAAAGGAGGTGGTCAGTTCATGGAGTGAAAAGCTGACTGCGGTGCTCGGAGAGTCGTTGGTGGAGCCCTGAACGAAAAGGCTGATCGAATCGATGGTGGCTCCGGCAGGAATGTCCGCGAGCGAATAGCTCATGACCGTGCGGATCAGCGCTCCGTTGGCACCGGTGAGCCTGCCCGCGATCGCCCTCGTATCCGTGCTATAATTGTTGTTCGGGCTGTCCGCGCGGATGGTGGTGGAAACACTGGTATAGCCTGTGGTCGGGCTCACCCCCTCGCGGAGGGTGATCGTCGCGGAAGAGGCAATGCCAGCTGTTGCAGCCGACAAAATGGAGATCGAAAACAAGTAACCCGGACGCATACGCGCCCGACCATCCGGCATCATCCCCCATTTTCAAGAGAAACCATGAATTTGCGCATTTTGAAAGCAACTTGCTGCAAGGCAACGATCACCTCCTGCGTTTCATGAGCAAAAGGAGTCCCAATGATCCTATTCCTGCTGGTTCAGTCTTTCCCGTTCCAATTCAAGCTGGAGATTACGGACTGAATTGAAATGGCCCGGATCTATCTCCAAGGCCCGCCGGCAAAGGGGAATCGCTGCTTCAGGTCCGCCCAAATGGCTTTCTGTCAAAGCGAGGGCCGAAACGATATCAGCGGTTTCCCGTTGCCCGAGTGCCTTGCGCAAGGATTCCCCAGCCAGCAAGAACTCGCCCCGGTGCATATGGTCCAAGGCGAATTGATGATGAATCTCCATCAGATCGTCCGGTGTGAAATAGGTGGGAAGTCCACGGACATAGCACTCTTCACAGATCATGATCTCTCCCACCGATGTCTCCGCAAGAGCACTCGCTTTCTCGCTCCGATTCACCAGAAGCTGATCATCATCCGGTGCGATCCAGACCTCCGGCGTAGCTTCCCCGATGATGCTTTTGCAAAGACCGCATTTGCCGCTCATCACGTTCGTTCGTTGTATCAAGCCGTTGGGATCTTCCCTGATTCCGGATCTGGAGAATAACCCATGGTCACATCACCGCACGATTTCCTCTATCCGAATCTCCATAAAGTCGCTCGCTTGAAAAGCACCACTTCAGGCCTTCCCCCCTGAAATTCATCCCGCCGATCTCCCGACGTTAGGGATTGGACGTTTGCCTCCCGCCGCGCATGCTCCGCCCGTGCAGTTGCCCGTCTTCGAAATCGCCGATGCCCTCAAGGCCGCCATCGGTCCGGAAAAATCCCGTATCCTCCTGAAAGCCCCCACCGGTTCCGGGAAATCCACCTCCGTTCCCGGCATGGTCGCGGAGGCCGTGCCTGCGGGCAGGATCATCGTCATCGAGCCACGGCGGATGGCGGCACGTCTGCTCGCCACCTGGGTGGCCAAGCAGCGGAACACGCCCGTGGGCCACGAGACCGGCTATGCGGTGCGTTTTGACACGAAGTACCGCAATGACACCCGCATTCTCTACATGACGGATGGTGTCTTCCAGCGTTGGATCCAGGATGAGCCGGACCTTCCGGGAGTGGCCGCTGTCATTTTCGATGAGTTCCACGAACGCAGGCTGGCGGTGGACATTTCCCTCGCCCGTTGCCTGGATCTCCAGGACGGCGTGCGCCCGGACCTGAAGGTCATCGTCATGTCCGCCACGCTGGAGACGGGGAACCTCGCGGAATACATGACCCCCGTCACGTCCCTGGAGGCCGGTGGCCGCACCTACCCGGTGGAGGTGAAATACCGCCCCGACCGGCCGCCGCAGAACAACCGCACCGGCGGCCCGCCCCGCGAGGTCCCCATCTGGGAGCGCATGGTGAAGGTCTGCATGGAGGCGATGACCATGGACGATGCCGGGAACATCCTGATGTTCCTGCCCGGCACCCATGAGATCAGAAAAACCATCGAGCTGCTGGAATCCGGCTCCGCCACCCGTGGGTGGGACGTCTTTCCCCTCTACTCCGCCCTGCCTCCGGCGGCGCAGGAGGCGGCCATCGCCCCGGGGCCGAAGCCGAAGATCATCGTCGCCACCAACGTGGCGGAAACCTCCCTCACCATCGCTGGTGTCCGCACGGTGATCGACTCCGGCTTCGCCCGCATCGCCTCGTTCGAGGCCCGTCGTGGCATCAACACCCTGCTCATCCGGAAGATCGCCCGTGCCGCAGCGGAGCAACGTGCGGGACGTGCGGGCCGGACCGCCCCCGGACGTTGCTTCCGCCTATGGTCGGAGGCGGACCACGCGAAGCGCGCGGAATTCGAATCCCCCGAAGTCCACCGCGTGGAACTCGCGGAGGCATTCCTGTTGCTGAAAGCCTCTGGTGTGGACGACCTGCGGGGCTTCCGCTGGCTGGATGCGCCGACCGCCGAATCCCACGACCGCGCCGAGCGGCTGCTCCATGATCTTTCCGCCACGGACACCACCGGCCACCTGACGGATGAGGGCCGCAAGATGGCATCGCTGCCACTCGAACCCCGCTTTGCCCGCCTGCTGCTCGCCGGGATGGAGCACGGCTGTGTCGCGGAGACCGCCTTCATCGCCTCCGCCGTCCAGGGGGAAGGCATCTTCACCAACAAGCGTGGTGGCGTTTCCCGGAAAGACTTCATCTATCCGGATGACGATACCGACTTCGCCGGGGAATGCCGTGCCTTTGACGCCGCCGCGGGAATGAACTTCGACCCGCAGCGGTGCGGACAGCTCGGCATCCTCGCCCGCGGTGCACGGGAAACCGCACAGTCGCTCGACCGCCTGCTATCGCTGGCGAAGAACTTCGGCTGGCCGGTGGCACGCATCGACTTCCAGAAGAACCATGAGGCGATCGGCAAGGCGATGCTCGCCGCCTTCAGCGATCAACTCGCCATCCGCTTCTCGCAGGGAACGCTCGCCTGCCGGCTGGTGGGCAACCGTCGGGGCAAGCTCGACGAGGAATCCTGCGTGAAAAACGCGCCCGCCTTCGTCGCGGCTGAGATCACGGAAGTGGAGGCCCGCGAAGTGATCACCCACCTGAAGCGGGCCACTGCCATCGACCCCGCTTGGCTGGCGGAGCTTTTCCCGGAAGACCTTTCGGAGACGGACGGAGCCGCCTATGACGAAACCCGCAGGCGGGTCGTTTCGCGGAAGCAGACCGTCTTCCGCGATCTGGTGCTGGAGTCGAAGGAATCCGACCACAACGTGAACCTCGACAAGGCCGCCGAAATCCTCGCGGCACGCGTCCTCTCCGGCGAGCTGATCCTGAAAAACTGGGATGACCAGGTGGAACAATGGACCACCCGCCTGAAGTTCCTTTCCTCCACCCTGCCCGAACTCGGCATGCCGACGTGGACGGATGAGGACAAGGCCGACGCCATCGCGCAGATCTGCCACGGCCACGTCGCTTACAAGGACATCAAGGAGGCGAATCCGTGGCCCGTCCTGAAGGAATGGCTCAGCCATGCCCAACGCATGGCCCTGGACTCCTACTGCCCGGAGCGCATCACCCTGCCGAACGGCCAGAGCGCGAAGGTCACCTACCAGCCGGGAAAAGATCCGTTCATCTCCGTGCGCGTCTCCCATCTCTTCGGCGTCTGGGAAACCCCCACCATCTGCAATGGCCGCATGCCCCTGCTGGTCCACATCCTGACCCCCGGCCAGAAGCCATGGAACATGACGAAGGATCTGAAGAACTTCTGGTCCAGCGGCTACTTCCAGATGAAGAAGGATGTGGCGGGACGCTACCCCCGCCATCCTTGGCCGGATGACCCGAAGACCTACGTGCCGCAGCCGCGGAAGTGATCACCACCGGTAGCGGGCGATGCCATAGGGACCAAGGTCGAGTTTCGCTTTCCCTCCGGAAATCCTCGGACCACTCCCACCGGAGGCGTCTTTCATGACCCCGCCGCCGGTTCCTCCGGGAACATCGATCGTCACGCTCACCGCTTCCGGGGTTTCATTGACCGCAATGAGGTGCCGGCCCGCCGCATCCGCCAGTAACAGGCCGTGGACCTTGCCATCTTCCGAGGAGAACTCCCGGCGGTGCTCGCCCAACAGCAAGGGGGCAAGCTCCTTGATTTCAGCCGTCAGGGCCTTCATCGGCTCATGCAGTTCCGGGTGATACTTCAGCCCCTTCTTCTGCTCCGCGCCGTCATCCCAAGGATACCACAGGATGCCACGCGCACCCTTCACGATGCTCAGGAAAGCCATCGCCCGCAGTTGCTCCGGCGTCTCACCGCCGAACGACTGGTTCACCAGCCATACCGGGCGGTTGCCCTTCGTCGCATCGCACGCCCGCTTCGTCCAGTCCGTCACCTGCGTCAGCATCGGATTCGGCAGCGGATAGGGATCGACGGAAAAGATGTCCCCCAGCGATTCCTGCTGGTGGAAGAGGTGGGGCAGGAAGGAAAGCATGAACGTCGGGTGGTTCGGGTCTCCGGTCCGGAACTGGTCCCTCACCTTCTCGCAGAACAGGAAATCCGGCTCCTGTGGTTCATCGAAGACATACCATGCCAGCAGCGCGGGATGATCCGCGAACTGCTTGATCAACTGCGGGATCTCATGCGAACGGCGGCGGATGTTCCCCATTTCGAGGATCACCTTGATCTTGTTCTCCTGCGCTGCGTTGAGCACATCCCTCGCATGGTCGAAGCCCCATTCCCAACCCTGGATGGTGTTGAAGCCGAGGGCCGCCATGGTCGCCATCTCCTTGTGGTCCATATGATAGATGCCGATGGGAAAGAACGGTTCACCCTCAACCAGCAAGGTCAGGTCATCATCCACGACGACCTGGTTCGCGGTCTTCGCCAGCACCTTGAAAGGAGCCTCCGAGCTGCCGACGAGGCCGGCCGCACTCCTCAGCTCCGCCTTCACCACATATCCGCCCGGCGGCAGCTCCCCCAGTTTCACCGGCACCGCGAACTCCATGGAAGCGGGATTCATTTCGACGGACGGAGCCGCCTGGGAGCCGGATTCCGACTGGATTTTCAGCAGCAGCTTCGCGCCGGAAAGCCCTTCCTGGTCCCGGGCGATCTTCACCCGGAAATCCACTGTTTCCGTCCTGCGCTGCTGGGAAAGGAGTCCCCGGTAACGTGGAGGCAGCACCGTGAGGAGCGGCGGAAACTCCACCTGCCGGTCCACGAGCACGCCCACGCCTTCCTTGGTGCGCACCTGGACCAGCACACGGGCCGCTCCACGCACGGAGGCACGGAAGGGCAGTTTCAGATCCAGCGCGCCACTGAGGTTCCCGTGGCTGCGGAACTTCAATGCCTCCCCGCTGGCGGGAGTGATCTCCATTTCCAGCGCAACCGGCCCGGTGAGTCCGGACACGGCTTTCAGGGAAATCCCGGCCTCACCCGGTCCGACGGCGAAGGTCGGCCTGACGTCCTCATCGAAGCCCAGGCCCGGCAAGGAGAAGGCGGTGGCGGCCAATCCCAGCCGCTGGAGCTCCAGGTTCGCGCGGATGTTCTCGAAGGTCTCCGCATTCCCCTGCCTCTGGTTGCTGACATAGACGATGCCCTTTCCGAGGCGCGTCATCGCCGTCGATGGTTTCCCGTTTCCCGTCCTCAGTCCGACTTCCCAACCGAGGGATTCATCCAGCTCCAGATCGCCCCACGCCGTCACCTCCTCGTTCGGCAGACTGGAGTTCGGCAGGAAATACAGCGGATGCGGCGGGGTGGAGAGGATCGGCTTCTGCTTCGGCCACTGCCTGCTGTCCCGGCCGTTGCCGTAGGCCTTCAGCTTCGGATCGACCTTTTCCAGCCACGCGGTCGCCGCCGGATAGTTCGCCTCCGGGATGACGATGGCCCCTCCCTCCGCCACGAAGGCTTTGATCTTCTCCGCCTGCGCCACGAATGCAGTGCCATCACCGAAGAACAACGGCGCTCCGGCGATCATATCGAACTCGCCCAGCCGGCCCGCAAGTTCCGCGAACTGGGAGTAGGAGAACATCTCCTTCTTCCAGCCCAGCCGGTCCACCACCAGATCATACTCGTTCGCATGGACGATGCCATCGAGCGTCTTCTGGTCCGTGTGCATCACCGCGACGCGGAAAGGTTCCGCCGCACCCATCCATTGGATGGCCGCAGCCATCCATATCCCGAAAGTCATCCGCCATTTCATGAAGCTCAAATCCTAAAGCAACCGGGAGCGTCCGCCAGTACACGGACGATTAGCTCCACCTCCCTTCACCATCCGCGCAGGATGCCCCGGTTCAGTCCGGCGGAAACCGCTTCCGTCCGTGTCGCCGCGCCCAGCTTGGTGAAAATCCGCCGCAGATGCTGCTTGGTCCCGTTCTCGCTGAATCCAAAGATACCGGCAATCTCCTTGTTGCTCAGCCCCCGCGCCACCAGTTCCAGCACCTCCACCTGCCGGGTGGAAAGCTCCGGCTCCTCCCTGGACACTTCGGCGCTCCTGAGAATGTCTTCGGGGAACCAGGTTCTGCCTTCGTTCACCGCGCGGATCGCCCGCAACAGATCGGGCAGTTTGGTTTCCTTCAGCAGGTATCCGGCGACACCCGCATCGAATGCCCGGCGGATGTCCGCCTCCAGATCATAGGTGGTGAGGATGATGATGCGGGCGGCGGGATGGCTCCGGAGGATCGTTCGCGCCACTTCATCACCCGGCATGTCCGGCATGCGGAGGTCCAGCAGCAGAACGTCCGGCCGTTGGGCGGAATGGACGGCCAGCGCCTCCCTTCCATTCTCCGCGGTCGCCACCACCTCGATGTCCGGACAATCCTCCAGCATCGCCTTCAATCCCATCAGAACGATGGAATGGTCGTCGGCAAGCATGAGGCGGATGGGCATATGGTCACAGGGTGTCCATGGACTCCGGGATCGATGTGGATGGAATCCCCACATGGATACTCGTTCCCGCCGGAGAACTTTCGAGATTCATCTCCCCTTTCAGCAGGCCGACCCTCGATTTCATGGAATACAGTCCGAAATGCCCCTCTCCCGGTCCTGGGGACTCCGCCGGGTCGAAGCCATGTCCGTCATCACGGATCTCCACGGAAATCCATTCCCCGTCCACATCAACCCTGATGTGGATGACGGATCCACCGCTGTGACGGACCGCGTTGGTGGTTCCTTCCTGGATCAAACGGAAAAGGTGCGCCCTCACGCGGGACGGAATGTCATTCACGGCGTCCGCCGCGGCAAGCACCACGGCAGGCCCTCCCTCCACGGTGACAGCTTCCGTCAATTTCTCCAGGGCCGCCTTGAGTCCCAGCTTCTCCAGAGAACCGGGGGTGAGATCCCACACGGCGCGGCGCAGATCCTCCCTGCCATGTTCGAGCAACTTTTTCACCAGCCGCAGGCGGTTTTCCTCCCGCTCGTCCGGAGGCAGATTCCTGGTCGCCGCCTCAAGCTGGAACGCGGCGGCGGAAAGCACCTGGGAAACGCCATCGTGCAGCTCCATCGCCAGTCGGGAACGCTCACCGGTGATCAGCTCGTTCTCCCGGCGGAAGTGCATCTCCCGCGCCAGAAGCTCCGTCCGCACCCGCACCTTTCTCCGCAGGACCATGCCCCAGCCCAGCAGACCGGCCACGGAGACGCCCGCCCCCGCGAACACCGCCCCCAGACGCCATGGCGTCCACCATGACGGCACGGTGCGCACCCGGATGCCCCCCGCATCCGGCAGCAGGATCTCGAAGTCCTCCAGCTTCCTCCCGGCCTCCCATCCATACAACAGCCTGCAAATTCCCGACACCTCCACGTAGGCCCCGGCCTCCACCCCCTCCGGCAATGACTGCGACCGTGGCAGCACGCAACGGAATATCCCGTGATCCGACTCCACGGAAATCGCATGATCCCTCTCCCGGTGGCCGGTCTCCACCACCACGCCGCCAAGCGAAAGGTACCGCGCATCCCGCTCCATGCCCGCATCTCCTGCCATCTCCCTGCGCTGCACGGGTTCCGGGGCGGGAAGAGATCCCGGTTGTGGATCGGAGAAGACCGCCTGCTCCATCAACAGGCCATCCTCGTACAAGGTGGGGATGCCCGCGACCTCCACCCTTTCTCCCGGCTTCAGTTTCAACCCGGAGGGCGGGGAGATGCGGATCGCATGGTTCTCCTTCTGCACCACCACCAGCCGGTCCTGCCATGCCAGCGTGACCACGCCTGCGATCTTCCGCCGCCTCTCCAGAAACGGATCGTGGCCCTGGGCCAGCAGCACGGACACCGGAGTTTCAGGGATACCTGACAGTTCCGCAGCCGCCCGGAACAGCACCTCCAGACCTTCCACATGGTCAGCGATCACCAGGGCCGCCACCTGCGGCGTCCCTGAAACCTTCCGCTCCATCACCATCCCGCGGATGCGGATCAGGTCATCCGCCCCCACCACCGGAGCCGTCGCTCCGTCCGGCAGCCATACCCTGACGGAGATCCTCCGGTTCGCCGGACCGAATCCCATCACGAGATGCCTGCCGTCCTTTCCCTCCTCCACGCCGCAGTCACGCACCACGGCGTTGAACTCCACATATCGGTCCTCGTATTTCCCATCCGCAACTTCACCCGCCTCCAGCAACACGGGGGCGGGCAGCGGGGACTCTCCGGTGGGTCTCACCGCATCCGCCTTCACCCGGGGCGAGTAGTCGCCCATGAAAGTGAAACCCCGCACCCTCACCTGCGTGCCGACGGCCAGCCCTTCGAGCAGCCCCGGCTTCGCTTTCTGCGGCAGTTCCACGAAAACATTTCCGGTGGCATCCTGGACCACGAAGCCTTTCTTCCCCCCACCTGTCCGGCACACCACCACTCCGCCCAGGTCCACCCGCCAGAACTTCCCCGCCTCCACCGGCGACATGGAACGTACCGCGGAACAGGTCACGAACGTCTCGCGCGCACCCGCGCCACCCGCCAGCAGGAACACCAGCAGGAAGATCGTCAGATATGCGCCCCTTGTCAGCATGGCTTGTCTCGGCTCCCCAACCCGGCCGGATCCGGCCCATGGGGACCCGGCGACTTTTCCTGAGTTCTTCGGTTGATCGCCAGACGAAAACAAAAGAATCTCCGTGCACTCCATCTCCGCATGTGGCGCCTCATTTTCATCATTTCCATCCTGCCCATCATCGCCGCCATCGTCGCCCGCTGGTACTTCGGCCTCCGTGTGCTCTCGAAGGATGGGAGGCTCCCGTGCACGGTGGACCCCATCCGCTGGCAGGTCTATCTGGGGGACAAGCCACCTCTGGAAACACCCTCCGCACCGGCGATGGAGCTGGGCAAGGTGCTCCGGCTGGCGGCCCTTGAGGATTGGAAAACCAGGGAGCCGAAGAAAGCAGCCTCCCGGGAAAGCGCGCGCAAGTTCGGCCTCGCCGTGCCTCCGCTGGCCCTCGTCATCGCGGTCTTCGCGCTGCTGGTGGCGAAGATCCCGTTCCTCGGCGCGGTGGCCATCCTTTTCGCCTCCACCGCCCTTTCCGCCGCCTTCGGCCTCCTCAGTCTGGGCGGCGAGCTGCGCGCCATCGCCGTGACCACGAGGAAACTCCGCGAATCCCGTTCCTTCATGCGCCGTGACGATGAAGAGGCGGTCGCCAGTTGTGCCGTCGCCCACGCATGGTCGGAATCCATCCCACCCATCCTCCGCATTTTCTGACATCCATCCGCCTTATGAAACCCACGCTTTTCCTGCTTCTGCTCACCTCGCTCTCGTTCGCCCAGACGGAAGCGGAGAAAAAGAAAGAGGAGCCCGCACCGAAGGAGACTCCCGCAAAGGTTTCCGCGAAAGATCCCGTCACCCGGGAAGATGTCGTCACCATCGGCGGCAAGCGGATTCCCTACCGGGCCACCACCGGAAAGCTGCAGCTCAAGAAAGATGACGGCACACCCCGCGCCTCCATCTTCCACGTCACCTATGAACGGACGGATGTGAAGGATGCCGCGGCGCGCCCGGTCGTCTTCTGCTTCAATGGCGGTCCCGGTTCCTCCGCCGTCTGGCTCCACCTCGGCGGCATCGGCCCGCGCCGCGTGGAACTGCCGGGGGACGGCACCGCCGCGCCCGTCCCTCCGGTGAAGGTCATCGGGAATGAGTTCAGCATTCTGGACGTGGCGGATCTCGTGTTCATCGATCCGGTGACGACGGGATACAGCCGCGCGGAGAAGGACACGAAGGACAAGGAGTTCCACGGCGTGGATGAGGACGTCCAGTCCGTGGGCGACTTCATCCGCCGCTGGATCACCGAACACGGCCGCTGGGCATCCCCAAAATACCTGCTGGGCGAATCCTACGGCGGTGTCCGCGCTGCGGGCCTGTCCGAACACCTCCAGTCCCGCTATGGCATGTCCCTCAATGGCGTGATCATGCTTTCCACCTTGCTCGATTTCCGCACCATCCGCTCGTCCCAAGGAGATGATCTTTCCTACTCCGTCTTCCTCCCGGCGTTCACCGGTACTGCCCACCATCACGGCAAGATCAGCGGGGACCGTGACCAACTGATCGCGGAAAGCTCCCGCTTCGCCTTTGACGAATATGCGGCGGCCCTGCTCAAGGGAACGGCTCTTGATGAAGGCGCGGCGAAAGCCATCGCGGAAAAGCTCGCCTCGTTGACAGGCATCCCCGCGAAGGTGTGGAGCGACAAGAAACTGCGCATCAGCCCGTCCGGGTTCCGCAGCGAGCTGCTCCGCGCGGAGCGGAAGATCGTCGGCCGCTTCGACGCCCGTGTGGCATGGGACGGCGCTGACATCACCGCCGCGTGGGCGGATCAGGATCCTTCCTACTCGCTCGCCTACGGAGCGTTCTCCACGGGCATGCTGGCATATCTCGGCAATGACCTGGGATGGAAGGAAGACCAGCCCTATGAGATCCTCACCTCCAAGGTCCAGCCGTGGAGATGGGGTGCGGACAACGAGGTTCTCAACCTCAGCGGAAAGCTGGTGGACGCCATCCGGGACAATCCGCACCTCCGGGTCCTGGTCATGTGCGGCCGGACCGATCTGGCGACCCCGCCGGAAGGCATGGCTTACTCCGTGCGCCAGATGCTGGACCTGCCGGAACCCCTGCGGAAAAATTTCTCCTTCACCCACTATGATGCGGGACACATGTTCTATCTGAATCCACCCGATCTGGTGAAATGCCGGGCGGATCTCGTCAAATTCCTCGAATCCCGCTGAGCCGTGGAAAGCCAACCTGAGACTCCCTCCGCTGCGCCGGCACCGCCTCCTTTCCCGCAGGCGGGTCCACCGGCCATGCCCATACAGATCCACCCCCATGGATATGGTTACGCGCCACCCACCACCGTGGATGAGCGGAACATGGCCATGTTGTGCCACCTGCTTTCCATCCTCACCGGCTTCATCGGGCCGCTGATCCTCTGGCTGGTGAAAAAGGATGAGTCCCCCTTCATCAACCATCACGGGCGCGAGGCGCTGAATTTCCAGATCACGGTTTTCCTCGCCTATCTCGTCCTCTTCGGACTGACGCTGGTATTGATGTTCGTCTTCATCGGGGTGTTCCTCGTCCCCTTTCTGTTCGCACTTCCGTTGCTGGCCCTCGTTGCGGAAATCATGGCGTGCATGGCGGCCAACCGCGGTGAGTGGCACCGCTATCCGTGCTGCCTCCGCCTGTTCTGAGTGACCGGCGCCAGCAGGTGCGGCATGCCCGCCATTCATGTCCGCAGGGAATATCCTTCACGGACTTTCCCTCGTTCCGGAGTTGGCATGGCAGGCGTTCCGCTTCGTGGGGTGGTGATTTCCATGCACCACTCCATGAAAGACAAATTCGCACTGCTTCTGCTCGCCACTCCCCTCCTCCACGCAGGGACACCCGCAACACCGCCGGTGGAAACCGTGAAAGAGGAACCCTGGATCAAACCATTGGTCGACATCCGCGCCCGCTATGAATTCGGCGACACGGATGGACTCGATCCCTCCCACGCCTTCACCATCCGCGAACGCCTGGGTTTCAAGACGAAGGCCATCGCCGGGTTCAGCGCCCTCATCGAAGGTGAGTTCACCCAGGCCATCGTCGATGACTACACCAGCGGCGACGCGGGGGCGGACCCCATCACGCCCGGCAACACCGTCATCAGCGACCCTGAGTCCAATGAACTCAACCAGGCCTATCTCCAGTATTCGCAATTCGAAACGACCGTCCGCCTCGGACGCCAGAGGATCATCTACGACAACTCCGCCTTCATCGGCAACGTCGGCTGGCGCCAGAACGAACAGACCTTCGACGCCCTCTCGGTCACCAGCACCTGGCTCGACGGACTGACGTTCAACTACGCGTATGCCAACCGGGTGAACCGCATCTTCGGTTCCGAAGCCATCGGCACCAATCAGGATGTGACCGGGGAGATCCACCTGCTCAACCTGTCCTACACCGGCATCAAGGGAGTCACCCTCGGGGCTTATGGATACTTCATGGACTTCGACGCGCCCGATGGCTGGGACAATGACACCTTCGGCGTGAGCGCGAAGGGAACTCTGGGCGGCCTCCTTCTTTACGGGGAGTTCGCCTGGCAGAATGAAGCGGGAGCGGCCAATGACGATGATGCACTCTACGCCCACGTCACCGCCACCAAGACTTTCGGCAAGCAATCCGTGACGCTGGGGGTCGAGCATCTCGGTGCCGGCTTCCAGACACCACTCGCCACCGTGCACGCCTTCAATGGATTCGCGGATGTGCTCATCGGCCAACGGATCAACGGCACGCTGCCCGGCCTCACGGATGTCTATGTTTCCCACACCACCCCCATCTTATGGGGTGTTAAATGGACGAACACCCTGCACGCCTACGGCGACAACGAGGTGTCCACCGCACTCGGATGGGAATACAACTCCGTGCTGGCGAAGAAGTTCAACGACAACTTCAGCGCCATCATCGAGATCGCCCACTTCGAAAGCGAAAGCGCACTGCCCACCACCACCCGGGCATCGCTCGGTGTGACCTACACATTCTGATCGGATAACTGGTGGCTGACTTATTGGGGGAGCAGGGTGCGGTCATGCGCACCCTGCTCATCGCCGTTTCCACGGTCATCATTTGGAAAGGTTCGTGTGCATGGCAGCGAAGGCCATCTCACACAGGCCGATGAAAGCCTCTTCGACCAGGCTGGGTTCACGGTTCGAGGAGTGGAAGACACCCCATTCCCGTTCGATCCCCGGCTCCGGAATCTCCACCGCCCTCAAGGTTCCGTCCTCGATCTCGCGGGCTGCGATCCATGGAGCGACGATGCCAACCCCCACCCCGAGCCGTGCCATCTCCTTGATGGCGGCCATGTCACCGAGCACGAGCGGCTTCTTCCCGCGTCCGCCTTTTTTCTCAAACCATTCCTCGATGAGCCTGTGGGTTTCCGTGGCCTTCGCGTAGATGATGAACTGCTGTTCGGTCAGTGTCGCCAGCACGGCGTCGGTGTCATTCACCCATGGATGGAACGGAGACACCACGAATGCCAGACGGTCCGTGAACATATGCCGGTAACCATCCTCGCCGCGGCCACGCGGTTTCAAGCCGATGACCAGATCCAGCTCCACATCGGACAGGCGATCCAGCAACACGGTGGTGTCCCCCGCCTCGATCACCGGTTCACACCTGGGAAAACAATCGCGGAACTCACGGAGAACACTTGGCACCAGGAACGTGCAGAGGCTGTGTGGCGCACCGATCCGGATGCGGGTCTGCCCCCACTTCCTCAAGCCGTCCAGGTCACGGCTCGCCTGATCGAGTTCGAAGATCACACGCTTGCAGCGCTTCAGCAACAACTCCCCCTCCACGGTCAGCGTCACCCTCTTTCCACTGCGGTCCAGCAGCTTGCACATGAGCTGTTCCTCCAGCGTTCTCAGGGAGTGGCTGACGGCCGACTGCGTCACAAAAAGCCGTCTCGCCGCAAGGGTGAAACTCCCCTCCTCAACCACCGCCACAAAGGCCCTCAACTGTCGCAGATCCGGAACCCAGTCCATAAAAATTCGATGAATCGGACTCATCACGAATCCGGCGGTAAATCAGCAGCGCTTATGCCAAATCCCGGAAATTGGCACTGATTCCGCTTATCCATGGATATGAACTCCGCCACCCGGCACTCCACGCCCCGAGCGACCGCCATCCGGCTGGGATATGTCCCCCTCAGTGACTGCGCCCCCATCGCGGTGGCGAAGGAAACAGGTATCTTCGAACGCAACGGCCTGAACGTCCAGTTATCCCGGGAACTGGGCTGGGCATCGGTCCGCGACAAGATCTTCTACGGGAATCTCGATGCTTCCCAATCCATCGCCGGACTGGCATTCGCACTGGGACTGGGATTCTCCAGCCTGAAATGCGAGGTCGCGGTGCCGATGATCCTCAATCTCCACGGCAATGCCATCACGCTCTCCCGTGATCTCCCTCCGGACATCATCGGCCACGGCGAAGGCCTCCGCTCCTACATCACCCATTCCTGGAAAAAAAACCGTCCGCTGACCCTGGCGGCCACCCACCGGTGTTCCTCCCACCACATCCTGCTCCAGAGCTGGCTGAAGCGGCACGGCATCAACCCGAACGAAGATGCCGAGATCATCTTCCTCCCTCCATCCCTGATGCCACGCCAACTCAAGGCCGGCCACATCGACGGCTACTGCGTGGGTGAGCCATGGAACTCCGAGTCCATCCTTTCCGGCATCGGTTGGTCCCCGGCCACCTCCTCGGATCTCTCCCACGGACACCCGGAAAAGGTGCTGCTCCTTTCCGGGAACTTCCTCCGGGAGAACCATGATGAATCCCTCCTGCTGGTAAGTTCCCTGCTGGAGGCATGCGCCCTCTGCCAGGATCCCTATTTCCGCCCGGAACTCGTCCGCATTCTCGCCCGGAAGAACTATACCGGCGCATCCCCGCAGGTCCTGGAGAACAGCCTCTGCGGCAACTTCGACTCGGGCATCGGCACCTCGGAAACGAGCTCGTTCCACCTCTTCTCCGGTGACAGCGTCAACTGCCCCACCGTGGACAAGGCCTCATGGATCCTGGCGGGCCTGCGCGCCACGGGCGCCTTTTCGGAAGGGACCAGTGGTTCCATTTCCCGCATCTACCGCGAAGACCTCTATCACGCCGCGGCCCTGTTGCCCAGGCCGGCATGAATGAGCCGCACTCATGCGGACCATGATGCGGAAATGAACCGGAGGCATGCCACTCCGGAAGAATGGTCCGGCCATTGCTGAATCCAACGGCAGCACCCATGAAACTCAGCGATCTGAAATCCTCCGGGCACTGGCCGACCCTGCTCACGGCATTCCTCTACTTCGATTTCTCCTTCATGGTCTGGACGCTCCTCGGCGCCCTCGGACCGCAAATCGCTGAAACCCTCGGACTCACCGCGGGCCAGAAAGGCATGATGGTCGCGGTGCCGATCCTTGGCGGCGCGGTCCTCCGCCTCGCGCTCGGCCTGCTGGTGGACCGCATCGGCGCGAAGACCACCGGCATCATCGCGCAGCTTGTCGTGATGGCGGCGCTTGCCGGAGGTTGGATCATCGGATTGAAGAACTTCGAGGCCACTCTGGTGTTCGGGTTCGTCCTCGGTGTGGCGGGCGCTTCCTTCGCGGTGGCATTGCCACAGGCGGGGCGCTGGTATCCACCGAACATGCAGGGAGTCGTCCTCGGACTTGCAGGGGCGGGGAATGTCGGCGTGGTGCTGGACAGTCTCATCGCACCGCGTCTGGCATCCGTCTATGGCTGGCAGGCGGTGTTCGGCTTCGCGCTCATTCCCGCGGTCATCACCTTCGCGGTCTATGCCTTCTTTTCAAAGGATGCTCCCGGAGCAGTGGTGAAAAAGAAGCTCTCCGACTACGTCCGCCTGCTGAAGGAAAAGGACGCCCATTGGTTCTGCTTCTACTACACGGTTTCCTTCGGCGGCTTCGTCGGTCTGGCCAGCTACTACAACCTCTACTTCCGTTCGGAATTCGGACTCTCCGCCGTCCATGCCGGTGACTTCGCCGCCGCCTGCACCTTCGTGGGCGCCCTCGCCCGCCCCATCGGTGGCGCGATCTCCGACCGCATCGGCGGCATCCGCTCCATGATCGTCCTCTACTGCGTGGCGGGCGGACTCCTGCTGGTGGGCGCCGGCATCCACTCCTTCTGGCCGAACCTGGTCATCTTCCTGGGTGTCAGCGCGGCGCTCGGCATGTGCAACGGCTCCATCTTCCAACTCCTCCCGCAACGCTTCGGGAAGGACATGGGAGTGATGACCGGCCTGGTCGGCTGCGGCGGCGGCATCGGCGGATTCTACCTCGCCAGTTCGCTCGGGCTTTCCAAGCAGGCATTCGGATCCTGTTCGGCCGGCTTCGTCGCCTTCTCCCTCCTCTGCTTCGTGGCGGTCACCGGCCTGGTCCTGGTGAAAACCCGCTGGCGCACCACCTGGGGGACATTGACCAACGCCCGGATCTGACTTTCACTGGCACCATCCACGCCATCGCTTGAAGGTCCGCCATACGTCGCACGCCCTGCCCCGGGACGAAGGGCATCCCTCCTCGGATGCCGTCGCCGTCACGGAATGGGGCGAAGGCTTTCTGGCCGCCCTTGCGGATGGTGCGGGCACGGATCCCGCCGCCAGGGAGGCCGCACGGAAGGCGGTCTCCATGGTCTCCGCCCACTACCGGACCCACCCGCTCGTTTGGACACCCGGCAAGGCGCTGCGCGAAACCGTGCGGTTGATCAACCGCACGCTCTGGAACGAATCCCACGCAAGGTTCGACCGTCCGGAGATGGTCTGCACCCTGGTGGTCGCGCTGTATGACCAGGGTTTCCTCACCTGCATGGGCATCGGGGATTCCCGCATCTATCTTCTGCGTGATGGTGCCATCACCCCGCTCACCACGGATGACATCGAGCCGGATGCCCCGCTGCGGTTGACCCGCGCACTGGGCGCGGTGGAGACGTTGAACCCCACCACCACAAAGATGAACCTGCAGGAGGGCGACTCCCTCCTCCTTTGCTCCGACGGCATCCACCATCACCTCACCGATGGGGAGATCTCCGCCGCCATATCGAGCCACGGCTCGGCGCGCCTGCTGGCGAAACAGGCGAACGAAGTCTCTCCGGATGAGTCCCGCGACGACTGCGCGGCCATCCATGTTGTGGTGGAGTCGCTCGGCTGGACGGCACGCCGGGAGGACCAGCAACTGCCCATCCCGGATCAACTTGCCGCCGGCCAGAAGCACGATGGATGGACGCTCATCCGCTCCTTCGGCGCCAACGACCGCTGCTGGCTCGCGGAGCGCGAGGGATGCCGTCAGGTGATGAAATTCGCTCCGCGTGAAGGAAACGATGATCTCCAGATCAAGCAGGCCTTCCTCAAGGAAACCTGGAACGCCATCCGTTTCGCGGCGGACACTCCGTTCGTGAAGACGTGGGAGAACCCTTCCCGCACGTCCCTCCATTACATCATGGAGTTCGTGGACGCGCCGGGTTTGGAATCCCTGCTCCGTCAGAGGAGACTGCAGGTTGATGAGGCGGTGCAACTCGGACGCTTTCTGGCCGGTTCCTCCATGCTCCTGCTCCGCCAGGATCTCGTCCACGGCGACATCAAGCCGGAGAACATCCTCATCGGCTCCGCCTACGATTCGGTTTTCTTCAAGCTCATCGATCTGGGTTCAAGCTGTGAGATCTTCTCCCGCACTTCCCGGGCTGGCACCGCCACTTATCTGGCGCCGGAGCGTTTCAGCAATGCGCCTGTCACGGAACGGACGGAGATCTTTTCCATCGGTGTGACCCTCTACCAGGCATTGACCGGGCAACCGCCATTCGGTGCCATCGAGCGCTTCCAGACCCCCGCATTCCGGGAACCCAGGCCCCCCTCATCGCTGAACCCGATGATCCCCCCATGGCTGGACGCCGTCATCCTCCGCGCCTGCTCCATCCGCGCGGAGCGCAGGCACCAGCATTTCAGCGAACTGGCATTCGAACTGGCCAACCCGGGAAAAGTCCGGCCATGGCACCCTGCGGACTCCGCCCTGATTCACCGCCATCCGGTGCTTTTCTGGAAGGTTTCCGCCATCCTGTTTGCGGCGCTTTCATTGTTCCTGGCAGTCCGTCTCCTATCCTCCTGAGCGGAAACCGGGGCATTTCCCGCGAGCCATGAGGGGAATGCATATCAGGCACCGCCGCAAAATGAATCCAATCGATTCAAGGCCGATTTTCATGAGGTGACTTCAGCGAATCCATGAAAACGCCGCTCATGCATTCATGGCACAAGTTGGCACGCTGGCCCTCCACACGCTTTACCACGTCAGGACGCCCACACGTCCTGACAAACCATGAATCCAATCCGCCCTTATTCCCGCCGCGACTTCCTGGCCAGCTCCGCGAAGACCACCGCCCTCGGACTCCTTGCCTCCGGCCTTCCAGCCGGATGGGTGGGGGCCCAGACCGCAAGCGATGCCCCGGAAGCCCCTGATGTGAACTTCGGCATCATCGCCCTCACCGACTGCTCGCCCATCGTCATCGCCCATGAGAAAGGCCTCTTCGCCAAGTACGGCATCCGCAGTAAAGTGACCAAGGGCGCCAGTTGGGCCGCCATCCGCGACTCCCTGGCCAACGGGGACATCCAGGCGACCCACATGCTCATCGGCATGCCCATCGCCTCCACCATGGGTCTCGGCGGCGCGCCGAAGAAGCCGATGGTCATCCCATGGCTGCTCAACCGCAACGGCCAGTCCATCACCCTGGCGAATTCGCTGAAAGGAAAAGTCGCCGCCGACCCCAAGGCGCTCAAACCCTTCGTGGACAAGGCGAAAGCGGATGGCCACCCGATGACCTTCGCCATGACCTTTCCGCCCGGCACCCATGCGATGTGGATCCGCTACTGGCTGGCCGCCGGCGGCATCAACCCGGGCGATGCGGGTGGAGGTGGAGCGGACATTTCCCTCATCACCATCCCGCCGCCGCAGATGGTCGCGAACATGAAGGTCGGCAAGATGGACGGCTTCTGTGTCGGCGAACCTTGGAACGCGAAGACCATCACGGATGACATCGGCTTCACCGCCATCAACACCCAGCAGATCTGGAAGGATCATCCGGAAAAGGTCTGCGCGTTCACGGAGGAGTTCGCGGCGAAGAACCCGAAGACGGTGAAGGCCGTCCTCAAGGCGCTGCACGAGGCATCCGTGTGGCTCGACAAGATGGACAACCGGGTGGAGCAGGCGAAGATCGTCAGCGCCCCCACCTACATCAACTGCCCGCCGGAACAGATCCTCCAGCGCCTGCAGGGCAAATATGACATGGGTGACGGACGGAAGTTCCGGGACCCGGACTACATGATCTTCAGCGACAGGAACTGCAACTATCCGCAGCCGAAGTATGCCAAGTGGTGGCTCACCCAGCTCCGCCGCTGGAGCTTCACCGATGGCGCGCCGGACTATGAGGCCGTTACCAGACAGGTGATGCGGGGCGACATCTATGAGGAAGCGATGAAGGAGATCGGCTACTCCCATGGCGGACTCAACAACGATGCCGAGACCCTTTTCGACGGCAGCAAGTTCGACCCGGCCGGTGATCTCGATGCCTACGCCAAGTCGTTCTCCGTCACCACGCTGAAAGGCTGAGAAAGGAGGGGGACACTTCCGTCCCCCTCCCGCAACCGGAAACCACGACAAATCCGATCTTCATCCACAACGCCAATGCCGCCGAGGGACAAGAGTGTCCCTCCTCCTTACTATGAAACGCTTCAAACTGGACACCATCGTTCTTCCGCTCATCGCGCTCCTCATCTGCCTCGGCGGATGGTCGCTCATCGCGGGGAAATCCACCACGACCACCTCCGTGGACGACTGGGGTGACAAGGTCACCAAAACCGAACGCCACGGCATCTCAGCCGACCTGCCCTCACCCGTGGAAACCTGGCAGGCCAGCAAGCCCTACATCGTGGAGCCATTCGCCAAACGCGGCGAGCTGGACCAGGGAATCCTCCGCTTCACCTGGCTTTCGCTGAAGCTAGTCGCCCAAGGTTACTTCCTAGCGCTGCTGATCGGCACGCCCATCGGCTTCCTGCTCGGTCTCTCGAAACGCTTCACCAAAGCCTTCGACCCCATCATCCAGATCCTCCGCCCCGTTTCCCCGCTCGCCTGGCTGCCGCTCGGCATGGTGCTCTTCAGCGGCATGAAGATCCTCGGCTCCGACGGACGGGTGAGTTTCGGCACATCGGATGCGGCGGCGCTTTTCACCATCGCCATCTGCGCGATGTGGCCGACGGTCCTCAACACCGCCGTCGGTGTCCGTGCGGTTCCGCAGGACTACCTGAACGTGGCGAAGGTGCTGAAGCTGTCGCGGACGAAGACGCTGTTCAAGATCCTCATCCCCTCCGCACTGCCCTACATGTTCACCGGTTTCCGCCTGTCGCTGGGCATCGCGTGGCTGGTCATCGTGGCGGTGGAGATGCTGATCGGAAAGCCAGGCGTCGGCGGCTTCCTCTGGCAGCAATACAACGCGAACTCCTTCGCCCACATCATCCTCTCGATCCTCACCATCGGCCTCATCGGGTTCATCCTGGATCGCGCCATGAGCCTCATCGAGGGGCGCTTCCGCACCGCCTGAGAAAGCCAGTTTCCCCAACCATCATGACACCCATCCTCGAACTCAAAGGCATCAACAAGTCCTTCGGTGGAGCAAACGTCCTGTCGGATGTGAACCTCACCGTCAACGAAGGCGACTTCGTCTCGGTCATCGGCTACTCCGGCACCGGGAAGTCCACCCTCATCAACGTCATCGCGGGTCTGCTCAAACCGGACACCGGCGAAGCGAAGATGGATGGCCAGTCGATCACTGGCCCCGGTCCAGAGCGCGGCATCGTGTTCCAGAACTACTCGCTGCTGCCTTGGCTGACCGTCTCCGAAAACATCCGCCTCGCGGTGGACCAGCTTTATCCGCAGATGACACCCGCCGAGCGCGCCGCCCATGTCCGCAAGCACGTGGAGATGGTGAAGCTGGGCCATGCCGCCGACAAGTATCCGAAGGAGCTGTCCGGAGGCATGCGCCAGCGGGTTTCCGTCGCGCGCACGCTCGCCGCGAACCCGCGGATCCTCCTGCTCGACGAACCGCTCTCCGCGCTCGATGCCCTCACCCGCGCCACCCTGCAGGATGAGATCGCGGAAATCTGGCAGAGCAACAGGACGACCGTCATCTGGATCACCAATGATCCGGACGAGGCATTGCTGGTGGCGGACCGTGTCATTCCGCTGATCCCTTCCGCCGGGGGTGCAACGCTCTCCGCAGAGATCCCGGTGAACCTGCCCCGCCCCCGCGACCGGCGGGAACTACTGAAGCAGGACGTCTTCAAATCGCTGAAGCTCCAGCTCATCAACACCCTGCTGGACGCGCGGAAAAACAGCGCACCCGTGCTGACGAAGAAACTCTCCCCGCCGGACATCCTGCCGGAAGACCTCGGGGTGAAGCGCAACCACGGCCTGGGCGGCAGAAAGACGCCCCGCCGCCGCTCCCAGCTCAACCGCGAGGAAATTCCAATCTCCTGACCCTCCAGCCAAATGACTCCCATCCTCGAACTCTTCCAACTCTCGAAATCCTATCCCGCTCCGGGCGGAAAGGACGCGGTCATCGTGAAGGAATTCAACCTCAACCTGGAGGCAGGTGAATTCGTCACGATCATCGGCCACTCCGGCTGCGGGAAATCGACCGTCCTCTCCATGGTCGCCGGCCTGACCTCCGCCTCCGGCGGCGCGATGATCCTCGGCGGCCGGGAAACCAATGAAGCCGGTCCTGACCGCGGAGTGGTCTTCCAGTCACCCTGCCTGCTGCCGTGGATGACCGCCTTCGACAACGTGATGCTGGGCGTGAACCAGGTCTATTTCACCGCGCCAAAGGTGGAACGGAAGGAACTGGCGGAATACTACCTCTCAGTCGTCGGCTTGGGGAATGCCATGGACAAGTATCCGGGCGAGCTGTCCCAGGGGATGCGCCAGCGGGTGGGCATCGCCCGTGCCTTCGCCCTGCAACCGAAGATGTTGCTGCTGGACGAGCCCTTCGGCATGCTCGACTCACTCACGAAAATGGAACTCCAGGAGGTGCTTCTGGAACTCTGGAGAAGGAACAAGCTCACCACCCTGATGGTCACCCATGATGTGGATGAGGCGATCTTCCTTTCCGACCGGGTGGTGATGATGACCGACGGACCGGAGGCTGAGGTCGGTGACATCCTGCACATCCCCTTCGAGCGCCCTCGCAACCGGGCCGCCATCCTCGCAGATCCCCGCTACGCGGACTACCGCAACCACTTGCTCGACTTCCTCAACAACCGCTCCCACATCCGCCCGAGCAAGCTGGCAGGGGCGCAGGCGCTCGAAACCCAGCCGATGCGGGCTGCGGCGGCGGGAGGTCTCGCCACCCAGCCGCACTGAGCGGCAGTCATGAACACAATTCATCAGATCCATGATCCGGAAGATGCGTCATTCATACCTATCCATGCGGCATCCGCATGCCAAGTGCTTTCCTGAGATCAAGCCAACCACCGGCACACCATGGTCAATCTCGAAAATACCGGCTTCACCGAAGACCAAACCAACTATCTGACCGGCTTTGTCTCCGGTCTGCTCCAGGCACGCAGCCTGCCGCTGCCTTTCCTCGGCCAGGACGCCTCCAGCCGCTTCACCCACCAGCCTGAGGAGGCGGACGAAACCGTCCATGGCACGCCCATCGACGACCTGTGCAAGGAAGAACGCATCAAGCATGAGAAGCACGGCCTCGACTGCTACGACACCATCCTGGCCAACGCGGCCACCAACGCGTTTCCGAAGGACGGGGACATCTTCCGCTACAAGTTCCACGGGCTGTTCTTCGTCACCCCCGCACAGGAGTCGCTCATGCTCCGCTGCCGCATCGCCGGTGGCGCCCTGAGCAGCCACCAGTTCCGCGGGCTGGCGGAGATCGCCGAGGACTGGGGTCCGGGCCACATCGACCTCACCACCCGCGCGAACGTCCAGGTCCGCGAGATCATGCCGAAGGACGCGCCCGATGTGCTGAACAAGCTCATCGACCTGGGTCTGACATCCCAAGGCTCCGGAGCGGACAACATCCGGAACATCACCGCCACGCCGACGACCGGCTTCGATCCGGACGAACTCATGGACGTGATGCCCTATGCGAAGGCGATGCACCACTACATCCTGAAGAACCGCGACCTCTACGGGCTGCCCAGGAAGTTCAACATTTCCTATGATTCCGGCGGGCGCGTTTCGGTCTGTGCGGATACGAATGACATCGGCTTCTACGCCGTGCGCGTCGCTCCGGGCGAACATGCGGTGGAGCCGGGCATCTACTTCCGCATGCAGCTCTGCGGCATCACCGGGCACCAGCAGTTCGCCACAGACTGCGGAGTGCTGCTGACTCCCGCGGAGAGCCTGCCGGTCGCCGCCGCGCTGATCCGCGTGTTCATCGAGAACGGCGACCGCACCAACCGCAAGAAGGCCCGGCTCAAGTATCTCGTCGATGAATGGGGGATCCCGAAGACCCTCAACGAAATCTCGAAGAAGCTCACCTTTCCGCTCCGCTTCCTGCCACTGGAGCAATGCGAGCCATCCCTGCCGAAATCCAAGCACGGCCACCTGGGCATCCACTCCCAGACGGACGGGAAGAACTATCTGGGCGTCCTCACGCCGGTGGGCCGGATCACGGTTCCTCAGATGCACGCCCTGGCGGACATCGCCGATAAGTATGGCCGGGGAGAGATCCGTCTCACCGTCTGGCAGAACCTCATCATCCCCGGCATCCGGGACGAGGATATCCCTGCGGCCACCGCCGCGGTACTGGCCACCGGATTCGACTACCGGAACAACCCCGTCACCGGCGGACTCATCGCCTGCACGGGCAGCCGGGGCTGCAAGTATGCCGCCGCCGATACGAAGGGAAACGCGATCGCGCTGGGCGACCATCTCGCCGGCACCGTCTCCCTCGACGTGCCGGTGAACATCCACCTCACCGGCTGCCAGCATTCCTGCGCCCAACACTACATCGGCGACATCGGCATGATGGGTGCGCGGGTGAAGATGGAAGATGGCTCGACCGTGGATGGCTACAACATCGTCCTCGGCGGAGGTGTGGATGACACCCAGGCCATCGCCCGGGAAATCTGGAAATCCATCCCGTTTGCGGACATCCCGCCGCTCGTCGAACAACTCCTGGTTGCCTACCTGCGTGAGCGGGAACCTGATGAGTCCTTCGCCGAATTCACCAACCGCCACACCCCGGACGAACTCCGGGATCTTTCCCGCCCCGACAAGATCGCCGCGGCGTAAAGGCAGGGACGTTTCTCCGAAACGTCCGGCAGAGGAGATCCCGTCCTACGCTTCCGCACCATACTTCATTCGCTTCCTCCAAAAGTTTCACCTCCCGTTTGATCAACCGCCACCCACCGGACGTTTCGGAGAAACGTCCCTGCCCCATATGCTCACCATCCCCGACAACGCCCCTTTCACCGGCACCCAGAAGATGTGGCTGAAGGGCTTTCTCGCCGGCATCGCCGCAGGCCTTCCACAGGGAGGTGCCTCCGCACCTCCGGTTGCGGAAGCCGTGAAGTCCGGACTGCCCGTCACCATCCTCTGGGGATCCCAGACCGGCACCGCGGAGTCCTATGCCAAGAAGCTGGCCAAAGCGCTGACCGCGCAGGGCCACTCCCCCACCATCCTGGACATGGCGGATGCCAGCGTGGACCTGCTTTCCTCCGTGAAGCACCTGGCCATCCTCACCTCCACCTATGGCGACGGGGAACCACCGGACAATGCCCTCACGCTGCACACCGCCCTGCACGCGGAGTCCCTTTCCCTTGCGGATCTCAGTTTCACCGTCTTCGCCCTCGGTGACAGCAACTACCCGGAATTCTGCAAATGCGGCCATGATTTCCAGAACCGGCTCACGGCGCTCGGGGCAAAGCCACTGCTTCCGATCATGACATCGGATGTCGATCACGACCTGCCTTTCAAGGAGTGGTCCGCCAGCCTGCTCTCATCACTGGTGGCGGCTCACTGATCACCCGGCACCTCCTCCTCCGTGCACCAGACCATCCAGCGCATCCCGGCCATCAGGCGTGCGAAAGCCATGCCGAAGGTGGAGGCACCGCAGGAGTTCACGCTCATCGACCGGTTGCTGGCGGAGCAAAAGCAACTCCAGACGCCGGTGGCGAAATTTTCCGAAGTCCATCACCGGAAGAATCCGGATCTGGCGGACCACTACCGCTCGCTGATCCCGCTCACAAAACCGGGTGTGGGTGAGCAATACGCCTTCGAGGTTTCCCTGGACCGCTGCACCGGCTGCAAGGCCTGCGTGTCCGCCTGCCACTCCATGAACGGACTGGATGACGATGAGGCATGGCGGGACATCGGCATGCTCCACGGCGGGGAGCGGAACCGAACATGGCAGCAGACCATCACCACCGCCTGCCACCACTGCGCCGATCCCGGATGCCTGGGCGGGTGCCCGGTGGGTGCCTACGAAAAGGAAAAGGACACCGGCATCGTCCGCCATCTGGATGACCAGTGCATCGGCTGTTCCTACTGCATCCTGAAGTGCCCATATGATGTGCCGAAGTACTCGAAGAAAAGGGGCATCGTCCGCAAGTGCGACATGTGCCACCAACGGCTGGCGGAAGGCGAGGCACCGGCCTGCGTCCAGGCATGCCCCACCGAGGCCATCCGGATCGTCACTGTCCAGGTAGCGAATCTCGTGAGAGATTCGGCGGCGAAGGCTCCCCACAGTTCTTCCGGCTCCCAGTCCACCACCAGGGTTCTCCCTGCCGAATCTCTCACGAGATTCGCTACCTCCCCGATCCTCAACGACGCGAGCATCACCCGTCCCACCACCCGCTACGTGGGACGTGAGATCCCTGACTCCGCCCTCGCGGCAGACCGCGAAACGCTCACTCCCCAGCACGCCCATTGGCCGCTGGTCATCATGCTCACCCTCACCCAGGTCGGGCTCGGCTTGCTGGCGGGACCTCTTCTCGGGCTGGGTGCTGCGACCGGACCTGTCATCAGCGGAGAATCGCTGGGAGCGCTGGTCTTCAGACCGGCCGCTTCTTCCTTCGTCCTTCTCGCCGCACTCGCCATCTTCTTCACCGGCATGGGAGCCAGCGTACTCCACTTGGGCCAGCCACTGAAAGCGTGGCGCTTTTTCCTCGGATTGCGGACCTCATGGTTGTCGCGGGAGATTCTGGCGTTCTCCATGTTCGCGCCCATTCCGGTCATGCTCGCGGCGCTGCATTTCTCCCCGGACTTTCCTTTCAAGTCCCTCATCCACCAGGTCACGGCTGGGTCCACATTTCCTGTGGGACTCGCCGCCGTCTTCACCAGCGTGATGATCTACGTGGACACCCACCGGAGTTCGTGGAGATTCCCCATCACCGCCACCCGCTTCTTCGGAACGGTGCTGGTGTTCGCCGCACTCTCCCTGCAACTCGCGGAACCTTCCCCCCTCCACGCCGTCGCCGCCCTCGCCGCCATCCTCCTCAAGCTGATCCCGGAAGCGCGGCTGCTGCGGTGCGCGGAAGATCCCGACGCTCCCTGGTCCGCCGACCGCCACACCGCCCTGCTCCAGCTCCAGCCGCTGGGTCCGTTCCTCCGCGCCCGCCACCTCCTGGCCATCACCGCCGCTTTCGTGATGTTCATCAACCCATGGGCCGCCCTTCCCATCCTGATCCTGTCGGAAATCCTGGAACGGCAGCTTTTCTTCCAGTCGGTTTATGCGCCGAAGATGCCCGGAAACTTCGGGCCGGGAGGGCATCATTGAAGAATCTGCGTAGCGGAACGGCTCCGCCGTTACGGCAGGGGGAATGGGTGCCATCACTCAGCCCTAATGTTCCGTGAATACCCTCCTCTGAATACGGAGCTGTGGGAAAGATGGCGTTTCCCCAACCGTCGTGACGAAGTCACGACGCTACTTCCATACTTTCTATCCATGGACAGAAGGAGTTCCTTCGCTAGATTCAGCGGCAATCCACCGCTGTGTCCCCAGTCCTCGTCATACTCCTGCTGATCCCACTCATCTCCATGGGGTGGTTGTTCTGGGCGCTGCGGCGTCTGCGCCGTCTGGAGGCTCATCCCGCGATCACCACCTTGCTGGCTGTCAGCGTGATCGGCATCCTCTGCTGTTTCATCTGGATCGTCCTGGCGAGGCAGGAAGTCGCACCGAAAGTCCCCGGCGGGCCGTATTCCCTGGTCTTGCTGTGGGGACTGTTCGCCCTGCCGCTCATCGCCCTGCCGAGCATGATCGGCTGGGCATTCTTTTCGATCTTCCGGGCCATCATCCAGAGGGGAAAGACGGCGGAGATGGCCGCTCCCACGACGGACCCCACCCGCCGCCGGGTACTGGGTGCCGTGGCTGTCAGCCTGCCCGTCGTCGCCACTTTCGGCACCGCCGCCATCAGCATCCCGCAGCGGACCCGTTTCCGCGTCCGTGACATCACGGTTCCCATCAAGGATCTGCCCACCGACCTGCACGGACTCCGCATCGCCCACCTCAGCGATACCCACGTGGGCAAGTTCACCCAAGGAAAGCTCCTCCATGAACTGGCGGATGCCACCAACCGGCTGAAGGCGGATCTGGTCCTGATGACCGGCGACCTCATCGACCAGTCCATCAACGATCTGCCCGAGGCGCTCGACATGATGGCCCGCATCGATCCCCGCTCGGGCCTCTACCTGATCGAGGGCAACCATGATCTTTTCCAAGGTCCGGAGAAATTCGGGAAAGGTGTCCTTGATCGTGGTTTCAATCTCCTCCGCGACGAAAACGCGGTGGTGACTACCAAAGGCCACCCGGTCGAACTGCTGGGCATCCGCTGGCACGGGCGGAACAACCCCATTGATGGGCACGTGGATGAAGTTTCCAACAACCGGAATCCGGAGGCGCTGCCCATCCTCCTCGCCCACCATCCGCACGCCTTCGACCGCGCCGCGGAACTGGGCATTCCGCTCACTCTGGCCGGACATACCCATGGCGGCCAACTGATGGTCACGCCGGAGATCGGCCCGGGGCCGATGCTCTACAAATACTGGTCCGGCCTCTACCAGAAACCCGGAGCCAGCCTGGTGGTCAGCAACGGTGCCGGAAACTGGTTCCCGCTGCGGTCCGCCGCCCCTGCGGAGATCGTCCACATCAAGCTCATCAGGGCCTGATCCGGAGGGACATCACTCCCGTTCATCATGGGAATGAACCGCTTTTCGGCCGGAGGGGAAGCCCGCCATGTCCCTAGCACGCTTTCTGCTGGGTGAGAGGAAGTGCTGACGCGTCTTCTCAAACGCCACACCGGCCCCCTCACCCGGGATCTGGTGCTTGAACCGGGGAATTTCGGACTCGGGAAAGTCCCCGCCCGCCTGAAGCCCGCCTCCACCACGACTTCCATCTGCGGCTACTGCGCCACCGGCTGCCAGTTGAAACTCCATCTGGATGAGAACGGCCGCGCGATCAACCTGAGTCCCCAGGCCCACTACCCGGTCAATCTCGGCATGGCCTGTCCGAAGGGCTGGCAGGCACTTGATCCGCTCGACTCCCCGGACCGCGCGACCACCCCCCTCCTGCGGGATGCCTCCGGCAAGCTGCGGGAAACCGACTGGCCCACCGCCCTCGCCACTTTCACGGAACGCTTCAAGGCCATCAAGGAACAGCACGGGCGGGAATCCGTGGCCTTCCTCTCCACCGGCCAGATCCCCTTCGAGGAGATGGCCTTCCTCGGCTGCCTGTTCAAGTTCGGGATGGGATTCCTCCATTGCGACGCGAACACCCGCCAGTGCATGGCCACGGCGGTCACCGCCTACAAGCAGTCGTTCGGGTTTGACGCACCGCCCGCGACCTACGCCGATTTCGAGGAATCCGACGTCATCGTGCTGGTGGGGGCGAATCTCTGCATCGCCCACCCGATCCTGTGGCAGCGGGTCATGCGCAACCGCCGCTCCCCGGAGATCATCGTGATCGACCCCCGTGCCACCGAGACGGCCCAGGCCGCCACCCGCCACGTTTCCCTCAAACCGAAGGGGGATCTGGCCCTCCTTTACTCGCTCGCCCACTGCATCCTGCGGGACGGACGGACGGATCCCGTATCGATTGCCAATACGGAGGGCATCCATGAGTTCAGGCAGTTCGTGGCGGATTTCCCGCCCCATGCGGTGGCGGAGAAAACGGGCCTGACGGTGGAGCAAATCGAGTCGCTGGCCCGGACGGTTTCAGAACCCGGCAAGCGGGTTTCCTGGTGGTGGACCATGGGGGTCAACCAATCCCATGAAGGCGTCCGCACCGCCCAGGCGATGATCAATCTCTGCCTGATCACGGGGAACATCGGCAAGCCGGGCACCGGTGCGAACTCCATCACCGGCCAATGCAACGCGATGGGTTCGCGGCTTTTTTCCAACACGACCTCCATGGTCGGCGGCCATGATTTCAGCGATCCGGAACACCGGGCGAAGATCGCCTCCCTCCTGGAGATACCCCTCGAAAACATCCCCGGCGAGTACTCCCTCGCCTACGACCAGATCCTCGCCGCCGCCGAGGAAGGGAAGATCAAGGGCCTCTGGATCATCGCCACGAATCCCTTCCACTCCTGGATCGATTCCGGTCGGCTGGCCCGGCTCCGGGAGAAGCTGGACTTTCTGGTGGTCCAGGACATGTACCACACCACCGAAAGCGCGAAGGAGGCGGACCTGCTCCTGCCCGCCGCTTCATGGGGGGAAAAGGCCGGCTGCTTCATCAACTCCGAACGCCGGATCGGAACGATCAAACCATTCCGCCAGGCACCCGGTCAGGCGCTTTCGGACTTCCGCATTTTCCGTCTGATCGCCGATGCATGGGGCTGCGGCGGGCTGTTCTCCCGCTGGACGGATCCGGAATCCGTCTTCAAAATCCTGCGGGATCTCACCAAAGACCGCCCGTGCGACATCACGGGAATCGAGGGATATTCCCACCTCGACGAACACGGCGGCATCCAGTGGCCGTTCCCGTCCGGCGGAAACTCCCGCCCGGTGCGCGAGCGGAGGCTGTTTGAAGACGGTCTTTTCCACACCCCTAGCGGCAAGGCCAAGCTTCTGTTCACCGCCCCCGCCCCCCTTCCGGAGCCGCCGGATTCGCAATTCCCTTTCCTCCTACTCACCGGACGCGGAACCAGCAGCCAATGGCACACCCAGTCCCGGACCGGAAAATCCGACATCCTGCGGAAACTCTACCCGAGCGAGGTGTACGTGGAAATCCACCCTGACGATGCCCGGAAATACCGCCTGAAAAACCACGATCCCGTGATGGTGGAATCCCGGCGGGGATTGATTGAAACACGTGTCTATGTCGCACCCACCGTCCAATGCGGCCACCTGTTCATCCCCATGCACTACCCGGAGGTGAACCAACTGACTCACCCTACATTCGATCCCCACTCACGCCAGCCCAACTACAAGGCCTGTGCGGTGCGGTTGCGCCGACCGAAACAAAATTGATTGAATCAAGCGATTCAATCAATCATCGCCGCCGGGTCCAGGTATCGTTCCCATATTTGGCCTCCACCTTTAGGTGGATCACTTCGAATGGAGGATCGAAATCGGTCTGTTCCCATTGGGGGGACAATGCAGTCGCCAATCGGATTGAACGGTCGATTGAATCATCGGCTTCACAACGCCCCGCCACAGAGCCTTGGTGGAGCAGTCCGTGTTTCGTTCTCCGCTGTCCGGCACCGGCCACCTTGTTTCCAACACCATCCACCACATCGAATGCGACCGGCTTCTCGAAACACACCCCGCCCAATCCAGCATCGCTTGAAGCAGGAACAACCAGATTGAATCGATTACTTAAAACAAGAGAAAGCTTCTCATGGATCAGCCGATAGCTCTCCGTAGCCATGATCCGGAATAATTTCTCCGTTTCCGGAATTACCAAAGAATAGGTCCAATCATTTTGATGATCAACGATTCCTCCGCCGGTTGAACGCCGAACCAAGCCTATATCCGGAAGATTTTCAATCGCTTGATTCAAGCAACAAAAGCATCCAAAGCTCCCCCACGCTCCGCTCCAGTCATAGACACGCAAAACCGGATCAGCAATCGTTTCAAGCAACCATTCATCCACCGCCATATTCTCCGGGCCCGACCGGGGAAACGGATCCAACCACAGCTTCAAACGATCCAACAAAGAACTCATCCGGAAGGGTATCTGGGAAAAATGCTGCCGGGGGGACTCGAACCCCCACGATCTTGCAATCAGCAGATTTTAAGTCTGCGGCGTCTACCATTCCGCCACGACAGCGTGTGTGCCCCGGCCCGTGTGGAGCCGATCTCAGCGCGCCCGGTCTATCGCCCCTCCAATGGGGTGGCAAGGTGATTTCCGGAGAACCCTGGTGCCATGGATGGGCGGGGGACCGTCGCACAGGAGCTTTCGGAGAAAGCTCTTCCTTTCCGGCCATGCGCGGCACCTCACCTCGTCTCCCTTTCCTGAAAATTTTTCCGGAATCTTGATTCTTGATAGAAAGCGCCCGGACCCGGGGTATTGGTCCATGTCGCGAGACAAGGCGGCCCGCGTGAGATACTTCCTGGTTTTGGGTTTTTCCAGGATGGTGATCAGGCGGGCCGCTTCTCTTTTTCCTGAAGATCACCAGCAACCGATGGCGGCGGATACCGTCAGCAGGGTCGCCTCCCCCTTGCCCACCTTGCTCTTTCCCACCAGTGCCTGGGGAAACACGGCTTCCAGACACGGTGCCAGGATGGGGTCGGTCCGGCCGTCTCCGGCGAGGAACTCTTTGTCGGAAACCGCCACGCGTCCCTCGCAGCGGCGCCCGCCCCACGGGTCGAGGTAGATGACCGGGAACGAGTCCGCGTCTTTCTCCAGTTTCCGGGGAATGGAAATGACGGTCACAAAATGGGCTTCGACCACCACCCAACCGCCCTTCCGCTTCACGAACCTGCGGATGCCGACCACCGGGGGCATTCCCTTCGCCAAGGATTTTTCCAACCTGCCATGCACCCGCTCCAGCAAATCCGCGTGGGATTCCTCCGGTTTCAGGACCATGATTTCGTATTCGAGATCCGGGAGGAAAGGTCCCTTGACCATCTCGTTGGCCATGTCACAGAGGTCCGCTATATTGACGCCGGACTTCGACCAGCGGGGACGCCCGCCGAGGGACTTCGATGGCCGCATGCCGACATCCGTAATGATTTTCCGCAGCCGCTGGCGGTCATCCCCCCCTTCCACCGCATCCGCGGCTTTCCGCCATCCATCACTGCCGAAGCGGAAGGCGGAGAGCAGGGCCGCCGGTCCGCAGGCGTTGCCGGCGATGGCGAGCTGGTTGACCGGCACGGCACCGGGATGCGGAGCCTCCCGCATCGGCTGGGCCGACAGGCTCCCAGCGGACAGAAGGAAGGCCAGGCTACCAGCCCGGAGACGGTGTGTGAGTTTCAACCCGGATATTGTTACCCGGCCGGGCATCCTGCTGGCCACCGGAAATTGTGACGGTGGTTTCGAAATTGGCGCTTCCACCCTGGTTCCGGCCAATCGGCACGGAGAAAGTCTGGATCGCACCGACTTTGAGGGATGTCGCGTTGAAATAACTGGTGCCGCCCGGCCCCTTCACCGTGACCGCCGTGTTGACCAACGGCTCGGTGCCCCGGTTCTGGATGGTCACCTGCATTTGGTCCGGGAGGGAGGGGTCCACCCAATAGGAAGCGAAGGCAGCATCGTAGATGCCGGCGGTTCCGGATGCCAATGCCCGTGCGAAGTTCGGTGATCCATTGCCAGCGCTCAAATCGTACCCCGGTTGCCCCGTCTCATCCAGATTCCGCAGGATGATGTCCCACGCCTGGAGGTTGGTGACCTTCATCTGTTGCATGACTCCGCCGATCATCCCGGCCACGATCGGTCCGCTGAAGGATGTCCCGCTGACAGCCGCCGCGCCATCCCCCGTCCACGCTGCATTCAGACCATAGCCGGGAGCCACCAAGTCGATGCCCACGCCCGTGTTCGAAAAAGCCAGCACCTTCCCCGCCTTGTCCACCGCCCCGACACCGATCACCCCTTCATAGGCCGCTGGCATCAACACCTGCCCGGACCCGGAATTGCCGGTGGGTGCGACGATCAGCACGCCCGCCTCCCGCGCCATCGCCACCACGCTCCTCAACAGCGCGCTGTCCCCGGTGCTGCCGAGGGAGATGTTGATGATGACCGCCCCGGCATCCATCGCCGCCAAGATCCCCCCGGCGATCCTGAAGCTGTCCGAGTAGCCGTTTTCATCCGCCACCTGGAGCGAGATGACCGTGGAACCCGGGGCAACACCCGGCAAGAGCGAGGTATTCCCCAGAATCATCGACGCCACCGCCGTTCCATGACCATTCGGATCTCCGGCCGCCCCGATGGGGATGACCTGGCCTCCGAACGCCGGGTGTGCGCTCACCCCGGTGTCCAGCACCGCGATCCGCACCCCCTGCCCCCATGATGAATGATCTCCCGTGATGCCCAGCCATTCGAGGAGTCCATTCCCCATGGGCACGGCACCCGGCTGCGCGGCGACGGATTCGCTTTCCGGAAAGGTGGCGGAAAAGATCAGCCCGATCTCCTCACTCCCATCCAGCAACGCGGCGAGATCATCGTAGTTCAGGAAACCGATCCGCAGAGCGGACAACCGGTCCAGCCGTCCCATCACTTTCACCTTGCCAGCAGCGCGCGCGATGAACGCCTCCATCGCGGCCCGGTTCGCGAACACGAGAGTGCGCTGCCCGACGAGCGCTCCGGCCTCCTGCGCCTCGCGGTCGGCCTGGAAGGCGGGCCTCGTTCCTTTGCGGAAGTCCGGATCCGGATTGATCATCTCATGCGGCAGTCTCGGGCTGGAGGATTTCCCATTCTCCACGGCCTGCACGTTCTTCTTGGGCGGGATCGCTGTACGCGCCACCAGATAGCCTCCCACCGCCGTCAGCAGGAAGCCGGTCACAAAGATCAGAGGACGCCAGCGCATCACCAGCATTGAACCCCGGATCCGGTGGGAAGGCATCAAAAAGTTTCCGGAATGCACCGCCCGCAAACATCCGTTTGATCCGTTTTTTACTTTCCGGAACGGCTGGGAAACGCTTTCTAATCCGTCCGCGGGAACTCATCCCGCGCACGATGAATGCGTCTCCCGGCGGTCGCGCCGCGAATCCACGGATCGCCGGTGCGGCTTTGGCCGCCCTTGGCATTGTCTTCGGCGACATCGGCACCAGCCCGCTTTACGCGTTCCGTGAGTGTTTCGCCGGTCCTCATGCCCACGCGGTGGCGATGACCCCGCACAACCTGACGGGGGCCGCCTCGCTGGTGGTATGGTCGCTGTTGCTGGTGGTTTCGGTGAAGTATCTCTTCATCATCCTACGGCTGGACAACAAGGGGGAAGGCGGAATCCTGTCCCTTTCCGCGTTGATCCGGTCCGCTTCCCGGCGGCTGGGAGGAGCCGATCCAAAGACGGTTCTCCTGCTGGGGCTGGCGGGTGCCGCCCTCATCTATGCCGACGGCATGCTCACCCCCGCGATCTCCGTCCTATCCGCCGTGGAGGGTCTCACCGTTAGCGCACCCACGCTCCAGCATTGGGTGATCCCCATTTCAGTCACGCTGCTGGCCGGAGTTTTCGCCATCCAGAAGAAGGGTACTGAGATCGTTGGCAAGCTGTTCGGCCCGGTGGTGTTGCTGTGGTTCGTCGTTCTCGGTCTGCTCGGCATCCGGATGATCCTCACCCACCCGCAGGTCTTGTCCGCACTGAGTCCGTTGGAGGGCTTCTCATTCCTCTTACGGGAATGGAGACACTCCCTGCCGTTGCTGGCCGCCGTCTTCCTCGCCGTGACCGGGGGGGAGGCCCTGTATGCGGATCTGGGGCATTTCGGAAAACGCCCGATCCGGGTGGCCTGGTTCAGCGTGGTGCTTCCCGGGCTGGTGCTCAACTACCTCGGCCAGGCCGCACTGCTGGTGGAGGATCCCAGCGCCATCCGCAGCCCGTTCTTCCTGATGGCTCCGGAGATGCTCCGCTTCCCGCTGACGCTGCTCGCCACCGGAGCCGCCATCATCGCCAGCCAGGCGCTTATTTCAGGGGCATTCTCGCTGACCACCCAGGCGGTCCAGCTCGGCGTGCTGCCACGTTTCCGCATTCTCCACACCTCGGACGAGGAAGTGGGCCAAGTCTATGTCCCGGCGATCAACTGGTTCCTCGCCGTGGCCTGCATCATCCTGGTCGTGGAGTTCGGTTCCTCGTCCGCCCTCGCCGGGGCCTACGGCATCGCCATCGCGTTGACGATGACCATCACGTCGCTGTTGTTCTTCTCCGCGGCGCGGGCGGTGTGGGGTTGGTCGCTGGCAAAGGCCGGCCTGTTCACCCTCGCCTTCCTGACGGTGGATGGAGCGTTCCTGCTGGCAAACGCCTCGAAGATCGTCCACGGGGGCTGGCTGCCACTGGTCATCGCCTCCAGCTTCATGGGCCTCATGCTGATCTGGATCCGCGGCCGCCGCCTGCTGTTCGCACGCATCCAGCGGGACTCCCTGCCCGTTGACATGCTGCTGCGGGATCTGGGGAAAGGAAAGATCCACCGGGTTTCCGGCACCGCCATCTACATGACCGGAGGCGGCAACATCGTCCCCGGTGCGATGCTCCACAACCTGAAGCACAACCAGGTGCTGCACGAACGGATCGTCCTCCTCCACGTGGTGACCATGGATCAACCCTATGCTCCGCCGGAGGAGTCGCTCACCCATGCGGAGCTGGGACACGGCCTCCACCGGGTGGTTCTGCGCTTCGGCTTCGCCGATGAGCCGGATGTCCCGACGGCGCTGAAGAAATACCTTCCGGAGTCGATCCGCTTCCAGCCCGGGAAGGCGACCTACTTCCTCGGCAGGGAAACTTACGGGGTGGGGAAAAAAGCGAACCTCCTCGACCGCATCCGCCTTTCGATCTTCGCCACCATGGCCCGGAACGCCTCCCCTGCCACCGCCTACTTCAAGCTCCCGCCGGGGCGGGTGGTGGAGCTGGGTGCCCAGCTCACCCTCTGACACGGACGTGTCTATCCGAACGCGCTCATCAGGGCTGACAACTCTTCTTCGGCCATCGCTGGATCGGCGAGGGTCGATGAGATCTCCTGCCTGAGCAATTCCCGGTAGCGTTTGCGGAGGCGGTGGACCCTCACGCGGACGGCGCCGGCTTCCATGTCCAGCAGACGGGCGGCGTCCTCATAGGGCATCCCGCCTTTCGCTTCCGTGAGGTAGCATTTCAGCACGCCGAATTCCTCCGCCCTGCCGGAGCGGGAAAATTCATCGCCCAACAGCGAGAGGACGCGGGCGAGCAGGGTGAGCGCCCACTCCCGGTCAAAATCCTGTTCGGGGGTTCTCCCATCACCGCAGGCGATGGCGAAGCGGGAGTCCGCGCTCTCCCAGTCCAATGAGAGATGGATGAGGCCGCCGCCGCGTTTCAGGGCCTGCTCCCTGTCGCGTGCGTTCGACAGATAGTTTTTGACGGTGGCCAGGAGAAAGGCGCGGAACTTTCCCTGTGCCTGATCGAGCTGCCCGAATGCCCCACGATCCAGCAATCCGGCGAAGAACGACTGGGTGAGGTCCTCGGCATCTTCCTTTGACCGGCCATGGCGGCGGATGAAGGAGTAGATGGGGAACCAGTAGGTTTCGCACAGCGCGGCGAGGGCCTTCTCCGCTTCCACGGAACCATGACGGCCCGCATTCATGACCATGGTCCACCGGGTGGTGGCAAAGCGCCCGTCACTCATGCCGTGGTATCCTTTCCTCCAAGGCGGCGATGAATTCCGCAGGTCGATCCGGAGAAACGACGATGGTTTTCCGTCCGATCTTCAGCGCCACCATATCCCGCGTGTTGGTGGCGAAGACACGGAACATCCCGTGCTTCCGGTTCCAGAACCAACCGGTGAAGGAGAAAAGCCCGCCGTTGCCGCAAAGCCTCAGACAGCCCTTCATGATCTCCGGTTCGCGTTCCGCGGCCGCCAGTCCGGCGAGTGGAATGTCCGTTTCCCATAACAGCCGCCGCACCATGAGCTCACCCGGGATGATGCGGTAGCCCCGCACCATGAACGGCAGTGCGGTGAACGGGAGAAGGAGCGGCAGCCAGAAGCGGAGGAAACCATGGTGGCCCCGCTGCCATGAGTGGATGGCGACGCCCAGGCAGATGAGGGTGGCTGCGGTCGAGATGAGGATCAGCGGGCGGCCCCAGTTTGCTTTGAAGGAGCGGTTCATCGGATGAAGTAGCCCATGGGTTTCCAGACGCCGTTTTCCTTTGCCATGGTCACGGTTTCGACGGCTTTCTTCTTGTTCCCGAAATCGCTCTCGAACTGCCAGATCCGGTATTCACCATCCGGCATGCCGGGCAGGACCGTCCGTTCGTCCATTTTCTTCGGCATGCGGGTGATCAGCGCTCCCAGCGGCTCACGGAAGGTTTTCATGGTGAGTTGCCATTGCTCCACCGTTGCGGACTCCCGTGCGACCGGGAAGAGATCGGCGTAGCTTCCCTCATATTGGCGGGCGTCGATCATCGCCAGCCATGACAGGAGCCCCTCGTCCGGCTGAGGAGAGGTCGCTTCTCCGGATGATTCCACGACGACCGGTTGGCTCACGGCCTGCTCCGGTGGAGGTGATGCGGGTTTCCGCCCTTCCTTCCTGGAAACGAACTGGGTGAAAAGGAACGCGAACATGAATGTCGGCACGGCGACCAGCACAGTGGTGAGAATGCCCCGCTTCCGCTCCTGACGCCTCATTTCCCTCCCCAGCGTGAGATTCCGCTGCACCCACATGGGAACGCCGAAGCCGACGAGGAAAACGAAGGCCATGAGCGCCGTGAGGATCCAGCCGACATGGTTGATCATGGCAGGTCCCCATGGGTGGAAAAATGCCCGTGCCTCCGGATCATTCGCATTCGACCCCAGCGGGTGGACTCCGAAGGCGCTTCCGGCGAAGCTGTAGTAACCGAGCGCCGCTCCCCCAACCGCGACCGGTGCCACTGCCATGCCGCCAAGCGCACCGACAAGCCCGACGGACAAGCCACCGAAGGCTAAAAGACCTGTGGCAAATCCTCCGAATGAGATGACACCCGTCGTCATCCCTCCCATGGCGACGACGCCGAAGGCCGTTCCACCGATGGCGAGCACACCCCGCGCCCTGCTGCCGATGGCGACGATCCCTTTCGCGATCCTTTCCTGCCCCGTTTCCGGATCCGGCCCGGAGGTGACGTGCAGCAGCGGCAGTCCGAAAAGCGTCGCTTCCGAACGGTAGTCGAGGTTCCAGGGATTCCCAGCCGCTGTTGGCTGGGTCATGGATGGATGCAACCCTTCCACCTGTGTCTTCATGATGCTGGCCTGCTGGAAGCGCAGTTCCGGCTTCGCCTGGAGCGCGCGCAGAACCACTTCATCCAGCCGGACATCGAGCCTGACCTTCGTGGACGGGGCCTCCAGGGCCTTGTCCGGAAGCTGCCCCGTGAGCATCTGGTAGAACACCACGCCGAGCGCATAGATGTCCGCCCGGTGGTCCACTTCACCCGGAGAGGAAAGCTGCTCCGGCGCCATGTTGGAGGGGGTGCCCATCACTTTCCCGATCTCCGTGAGATGGAGCGCCCCGCCAGCGGTGGATGCGGCGGGTGTTTCATCCGTGGATTCCGCGAGCTTCGCCAGGCCGAAGTCAGCCACCTTCACGCGGCCCAGCCGGTCGAGCAGGATGTTCTCCGGCTTGATGTCCCGGTGGATGATGCCGTGGTCGTGCGCGTATTGGAGGGCGTCACAGATCTGCGGGACGATGGCCAACGCCTCGCGCGGGGAGATGCGTCCGTGTTCCAGCAGGTCGCGCAGGCTCGCTCCGTCCACGTATTCCATCAGAATGAAATGAAGACCCCCGGCCTGTCCAAACTCGTGCAACGTGACGATGCCCGGATGGTTCAGCTTCGCCAGTGCCTTCGCCTCGCGGGCGAAACGGTCCGAAAAGCCGGGCCGTCCTCCAATCTCCGGCGGCAGGATCTTCAGGGCGACCGTACGGTCCAGCTCCAACTGCCGCACCTCATACACCGCCCCCATGCCTCCGCGACCGATGAGACGCTGGATGGAGAACCGGGGGAACAGTGAAGCGAGTTCGGCGATGGTGGGCGGATCGAACGTGCCTTTCCCTCCCTCCGTATGGGTGTCGCCCGCGCCCTGTATGAGGAGATCCACCGGGTCGAACCCCGCGAGCGGATCATCAGGCCGGGGATCCCCCCCTGGTTGCTGTTGTGGATTTGGTGCCATACTCTCCACAAAAGAAAGTCCACGGATTCGTTACGGGGTTTCACGAAAAAAAGAGCGGGCAGGGTGAAAATTTCACCGGATCTCCCGTTAGACCGAGTCTCCCATCAGGTGGCATGTCCCCTGCGGAACCACGGGTGAACCCCAACCCATCAGATCCATGAAACCGAAGAAACCCGATCCACAGGAAAGCCCATCCCCAGCACCCAGTTCCCCCGCAAATGGCGCTCCCAAGCGGCGGCGTACTGCACAAGACGTCCGCGCTGACAACGTGAGGACGAATCTGGGTGACGATGAAGCCACCATCCTTGGTCGCTGAGGATGATGCGCATTGCCGGATGGGGAGGCACTTCGCCCCCTATCCTGCTAGCGGGCGGCTTCGAGATCCGCCTCCTTTTGTCGGATCGTGCGGGACAGTTCATCGCGCCGGTGCCCGGCGTCCCGCAGTTGGTCGCGTGCGTCCATCCACTTTGTCCGTGCCTCCGGGATCACCGCCGCATACTCCGGTTCCTCCGGGCGGCTGGCATGCTTTTCAAAGGTGGCGACATCCTCTTTCAGGCTGGTGATCGTCAGTTCCAGAGAAGCCATCTCGGCCTTTGCAAACGCGATCTCCCGCTCCGCGGCGCTCCGTTTCGCGGCAGCCTGCGGATCGCCACAGGAGGAAAAGGTAAGCGACAGCAACCCGAGAGCGGTGGACCGGAAGATGGTCATCCGCCGATCCCATCCACAGCCCGTCCGCATGTCGATTACGGATCAGGGGAAATTTCCGCAGCGCGGGGACAAAAAAGCCCTCCAAAAGGAGGGCTGATAAGTGGTCGGGGCGGCCAGATTCGAACTGACGACATCCTGCTCCCAAAGCAGGCGCTCTACCAGGCTGAGCTACGCCCCGCGACCGGGCGCGCACCGTTGCTGATTCGGGCAACCAGATCAAGAAATACTTACACGGATTTGAAATTTCTGGCGCGGCTCCTTTCCCAGCCGTTTCCATCGGAGCACCGCCACTCCATTTTCCTCCGTGATACAGGAGTCCTGTCCCGAAGCACCATCCGTTGGAATTGGAATTCCTCCGGCAATCATGGCAGAACCTCCCGCTACCGATGAAACCGACCATCCTCGCGATCATGGTCATCCTGTCGGGCGGTTGCCTCCAGCTACCGCCCTCCACCGGAGAGAGTATCCGGAAACCTTTTCTGGATGCCATCTCCCGCCCTCACCGGATCGAGGCCTACCAACGGCAGGGCAAAAGCCCGGAGGAAGCCGAACGCCTGGCGGAGCGGGATGAAATGGGGAACAAATGAGCGGAGTTTCTGGGCCGCCGTCCCCCTCCACGGCTTTCTTGACAGAAAGAACATCGTCCGCCAGCGTTTCCCCACATACGACAGGGGTGCTCCTCGATCATGGAGCCGAGATTTTCCGGTGCGCGGAATAGACCCTCCGAACCTGACGCGGGTCACGCCGCCGTAGGAAGTCGAGCCCAACCACTCCTCTCTCTCCGGCCACGTTTCCCGCAAACGTGGCCTTTTTCTTTCTCTCAACTCCCAACCACCAACTCTCCACTTCCAGATGATCTCCACCGACGAATCCACCGGCACTCCGGCTCCTGACGCATCCGCCGTGAAACACGACGCCTCCCGCGCCCCCCTGCCCCGCTCCACCCGTGTCTATGTCCAGGGTGAGCTATTCCCGGAGGTGCAGGTGCCGATGCGTGAGATCTCCCTTTCCGACACGAAGTCCTTCAACGGCAAGATCGAGCCGAACGCGCCGGTCCGCGTCTATGATTGTTCCGGCCCCTGGGGCGACCCCGCCTTCACCGGCACCGTCGAGGAAGGCCTGCCCGCCCTGCGCCGCGAGTGGATCCTGAAGCGCGGCGACGTCGAAGCCTACGAGGGCCGCCCGGTGAAGCCGCAGGACAACGGCTACCTCACGGAAAAGCACGTCGAGTTCGCCTCGAAGTCGGAGCGCGCCAACAAGTTCGTCGAGTTCCCCGGCCTCACCGCCGACCGCCGCCAGCCGCTGCGTGCCACCGGCAAGGCCGTCACCCAGCTCGCCTACGCCCGCGCCGGCATCATCACTCCGGAGATGGAATACGTCGCCATCCGGGAAAACATGCGCCGCGCCCAGATCGCGGACATGAAGGATGACATCCTCCGCAACCACCTGGACAAGCAGCACGCCGGTTCCCACCAATCGCCCGACAGCCCCTACACTCCCGGCATTTTCGGACGATTCCCGCAGCGCATCCCGGCGGAGATTACCCCGGAGTTCGTCCGCAGTGAGGTCGCCGCGGGCCGCGCGATCATCCCGCTCAATGTGAACCACCCGGAATGCGAGCCGATGGCCATCGGCCGGAATTTCCTGGTGAAGATCAACGCCAACATCGGGAACTCCGCCGTCGCCTCCTCGATCGAGGAAGAGGTGGAGAAAATGCGCTGGGCCACGAAGTGGGGCGCGGACACCGTGATGGACCTTTCCACCGGCAAGAACATCCACGCCACCCGCGAGTGGATCCTGAGGAACTCCCCCGTCCCCATCGGCACCGTGCCCATCTATCAGGCGCTGGAAAAGGTGAACGGAAAGGCGGAGGACCTCACCTGGGAACTCTACCGTGATACCCTCATCGAGCAGGCGGAGCAGGGCGTGGACTACTTCACCATCCACGCCGGTGTGCTGCTGCGCTTCGTCCCGCTCACCGCCAGCCGCATGACCGGCATCGTTTCCCGTGGCGGGTCCATCATGGCGAAGTGGTGCCTGGCCCACCACAAGGAGAACTTCCTCTACACCCATTGGGATGAGATATGCGACATCTGCGCCGCCTATGACGTTTCCTTCTCCATCGGCGATGGCCTCCGCCCCGGCTCCATCGCGGATGCGAATGACAAGGCCCAGTTCGGCGAACTCCAGGTCCAGGGCGAACTCACCGAGCGCGCCTGGGCGAAGGGCTGCCAGGTCATGAACGAAGGCCCCGGCCACGTGCCCATGCACATGATCGAGGAAAACATGGCCAAGCAGCTCGAGTGGTGCCACGAGGCTCCCTTCTACACCCTCGGACCGCTCACCACGGACATCGCCCCTGGCTATGACCACATCACCAGCGGCATCGGCGCCGCCATGATCGGCTGGTACGGCTGCGCCATGCTCTGCTACGTCACGCCGAAGGAACACCTCGGCCTGCCGAACAAGGACGACGTCAAGGTTGGCGTCATCACCTACAAGCTCGCCGCCCACGCCGCGGACCTCGCCAAAGGCCACCCCGGCGCCCAATACCGCGACAACGCCCTCAGCAAGGCCCGCTTCGAGTTCCGCTGGGAGGACCAGTTCAACCTCGGCCTCGATCCCGAAACCGCCCGCGAGTTCCACGACGAAACCCTCCCCCAGGACGGCGCGAAAACCGCCCACTTCTGCTCCATGTGCGGCCCGCACTTCTGCTCCATGAAGATCTCCGACGACGTGCGGAAATACGCCGCCGAACAGGGCCTCAGCGAGGAAGAAGCCCTCAAGGCCGGAATGGATGAAAAGAGCAAGGAGTTCGCCGAGGCGGGAGCGGAGGTGTACGTCCGAGCTTAGCCAATGAAGGGGCGGGTAGATGCGCCCTTCTTTCTCTCTTATCAGTCTGTCTGCTCCGACGATTCACCTCATCAAGGCGACAACTTGAAATTACCTTGAGCGATGCCTGTTAGCTTATTTTAAAGTTGCAAACTGCAACAAAAGATCGCTATTACAGACACACAGATGGACAACATAATTTCTGCGCTGGCCGGGCTCCTATTCGGATCAGGAATTACGTACGCGATCACAGTCAAAGTTCTATCCAAAAAGATTGCCTCATCTAGGGGACGCATAACAGAGCAATCAAGGATCACTGCAGGTGGCGATGTAGCCGGAGGTGACATCAACAAGTCCACCAATAAAAGGTGAGTTCGAATCGGGTAGATCAGCGGAACATCACCGCGGCGGGCAATGTTGCAGGAGGAAACATCGACAATTCGATCACGATCAATGCTCCTCCCTCCCGAAGCAACCCACTAGCGGCAATCCTCGCCAGTTACGATGAGGAAATCCGATCAGGAACGTCTTTCGACCAGATCATTGATAAGCTACAGCACTGGCATGAGCCAGATGACCCCACAACGGCAGTTATAGGCGTAAAAGAAAAGCTATTGGGAGGAGACCGAGAAGATTTAATACACTTCGCGATCCGAGCAAAGGAACTATTCACAAAGTGCCTCGCACGACACCAGAATTCAAAGGCAGCACAAGAAATTTTCGCGCACCTCCTGGCTATGATCTGGCAAAAGTTCAATTCACTTATTCGCCCTCGGATCCTTGAGGGCCGCTCAAAAGAAGAAATTGATCAACTAATCCAGACCGAGCTAATTGATGCCATCGAGAATCTATTAGGATCAAACCCGCTTCGCATCGATCAATCGGAAATTTCCGGCATGATCTATTTCCTAACTGGCAACTGCCATTTAAAATGGTCTTAACATGTTATTATACAATCCCGCACAAGATTGCTACCATAACATATTTCGAATCCTCCAAATTTTAGAGGAAAACAGAAATCACGCATTCACTCCAAATCAGTTGCGGATCATTGATTTTTATCTCTTATTTCCCGGAGAAGTTTCGAAACTCAAATACCCCCAAGCATTGGTTCATTACAGAGCAGAGTTCAAAAAGTTAGCAAATTCTTACTCTCGACTGGAGAACCCAATGCGAACTTTCAATCAGATTGAAATCATTCATAACATTGCAATCCACTCCTTACTTTCAAAAGGATTGATTAACACCGACCTTTTCAAAAATCACAATTTAATCAAAAGGTCAAATGAAGCGATACCTCAAGATCTCTCCAATCAAATCAGAGATCGAGCACTGGAATTGGGAAACCTTCTGACATTCCTCGCTCACGAACTGCCAACACTAACTTTTGGAGGTCCCGGAGGACTTAAACATAGATCCGGCCTGATGGAGTATAAATACGATCTTCTGCAATGAACCCCTTTCTTCCCAATGTGCGACTAAATCGCCTGGTAATCTCCCACAAAGGAGTTGCCGCGTATGATCAGAAATTCCACAAAGGAGTAAATATAATTCGAGGGGATAATGCCCACGGAAAATCTACGATTGCCGACTTTATTTTTTACGTCCTCGGAGGCGACCATAACACATGGAAAGAACACGCATTAGAATGCGACACTGTAAGCGCCGAAATATCTATAAATGATGTCGTTATTTCCCTGAGAAGATTCATCAGTGAAGATTCTCGACAACCTCTGCAATTGTTCTGGGGCAGCTTCGAAGCTGCCTCGAAAAACCCAATATCCGGCTGGGAGTCTTTCCCATATTCCCGGATGGGCAGCAAAGAGAGTTTCTCCCAAAAGCTATTCCAATTACTTAACCTTCCGGAAGTTCGTGGAGCCGACGGAAATTCTATAACTTTACATCAAATTCTTCGATTGATCTATGTTGATCAAATTTCTCCTTATGATTCTCTCCTGAGGCCCGAAGGCTTCGATTCTTCATTGAAACGCGAAGCCATTGGCGATTTGATGCTCGGCATTTATGAGAAATCGATTCATGACGATCAACTCAATTTACAGCAGTCATTGAAGGACTTAGAGACCGCCAAGAACGAAATTAAGGCACTGAAACATGTCTTCTCAGAACTCGAAGTAGATATAGATTTCAAAAAAGTCTCAAATGAACGCGACAAAACAATTTCAGATATTGAAGCTGCTAACAGTGAAATTTTACTAATAAACAACGAAAACCACTTCAAATCCATCAAATCAAGCAATCCAGAAGTATCCAAAAAGCTGCTGGAACTTCGAAAATTTCAAGCACTTACCACAGAAAAACTATTTTCGCTCAATCTAGAAATAGAAGATTCGAAACTCTTTATAAAAGACATCGAAGCAAAGATTACCTCCATTCAGGACTCAATCAATACCAGAAGAAGCCTTGGATACATAACATTGGATTTTTGCCCTGTTTGCCTTACCCCGATTGATCAACATACTCAAAATGGTGATTGCTGTCTGTGCAAGAGTAAATCTAGCGCTAGTGAAGTTGATTCAAGATCACTTCGAATGTTATCGGAATTAGAGATGCAGAGAAAGGAATCGACTGAAATTCTTAGTGCCAAGATAACGGAATTCGACCGATTGTCGCGCGACGCAAAAACCAACCTCAGTCTTCTTCAGCAAGCCCAAAAAGAGCAAGATGCGAACCTAAAATTGGCGAAAACTTCGCGAGATAGCAGATTGGACGATCTATTTCAGAAAAGAGGCGAACTAACAGAGAAGGTTAGGTCGTTAGAGCAAGCCACAAAATCTATTCGAATATTGAAAGATTTCGAAAATCGAGAAAAGGAGATCCAAAGTCAAACGGAGAACTATCGCCACGCTATTGCTCAAAACAAAAGAAAGCGTGAGTCGCGGGCTGCTATAGTCAATCAGATGATCAGTGATATTGCCCTCAAAATCCTCAAGACCGATGATGTGGAGGAACGGTTTACCTCAGCGGAAAATGTGACCCTCGACTGGAAAAATAATACCTTTTATATTGATGGTCGGAATAATTTCTCGGCGAGCTCCGTAGTTTACGCAAGAAACGCTGTTCATTTTGCGATCCTATTCGCATCCTTGCGCTTGGAATTCATGAGATACCCCAGATTTATTCTATGTGACTGCATAGAGGACAAAGGGATGATTCCTGCGCGAAGCGGGCGTTTTCAAAAAGCAATCGTAGAGTTATCGAGAGAGTCGGTTATTGATCATCAGATAATATTTACTACATCCATGATTGATCCATCCTTGGAAGGAAGCAAACTGTGCATTGGTGACAATTATAAGGATGGATTGAAAACGCTTATCCTTATTTTTTAGATTTGCTGATTTCGCATCGGCATTTTCTTGGCTACCTACTACTATCACTTGATAGCAAGGCTAAGCTCGACGTATTGCTTAGACCCACTCTAAAGCTTGGCGGCTTTTCTCAGATGCATTATTGCGGCTGGCCCACCGGCATAATTTCCGGCTCGCTTGCCTTGCTTGGCAACATCGGCTTCGGGCCGAAGCGGAGGTAGAGCAGGACGACGGCAGTGTAATAGACGATGCCGTAGGCGACGAAGGTGCCGACTCCGCCGGTGTGAGGGATCACGGGGAAGATGACGGATGAGGAATTGACCATCATTTGCAGGATCAGCACCGCGATGCCGCTCCTGGTGTGGTGATAGACGAAGGAGCACATGGCGGCGATGCCGAGCATGCTGACGAGGAGCGCCAAGGGCGGCAGATCGGGGAACACGCCGACATTGAGCAGCACCATCGGCATCCACCAGAGGGTCCAGACGACGCCGACGATCTGGCTGCCGATGAAGGGGGTGGAACAGGCGGGGAGCTTGCGGATGGCGTAGCTGACCCAGACGATCTCACCGACGAAAGAGCCGACGAAGATCGTGACCGCCACGGCGGGCATGAGAATGACCGAGAGGTCAGGCCTGAGGATGGAGAACGGTGCGTGGGCGAAGGCTACCTTCCCCATCAGGGTGAGAGTGCACATCGAGGCGGCCCAAGTGAAGGCGGGCAGATACCACCAAGGGGAGAAATGCGCCAGCGGAGCAGTGGCCGCGGAAGATCAAATACGACACGAAACTCGCTGCCGATGAGGAAGATCGTTCCCAACGTGGATCCGGACGGGAGGAATCTTCCGAAGTAAAAGAGCTTGTGCGGGAGGATGCCCGTGTGGAGATGGCTGACCGAATGACCAGTCATGGGGATAGAGGAAGATGTTGGCGGCCACTGGATCTTCGAGATGGACTCGTATGAGGAGTCTCTGGGCCGGGAACGACGGGTGACTGCCGAACCGAGCGAGTTTATTGAGCTGCGGTCGATTTTTGAGTTGTCCGGGGAGTGAGCGGCTAGCTGGACGCCAAAGCTCTGAAGAACATCGGCGGGACGCCGATGCCACGGCCTGCTGCGGGACGCAGCAGCCACGGGCGATCCTAGGCGCCGATCCGGTAGTTCGCCGGATCGAATCCGCGCGGGTTCTTGCAGAGGAAGCCGAGCAGTTTCCGGCTGTAGGGCTTTTCCGTATAGGCTCCGCAGCACATGGAGGCGAAGTGGCGGTCGATGTGACGGTTGACCACCTTGAACAACGGACCGAAGACGCTGTTGGCGAATCGCTCACCGGTGGCGTAGGCGGCCATCATTTCGCCGTTGTAGAATTTTTCGATGAGTTCCTGCCAGGAAACGAGGCGGTGCCTCATCTCGTCCTCATAGGTCCGGAGCATGGCATCCCAGTCGTTGGGACCGTCCGGGTTGATGAGATCGGCCAGGCACTCGCCGCTGCGGAGGGCGATCCACATGCCGGGGGACAGCATGGGATCGACGAAACCGAAGGCATCCCCCACCGCCGCCCAGCCGGGGCCGAAGGAGCGGTCGCTGATGAGTTGGTAGTTCGAGTAAATGGGGACGCCGGAGATGCGCTGGCGGTCCTTTCCGGCGGCGGAGAGGATGGGATCTTTTTCGATCGCCGTCTCCAGCCGTTCCTCCGGCGTGGAGCCGAACCCGCGGAGCGTCTCCCCGGGGACCACCACGCCCACCGACATGCAGTCGCGCAGGGGGATCTGCCAGCTCCAACCGCCATAGACGGTGCGGGAAATGATGATCTGCCCCGGAGGGCCGGGGTGATGCCAACCGGTGAAGTGGGCGAAATGGGCGGCGTCTTTCCGAGGACCCGTTTTCACGGGGATCTTCAGCAACCTGGCGATGGTGCGGCGGCGTCCCGTCGCGTCCACGATAAGGTCCGGCTGCTTGCCTTCCCATTCGGGAACCTGTGCCAGCGTTTCGTCATCGAACATAACCTCGCGTCCTGAGCCTTCCGGAGCCAGGATGATGCCCGCCTCCTTTTCGACCCAGCGGGCCTTGCTGCGCCGTGCGCGGTTTTCGATGATCTGATCGAATTGCGGGCGTGGAAGATTGTAGGAATAGGCGGGCAGGATGCCCTCGATGGAGCGGAAGCTGAGCTGGATGGGACTCTCGCTGCCGAAGGCGAAGGTGGCGCCCGGCTTGTGCTGGGCGATGGCGGCCACCTCATCCTCGATGCCGAGCCTCCGCATGACGGGAACCAGCGCGGGGATGCCGGATTCCCCGACGATCATCTCCGGACGCTTGCCGCCGTTGAAGAGGGTGACATCCGCGCCCTTGTCGGCGAGCAGCGCGGTGAGGATGGAACCGGAAGGACCGCTGCCGACGACAGCGATGCGGGGACGGCTGGTATTGCTCATGGATGAAATCAAACGGGATGCGCCTTGCCTGCACCGGCAGGTTGGTCTTCACGGACCTTGATCTTGCCGAACCAGGTGAGGAGCGGGCCGGTCATGGCGGTGGTGACCAGAGCCATGATAACCAGCATGGCGAAGATGCGTGGCGAAAGGATACCCAGGTCGTAACCGATGTTCAGCGCGATGAGTTCCATCAGGCCGCGGGTGTTCATGAGCGCGCCGAGCTGGAGGGAGTCCCGCCAGTTCATGCCGGTGAAACGGGCGGCGAAGGCACTGCCGCCGAGCTTCCCAAGGGTGGCCACACCGATGATGGCGAGGCAAATCATCCAGCCGCTGAAGTCATTGAGCAGGCCGATCTGCGTGCGCAGGCCGGTGAAGGCGAAGAACAGCGGCAGCAGCAGCACGGTGCTGAAATTCTCGATGCGCAGGCTGAGTTTTTCGCGGAAGCCTTCCTTGTCCGGGACGATGGCACCGGCGAGGAACGCTCCGAAAAGCGCATGGATGCCCATGGCTTCCGTGCAGAGGGCGGAGGCCAGCACCAGGACGACGATGATGGCCAGCGTGCGGCGGGAAGGTGCTGCCTTCTCGATTTCGGCGGAGCCGATGATCTTCGGCAGCAACAGGCGCACGCCCCACACCATGGCGACAATGAAGATGACGACGAGGCCGAGATTCAGCGCGGAGCCGACCAGGCTGGTGGATCCGGCGATGGCGACGACGAAGGCCAAGGCGCTCCATGCGGTCACATCGTCCACTGCGGCGCAGGTGACGGCGGTGTGGCCGAGATAGGTGTTCGTCATCTTCCGCTCCTGCAGGATGCGGGCCAGCACCGGGAAGGCGGTGATGCTCATGGAAATGCCCATGAAGAGCGCGAAGGAAAGGAAGTTGGTCCCCGGCTGGGCGAGACTGGAGAAAAGGAAGTAGGCCAGCAGCACGCCCAGCAGATACGGGATGGCGATGCTGGCGTGGCTGACGACCACGGCGGTGTGCGCCTTGTTCCGCACATGCCGCATGTCCAGTTCCATGCCCACGGCGAACATGAACAGGCAGACGCCGATCTGGCTGAGAAGCTTCAGCGTGCCGAGCGAATCCGGAGGGAAGACGAAGGCGAACGACTCCGGGGACACCCAACCGAAAAGGGATGGTCCGAGGAGGATGCCGGCCATCATTTCCCCGATGACCGACGGCTGGCCGAACCGGGCGAACAGACCACCCATCAACCGCGACGCTGAGATGATGACGAGCAGTTGGATGAAAAGGTGGCTGAGTGGATGGGCGAAGTTCGCCCGCAGGGTGGAGAACATGCTTTCCACGGCACCGGTTTCGGCTGCTGCCGCGGCCGGAGCATGCACGGTGGCCGCCGACCCATCCGCCGGAACCGGCAGCGGCAGGGAGTGCCCCATTTTCAGCACGGCGAGGATGCCACCTCCCACGATGAGGAGCACCAACAAATAGAAGATGGTGGTGCGTCTCATGAAGGATCCGCGACGGTGGATGCGCTGGACGGGATGGCGGATTCCGCGGAGGAGGCGGAAGCCTTCGGAGCGAAGAACGAAAGCGGATCGTTATCCTTCTCGGTCGGCGTGCGGCCCCAGCTTTTCCAACCTTCCTTCAGCTCCAGCACGGCCCAGTCTTTCAGCAGGCCGAAGAGGCGGAACATGTCCTTCCGCTCCAGGGTGAAGCCGGGAATGAGGCAGCGGTTGCCCTTATTCGTCCGGCCGAGCAGGCCGAGGCGGCGGCGGCGCTTGGCGATGGTGGCGAAGCGCCGGTTGTAGCAGCTCATCAGCGCGGAGAACACCTTTCCGCTGGGCGGCGAGTAAGGCGGGCTGTAGAGCGCGGTGGCTCCCTCCGCGAAGGGCGGCTGGACCACGCCCCAATAGTAAAGGCTGAGGTCCAGGCGGAAGGCCAAGCTCATGAGATCCCACTCCGCCATGTAGTGGTACTTGTCCTTATAGACGCTGTCGAACCACCGGCGGTGGCAGATGGAGAAGTCCCGGTTGTGCTTTGGCACCAGGGTCTTCATGCACCCGCCGTTGCGCTGCTGGGTGATGAGGTTGGCCGCGCTGCTGGTGGAGAAGGAAATCCAGTCCATGCCCGGACTGTAGAAGGGATCCATGAAAGCGGCGGCATCACCGACGAGGACGAAGCCATCCCCGGAAAAGGTGGTGCTGTAGTAGGCCAGGTTCCGCCGCCAGTGGACGTCCTCTTCATCGTACTCCGCGTCCTTCAGGATCTCCGCGGCCACAGGGTGCTTCATGAGGAAAGCCTTCAGTCTGTCGGCGACACTGCCGCCCTCCTCCCACGGGACGATGCGCTGGTCGAAGACGACCCCCACGCTGGTGTCGCCACCTTTGAGCGGAATCCACCAGCTCCACCAGCCGTCGCCGATGATGTGGTTGGTGGCGGTGCCGCGGACGCTGTGGACGGATTTCGACCATTCGGGATATTTGGCGGAAAGCTCCAGACCGTCCCAGTCCTTCAGCCCCTTCCAGCGGGACCATGCGGCGGCGGTGGGGTGCTCCGTATTGCGCACCCACCAGCCGTTTTTCCGCGCGAGCAGGGCCGCCACTCCGGTGGCATCCACCACCCAGCGGGCCTTCACGGTGCGGGTCTCACCTTGATATTTGAACTCCACGGTCTGCTGGCCGCCATCGTTCAGTTCCACGTTACGGATCACCGCCGGGCGGATGACCTGAGCACCCGCCTCCGCGGCGCGGCGCAGCACTTCCTCGTCAAAGGTGGAGCGGTCGAGCTGGTAGGAAGGAAGCCTCACCTGGTAGAGCGCGCCGAGTTCACTGGCCTCGTCGAGTTGCTTCACATCGTCGCTTTTGAACCAGAAGCGCAGCCCCTGTTTCACGATGTGGTTCTCGTTCAGATATTTCGTCAGCCCCAGGACACGGCCCATGAAGTAGGCACTGACCTCCACGGTCGCCTCCCCCACCCGCCGGGTCAGACGTTCCGTGCGCTCGATGACCAGCACGCGGATGCCCGGGTTCCGTCGCATGAGGAGGGTGGCCGTGGCACCACCGGACAATGCACCGCCGAGGACGACGACATCGTATTCCCCCTGGATCGGTTCCTGAGAGGTGGGGGTGGCTGGAGGCTCGTTCATCATCATGGGAAAAGTGGCGTGTGGGGTATCCGCCGGTGTCTCCCCGGCGGCGGCGCATCTTAGGCACAGAACGGTGGAAAATTTCCAGCCATGATTTGTCTTCCGCGGGGGATCTTCAGGCCCTCCACCCAGACAACTGCAAGGAACTGTTCCGCCGCGATGGAGATGACCTTTGAAGGACGGAAAAATTCGCCTTTCCCCCGGTGGTATCCCCCCTTACCCTACCGCCGAAACATGTCTGCCTGCGGCCCGAAAATGAAGATGGACCCGGCCCTCCACCGGGACAAGAAACCATCCTGGATCAAGGTCCGCCTGCCGAACAATCCGGCATTCTGGTCCACCAAATCCCTGATCACCGACCTGAAACTGGTCACCGTCTGCGAGGAGGCCCAGTGCCCGAACCGCTGGGAGTGCTGGGGACAGGGAACGGCGACTTTCATGATCGCCGGGGACAAATGCACCCGCGCCTGCGGCTTCTGTGCTGTGAAAACCGCCCGCCCGGACGCTCTGGAGAGTGACGAACCCGCCCGCGTGGCCGAGGCCACCCGCCGGATGAACCTCCGCCACGTGGTCATCACCGCCGTCGCCCGGGACGATCTCAAGGACGGCGGCGCGGAGCATTTCCAGCAGACCATCGAGGCGATCCGCCAGACCAATCCCGGCATCATCATCGAGGTGCTGGTCCCGGACTTCAATGACCGCGACTGGGCGCTGTCCATGGTGATGGATGCCCGCCCGCACATCTTCAACCACAACCTGGAGACGGTCGAGCGGCTCACCCCTCTGGTCCGTTCCCGCGCCAAATACGCCCGCAGCCTGACCGTCCTGAAAAAAGCGAAGGCCATGGTGAACGGCAATGTGGCCACCAAGAGCGGCATCATGCTGGGCCTGGGCGAACGCCGGGATGAGGTGCTCCGCGCCCTGGACGACCTCCTCGAACACGACGTTACGGTGCTCACGCTGGGGCAGTATCTCCGCCCGACGCCGAAGCACCTGCCGGTGGTGGAATACATCACCCCGGATGCCTTCGACGAACTGAAGGAGATCGCCCTCGCAAAAGGTTTCCGCCACGTCGCCAGCGGCCCGCTGGTCCGCAGTTCCTACCATGCCGCGGATTTCCGCCCGGAACTGGACGTGCTGGAGGCCATCGAAATGGACGTCCGCGCCAGCAAGGGACTGGAACTCGGACCGGAGCATCTTCCCCTTCCCGCGCCACGGGAAGGACTCGTCAAGGCCATCGCATGAAACACTGGCTGATCAAATCCGAGCCGGATGTGTTCGGCATCGACGAACTGGAACGGGTGAAAAAGGAGCCGTGGAACGGCGTGCGCAATTATCAGGCACGCAATTATATGTGGAAAGAGATGCAGGTCGGTGACCTCGCGCTTTTCTACCACTCCAACGCCACTCCTCCCGGCGTCGCCGGAGTCGCACGCGTGGCGTCAGAGCCCTACCCGGACAGCACCCAGTTCGACGCGAAAAGCGAATACCACGACCCTAAATCGAATCCCGATAATCCCCGCTGGTGGTTGGTGGACTTTGAGTTTGTGGCGAAGTTCGATGAACTGCTGCCCTTGGAAACCTTGAAAACGGACAAAATCCTCCAGGAGATGGTCGTCTGCCAGAAGGGCACCCGCCTTTCCATCACGCCGGTGGAGAAGCCGCATTTCACGCGGGTGCTGAAACTCGCCGGTTGCAAGATCTGAGTTCCTGCGGGTCATTTCCACGTCCCGGAGACAAATTCTCCGCGCGACGACGCTTTTATGGAAACGCCCGCTCCCATGGCCAGAACATCCGCTGTCCCAGAAACCTCCCCCGCCGCTTCCGCATGGCGTGAGTGGCTGGCTGAGAACGGCCCCAGGCTGCTGCTCTTTTCCCGCCAGCAGACCCGTTCCCTGGAGGACGCCCAGGATGTTTTCCAGGATGCGCTGGTGAAGCTTGTCGAGAAACTGCGCTCCGGCGAGTTCGTCGGCGGGCAGGAGTCCTGGATGCCCTATCTTTACACGGCCATCCGCCGTCTGGCGATCGACCTCAGCCGCAAGGATGACCGCCGCAAGCGCCGCGAAGACAATGTGGGCGTGGAAATCGAAGAGGATTCCAAGGAGGCCTTCCATCCATGGTTCGAAGGCGGTGCCTCGGACGATGAAACCCGTGTCCAGCTCGAGGACGGACTGAAGGAACTGCCTCCCAAGTTCGCCGAGGTCATCACCATGAAAATATGGGGCGAGCGGACCTTTGCGGAAATCGGCGAAACTCTCGGCATTTCCCAAAACACGGCGGCCTCCCGGTATCGCTATGGTCTCGAAGCATTGAAAAAACATCTCGGCGGCGCCCGCAGACGCGGCGACCTTTCCATCTGACATATCCCATCCATGGCATCTGATCCCATATCTTCCGACACCAAGGAGCTTGAGAAGGCGCTGCGCGGTCTCGCCCCCACCGCCCTCGATCAGGATTTCCTGGCACGCCTCGAAACGGCCGCGGATGACCGGCTCACCCTATCGACCGGCGCGGAACTCCGTCTGGAGAAGGAACTCCGTGGTCATGTCCCTGCCGCACTCCCCGCCGGTTTCCTGGCGGAACTCGAGAAAATTGTCGCGGATGTCCCCTTCCCGATGGATGAAAAAATCGTCCTCTTCCCGAAGACCGCCCCCCTCCAGCCGGCCGCACGGAAAGGCAACCGTCCCATGTGGGCCGCCGCTGCCGCCGTGGCGCTCATCGGGGCCGCCACCGCCCTGTTCATGCCGGACCGCGCACCTTCCGCGAATGGAATCTCCGCGAGGCAATCCGCCTCCAGCGCTGCCGCTCCTTCCCTCGCGCAGCAGCCGTCATCCAACTACACGCCCTACATCATGAACACCGGCTTTTCCGATGCGAAGGATGAAGGCGTCGCATGGCATCAATCCGGCACACCCCACCGGGTCCTCAAGCTAACCTACATCGACAAGGTGACCCTCAGGAACGCCGAGGGCAAAACCGTGGTCGTCGAACAACCGCGCACCGAATACATCTTCGTCCCGGAAAAGATGGACTGAAGGCCGCGGAAAAAGACATATTTCCATAACTACTACGCTTACCGTATGTAAATATGAAAACGATCCATCACAAGATGATCATCCCCGCGGGCCTCGGCCTGTTCGCCATCCTCCCCGCTCCGGCCATCGAGCCACCGAAGGATGATGCACCCCCTCCCCCATCGGTGAAGTCACCGGCTTCCACACCGGCAACAGGAGATGACCCCGAAGTCCAGGCACGCCCCCGCGTGATCCCACCCGCCCCATCGTCCGCTTTCATCGGCATCATCAGCGACGACATTCCGGAGATGCTCTCCGCCCACATCGGCCTGCGGGCCGGCGAGGGTGTCCTGATCCGCGACCTCGCCCCTGGCGGCCCCGCGGAAAAGGCCGGTTTTGCCAAATATGACGTCATCACCCACGTGGGAGGAAAAACCGTCGGCTCCCCCGCGGATCTCTCCAGGGAGATCTCCGCCGGAAAGCCGGGCGATGAGGTTTCCATCGATTTCATCCACCAGGGAGCGAAGACAACGAAAACTGTCACGCTCGAAAACCGTCCGGAAGGCTCCGGCACCGTGGTGGAGCCGCGGCAGCTCGGCCACCTCGACCTGGACAACATGCCGGACGGCCAAGCCGACCGCATCCGCGAGATGATCGACCGCCAGCTCAAAGGGATGATGCGGGATTCCGGGCAACTCCGTAACTTCAGGGAACGACGCGGAGATGCCCTCCGGCGGGACAGCGATCCGGGACGCGAGCCACAGAAGAACGGCTTCCGCGGCTTCCAGTTCAAGTCGGACGCCACATTCCGCTTCATGGACAACGATGGCAGCATCGAGATGAAGTCCAGCGATGGCAAAAAGGACATCACCGTCCGGGATCACGAGGGAAAGGAAGTCTGGTCCGGTCCTTGGGATACGGATGACGACAAGTCCGCCGCACCGAAGGATGTCCGGGAGCGGATCGAGAAGTTCAAGTTCGACGACAATTTCCGTGGCGGTGGTTTCCGCTTCCGGATGGGCGGAGGTGACCGGGAAGATCCACGCGACATCCGCTGATCAGGATTTCATGGGAGGCATAGATCGCACCCGTACCGGCTCCGTCCGGTGCGGGTGTTGATTTTTTGAGGCCGGACCGGTTGATTTTCCGGAATTTTTCCCGGAACCGCCACTGCTCGATCTCCACCACTGGATTCGTGAAATCCACATTCGGTTGAAATGCGGTTGGAGGCTGGTAGCCGTCACTACCAAACCCGAAGAGGGAACGGGTGGACGCCTGTGAATGGCTTCCCCCAATTCCCGGTGCCCGTGCACCTCATGCCGGATCTCCGGCTTTCATACGCATCCATGCGCTGACAGCCAGTGGATCCGGACACCCAAAAGCCAATCCCATGCCAGCGTATTCCTCCTCACCATCGCCACGCCCCGCCGGAAAGTCCCTCGCACTTTTGCTGGCATTGCTGCTCTCCGGCAATCTGTCATCAACCGCACAATACGAGTTCACACCCGCCGCTCCGCAGTGGCACCCGACGGAGATCCTCAACTGGAGTCCGGAGACCGATCCCAACGCACCCTACAACCGCAGCGTGGTGCCGCTGGCCACGCGCTTCACCGCGCCGAAAGCATCCGAGAACGCGGCGCTGAACTCCCTGTGGAATGTGAACTCCCACGCACGGCCGGGAGAGGCGCGGGTGCAGTCCATCACCACCTTCAACACCATCCCCGTTGCCAGTCCGAGCGGCTTCCGCACCTACCGGCTGTTCGCACCGAGCATGTGGCAGTACACGGATGACATGGTTTTCTGGGGTTCCTCCGACCGTGACACAAAGACGATCCTGACTCCCACCGCCCACACGATCGATGCCGCACACCGCAACGGCGTGCGCATCTATGGCAAGATTTTCTACGGCTGGAATGGCTCTCCGGACAACGCGGCACTGCAGCGCATCCGCGATCTCCTTGTGAAGGATGGAAACACCTTCCCCGTGGCGGACAAACTGATCGAGGCGGCGGTCTATTACGGATTCGACGGCTGGTTCATCAACCAGGAGAACTACCAGACGACGGCGACAGACGCACAAAACATGCGTGATTTCATCCAGTACTTCCGCGTGAAAGCGGCGTCCGTTGGAGCATCCCATCTGCGCTTCGTGTGGTATGACGCGATGGCGGAGAACGGCTCCCGCAGTTTCCAGAACGCCTATACGACCTCCAACGACGGTTACCTGAGAACGCCGACCGGCGAGCGTGTCTCCGACGCGATGTTCCTGAATTTCTGGTGGTACAACAATGCGAACGGGCTTCCGAACTCACGCTCGCTCGCACTCAGCCAGGGAGTCAGCCCGTATGATCTGTATGCGGGTATCTGGACGGAGAACTACCGCAAGCTGGGCGTCACCCCGGACCCCAATGGCGCGAATGAACTCAACATCACCTGGAGCTATCTGTTCCCGGAAGGCCAGCCGCACAACACCTCCGTGGGCATCTACGGTGGTGAGACCCCTTTCTTCAAAGGAATGCTCAATGATGGTGGCCCCACCCGGGTCAACCAGCAGGAGGAACTTTACTGGTCCGGCCCGAATGGCGACCCGACGAACACCGGCACCACGGCCACCTATCCCAACTGGAACGGCTTCGCCCACTACATCCCGGCGAACTCGGCGGTCACCACCCTGCCCTTTGTCACCAACTTCAACGCCGGCCAGGGCGTCCGCTACCATATTGATGGCACGCCCTCGATGGCGGGCCAATGGACCAATCTCAGCGTGCAGGACCTGCTTCCCACATGGCGCTGGATCGTGACCACAGCCACGGAAGGCACGAAATCGATCACTCCGAGCATCGACTATGCCGAAGCCTTCTATGGAGGCAGCTCGCTGAAAGTCACCGGTTCCCTCACCGCCGGGGCCCCCCAGGAGGTGAAGCTCTACCAGACAAAGCTCAACGTGGAGTCCAACACGACCCTGCGTTTCATCCACAAGAGCACCGCGATCAGCGACGCGATGATCGAGATCGGCCTCGCGTTCGAGGACGAGCCGACGACCATGATCTACTCGCCCCCCGGCCTCGCCACGGGGAGCGGGTGGACGACGACGGAATTTCCGCTCGGTGCCCATGCCGGGAAGAAGATCGTGCTGATCACCGCGCGTTACTCCAGCCCCAGCGCCGTTGCCAGCTACACATCGAACCTTGGACGCCTCCAGATCAGCAATGGGGCGACCTCCACCCCGGTGGCGCCATCCGCGCTCGCGCTGGAAGGCCAGGCGCTGAATCCGGATGAGGGAACCTCCACCCAACTGCGGCTGAAGTGGGCGCACTCCCCCACTCCGGTGCTGGTCTATAACGTCTACTACCGCAGGAGCCTCGATGCCGCATCGGCCAGCGAGCGGACATGGATCGGTGCCACGGCGAACAACCATTTCTTCGCGCAGGACGTGCGCCGCATCCGCGAGGAAAACGCCGGCTTCATCGAGATCGAGGCGATTGCGCCGGACTATGGCGTATCACCGGCCATCAACGTGCCTTTCACCTTCGAGGCACTGCCGAACCTGGATCACCCGGTCATCGCCAGCTACCCCATCACGCTGCCCATCCTGGCCAGCACGGAGAAAACGAACAACATCAACGCCTTTGACTACCTCCCCAGCACCACCATCGAGCCGGGAGGCGCGGACAATGCGTGGGTTGGACTCGATCTCGGCACCGCCCGGCAGATCACCGCGGTCCGTTTCATCCCGCGGGATGACAACAGCGAGCGTATGGTCGGTGGCGTGTTCCAGGGTTCCAACAGCCCGACGTTCACCTCTCCGGTGCGGCTGGCCCAAATCAACGTCCGTCCGGTGAAGGGTGCTGAAGCGATGCTCGCCGTCACCAACCCCGGCACCTTCCGCTATGTGCGCTACCTTTCGCCGAATGGCGGCTACGCGAATGTGGCCGAACTCAAGTTCTACGCCGCGGGGCCATCGCTCCCCACCGCGCCGCCGGCAAACGTGCAGGGACGGATTTCCGGAACGAATGCCGTCGTCTATTGGAATCCGCCCTATGCCGGATACGCCACGGGATACAACTTGAAGCGCTCCACCACCGATGGAGGTCCCTACACCACCATCGCCAGCAACATCACGGAACCGACCTTCCGCGACACCGGCCTGACCAACAATGCCACCTACTACTACGTGGTCAGTACGATCAGCGGAAAGGGAGAGAGCCAGGACTCAGCCCAGTTGATCCTCAACCCTCCCGCTGCCCAGAAGCTGCCGGGCACGCTCATCAGCGGCGGAGTCACCGCCAATGGGACGAATGTTCTGGGGAATATCGTCGATAACAAACTCAACACCTATTTCCAGGCAACCGCCATCAGCGGCTGGGTGGGACTTGATCTTGGATCCCCGCAAGCGATCAATTGCATCCGCGTCGCTCCGATGAACGGCAACACGAGCCCCATGCTGGCAGGATGCGTACAGGGAGCCAACGATGCCAGCTTCTCTGACGCGGTGACCTTCGCCATGTTCAACTCAGGACCGAACTCCAACATCCTGACATCGATCGCCACCAACCCTTCCACCGGGACTTACCGCTATGTCCGCTACCTCTCCTCCGATCTCCGCACCCCGACGATCGCCGAGTTGGAATTCTACGGCGGCACCCTCCCGGGAGCACCTGCCGGCATCACAGCCAATGCCCGTGACACGGGAGCCACGCTGACATGGGAATCCGTTTCCGGAGCTACCCGCTACAAGGTGAAACGCTCCACCAATCCCGGCGGACCCTACGTCACGGTGGATAGCAACGTCACCGGACTCAACTTCGCGGACACCGGACTCACCGCCGGGAACACCTACCACTACGTTGTCTCCGCGATGAACGCCATCGGTGAAGGAAGCAACTCCGCGGAAGCGTCCGCCGCCGACCGATATGCGAAATGGCTGACCGAGTCCGGCCTGCCGGGCAACGTGGGATTCAACCAGGACTCAAATGGTCTGCCCACCGGGGTGAGATACATGAATCCCGACGGTCTGCGGGTTTCCGCAAGCGCGGCACAGGCACCTTTCTCCACCGTCATCCGCCGTGATCCGAACGTGACTCCCACCCTGTGGTCGTCCCCTGATCTCGTTGTCTGGACGGAGGTCACCTTCGTGGACTCCGCCGACCAGACCAACGTCGCTCCGGGATTCCGCCGCATCGTGGCGCAGGTGACTCCCGCCTCCGGAGAGACGAAATGGTTCTACCGGATGAAATTCTCCCGCTGATCCGCAGGTCAACGGAAGCCGCCAACCTTCGGCACCAACACCGGGTTGCGCGGCTTTCGGGACTTTGTTGTTCCACGGGCAACTGTCGAACATCCGCATGCTCCTGTTCCGCGAGATCGACGACCGTAGTTTGCTGAGCATGATTCAGATCCTCCAAGTGCCGGAGCCAATCGCCTCGGTCCTGCTCTGCGGAGCGTGGTTGATCTTCGGATTTCCCTGCAGGCGCTGATCTGTAATAAGCGCACACCAAGAGCACCGGCCCTGAATCCGGACACGAAAAAGGCCACCTTTGCAGGTGGCCTAATTCATTGCTTCCCAACGGATGGTGCTCGAAAGAGGACTCGAACCTCCACGGGTCTCCCCACTAGATCCTTAGTCTCGTTAAAATGCGTTCCGCATAAACCTACATGAACCTCTATAGACCATATTAACCCCTATTTTACAATCTGTTACGAAATTTTTAGTTTGCATATCGGTTCGTAAAGAATCACACCGAGACGAAAAAAATGGCCGAAGAATGGCCGAATCGACATGCTCCTTCCTTCTCTCCAATCGGGCGTCCGCTCTACGAAAAAACAACCCCGCTCGGCATCGAAAAACACGGCTGCGTACTGGGGCAAAAAAATCTTCCTTGAACAGAAACCCGGATGGTCATCCTCCCACTACTTCGTCCGCATTCAGGCTCATGGTGATCGCCGCAAGCTCAAGTTGAAGTCCACCGTCAAGGAGGATGCGGCCCGCGAGGCGGCTGCGCTCTGGACTGACATTTCAGCCAATGGATGGCCTGTAGCTGACGACGACGCAGATCCGGCAGCGACGCCTGAAGCGGATTCCATCAGCCAGCCCTTACAGATCACGATTGGCTCATGGATCCAATTCGTCAGCACCGTCTCGGATACGAGGCCGGAAACGGTTTCCAAATACGCCGAATCACTGAGAACAATCGTCGGTGAGATACTTGGACTTGAACGCCGCCGGTCTGCTACCACCAAAGCTGCCATACTAAATGTCGATGTTGACATTCTTACGAAAAGCGCGGTGCAGAAGTGGGTCGATCAACGACTTGCGCGGGCAAAGCTCCTGGATCCGGTTCGACAACGCCGTGCTCACAACACCATCCGGGCCCTTCTGAGAAATGCCCGCGGCCTTTTCACCAACGAACTTCTGGAGTTGGATTCCGCGCCGTCACTGGACATTTCTCCACCTCCGTTCCACGGGATCAAGCCTCCTTCAAAAGCCGGGTCTTCATACGTCAGCCGTTTTAGCGCACAAGCCCTTCTTGCCAAGGCGAAGGAGGAACTCGCGTTTCCTCCGACCGAAGGAGCCTGTGAGGATGAAGTTCTCCGCTTTGAGCAATGGAAGATCCTCTACCTCGCTCTCGTCGCCGGATTGCGCTACAATGAGATTGACCGGCTGATGGTGCAGGACATTTCCAAGGAAGAAGGAAAGATCAATGTCCGCCTTCACCAGGACTTCATTCCGAAGACCACCGCCTCCGAAGGGCAAGTTCTCGTCAGCGAGGACGCCCGGAAGGTCATTGCCACGATGCTCGATCATACGGAAAAAGGCTGGTTTCTCAAAGCCAACCGCTCAAACCGGACGCCGAGGTATCGGGCGGGCCTCAGTCATGACGCGACTGTGTCATGGCTGCGTTCCTATGCAGAAAACGGAGTTTTTCCCTTCAGAGACGTTCCCAAGCCCATACACGAGCTGCGGAAGGAGGCCGGCACCTTGGTGAACAGCCAACATGGCTTGGTCGAGGCGAAGACCTTTCTCCGCCACGGCTCAATCACAACAACGGCCGCTTATTACGTGGGAACCAAGGGCTCCATTACCACAGGGCTGTCATAATTTGACGGTGAGTCTCCAGCAGGAGACTACCGCACGATCCCTCTCCGTCGCCACTGCTAGCAGGTGGAGAAACTCAACCACGCCACCGCACGGAAGATCGTCCGCAGGATCCAGGCGAAGCAGCTCATCTCCTTCAGCGGCTCAGGCCGCGCCTTCGATCAGTAACCGCATCGCCGTCGGCGAGTAGTTTGCCGGGCAGGAAGGTGTATTGGCCTTTCCACGAGGAGAAGGTTGGCGTGGAGGTCGCTCCGGAGTTTCCGCCATCAGTTCTCGGTATCATCCTGATCTCAAATCTATCCAGCGAATCACTCATCTCTCCAACACACAAATCGGTAGAACCTCTTCAACGGTGTGTTCGAAAGCGAGTGCAACGCATCGAAGCGGACCTCCTTCTCAAATACGAAATTCGGAAAACTCCCGCGCGATATTGTCTCGTAGGTCGCATCCGACGACCACGCCGAATCATACCACGTCTTCAGATCGTCCGACCACTCGGCCACGATGTGGACTCCGTACCCGGGATTCAGAGGCAGCGGGGTCTTCTTAAAAATATGATTCGTTAAGATCACTTCATACTCCGCCGCCTGCGGACCGACGAAGCCCACCCTCGCTCGCTTCGAGGCTCCCGCGGGCTCCAACCGGATGAATGGCTTCGGGTGGAGAGCAGCATTCGTATCCACCCCTCCCAACGCCGCTTCGACCACCGCCGAGTAGCCGTCCCCGTCCGTATCCGCCAGATCGGTCGGGCGAAATACAATCTGCTGCTGCGCGGGGCCGAACTCGCCATTGGTCGCATACGGATACGCCCGGCACGGAGTCACATCCGCCGAGGTGATGTTCGCATCACCTTCCGCCACGATCACCTCGTCCTTCCACACGCCGTTCAATCGGCGGGCCATCCGCTGGCTCCTCGGCCAACCCTCCGTCACAGGGCGGGAGTAAAACAAATGCAACGCCCCGTTTCTCGTGGCCACCATCTGCTGGGGCACGGCATCGACATGCTGGGTGTTCAACAGCGGCAGGATCCCCGGATCGGTCACCCACGTCGTCCCCACCCTTCTCATGATCCGAAAGCCTTCCAGATGCGGAGCCGACCACACCACCGTAGCCTCTCCCGATGGGTCCACCGCCAGCGCCGCCGAGTAGTAATGCGGCATGGTATTCCCCTCATCCGTGATGATGAGCGGATTTCCATGCAGCTTCACATGCGACGACCACACCCCTTCCGGCGAGCGCCACCGGTACCACAGCGCGACCTCCTGCGGGAGAATTCCATAGTAAGGATTGTCGTTGGAGAAAAAATCCCCCGAGGACCAGATGACGTGAAGCGACCCATCCGCACCGAACCGCCAGTCAAATCCTGACTCCAGCCAGTTCATCGAGATCGGATCGACGCCATTCCCGCTCTCCGCCTCGATCAGCCAATGTGCGGTCGTGTCCGTGTATTTGATGAGAACCCACAACTTTCCGTCTGGAGCCCGACGTGAATTGATCGACACACTGTTCGGGAAGTGATTCACCGGATCCGCAGGACGCGGACGATTGAAGACCTCCCATTGATACGCGCCCGCAGTCCCTGCCAGCAGACAAACAGTCATCCAAATTAGCATGTATTTCATAAAATTCCCGTTCTAACAGTTCACCTCAAATCGGACACGAAAAGGGACTCGGAGCACCCAGCAGACTTAGGGTATTATCCGCCACGCCGAGACCATCCGCCACCTTGCCCGCACGCGCTGCCGTCGCCACATGCTTTGCCGTGACCACCGCGAATCGCTCCGCCGCCTTGCCCGCGATCTTCCCTGCGGAGGAGAAAACACCCAGCGCGATGTTCTTCGCGACCTCGCACATCATTCCGGCGATCACCTTTCTCACGGCCTCGTCCATCTGGCTATTGTCCGCAGTCAGAACGGTGATCGACACCGCCGCGTAAAGCCGAGCCAGCCGCTGCCCGTAGGCGGCCACAATGCTGAGCGCCACGCCACCCGGACCGGACAAAACCCCAGCCTGTCCGACCGCAGCGACCATCAGGTTTAGACCCGCGATCAGTTGGTCGATCTCCGCAAGACGCTGCTGAATCTGCTCCTCATGGCTCCCCCCGCCACTGCCGTCTTCCAGAACCCCCAGCACCGCGCCGGTCGTTCGTGAAATCCTCCACACCACCAGATCGCGACCATCCGCCGGTGCGATGTAGATCGATCCGCCGCTCGCTTCCTCGCTCCGCAGTCGCCCGGTCAGATTCGTCCATCTCGCTTTGAGTTCCGGGGCGAGATCCAGATTCCCAAACGGCCTCTGATCGATCTTCACCAGCTCCCTGCCCTCGGTCACAGCAAACGTGCTTCTCGAAAACAACGCCCCCTCCGCCAGCGACAGCGGCAGCAAATACCGGAACGCATGCTTCAGCATCACCTCCCGCTCCACCGCATGCACATGCGCGTCCTCCAGCGGCAGGAGGTCCACCCGCCGCACCACCCGGTCGCTTTCCATCACCGCGTGGCAGGAATACAAAACCGTCCGCAGCCCCAGCACCGATACCGAATGCTCCGTGCTCGATCCCGGATGACTCCGCCCCAGTAGCGACAACAACTCCCCCGGCATCACCGGCAGCCCCTGCGCCAGCCTTTCATCCATGACATGCAGGCCCGCACCGTCCGACACCAGGTGATCCAGATCCTCCTGCGCCAGCTTCACGCTCAGGAAATCATCCAGCAGCACCGACAAGCCCGGAGCCCCGCTTTCAAACGCCAGCAAATGCGTCCCGAAAAGCGCGCCCCGCACCGCGTTCAGATGCTCCGGCAGCACCTCGCCCGTGCCATCGTGCCCGGCCAGCACGCGCGTCACCTTCCGCGAATTCACCCGCACGCTCAGCCGCAACGAGGCAAGTTGCCGAGGCATCGCGCCCTGCTCCGGCGGCGTGTAAGTCGCCTCGCTCGCGACCGGTCCCGTCACCAGTTTCACTACATGATCACCCGGATCCAGCGTCGGCGCCGTGTAGCGCAGTCGCGTCGGCTGATCGCGAATCCAGTCCTTCAGCAGCGTGGCGATCGCTTCCCGCGATGCCTCCACCTCCCCGGTGATCACTGGAAATGCCAGCCCGCCCGTCGCCTTTGCCATCCGGTCGAAAATATTCTCCGGCTGGCTCGCCCTCGTCGCCTCCAGCTTCCCGTTCACATCCAGCACGATCGCCGGCGGCCCTGATTTCAAAGTCGCGAGCATCCGCTCATCCGGCTGCTTGCCATCCAGATCCCCATCCGTCGCATACACGATCAGCGTGTGTGCCTCCGCCGCCGCCTTCGCCAGCTCCTCCCACAGACTCGATCCGGTATTTCTCAAAACCAGATCCGCCTCCGGATGCGCGCCCAGCACCGACTGCTTCAGGTGCGCCACCAGCTCGGTGATGCCCGGCCTGCCACCGCGATATTCCTCCGGCATGGAAAGCGAGCTGTCCGTCAGCACCAGCACGCGTGGAACCGATTGGTTCGAGCGCAAAACAAACGGCAGCGCCCCGCTCCCACCCTCCGTCACCGAGAAAACGGAAGCCACCAATCCCTCGACCAAACGCCCCGCCGCATCGCGCGGGAAAACCTTCAACTCCACCTCCGGGAAACGGCTCGCGTCCACTTCCAACTCCACCGTCGCCACGGACGAAGCATCCGCACCCTCGCCTTCCTTTTCGGAAACCATCACGCCGTTTACCTTCACCGCGCCGCCTTCCTCCACACGGATCACATCCCCCTGCGCCGTCACCGCATCACCCATCACCGGCGCGGGCAAAGGCTCCTCCTCTGTTCCGTCGAAACCCTGCACCGAAAGAAACGGCACAAAAGTCTGCACATCCGCGAATCTCGACGCCGCCATCGCGGCCAATCCACCGGGAATGTGAAACGACACCCGCACCTGCCGCCCGGCGATCTCCGCTCCCGTCCACCTTCCCGCCGCCAGTGGAAACACCTTCGCGGGATCGTGGCTCAATGTCGCCTCCAGCACCACCTCCACCTCTAGGCCGTTCTTCTGACTGCCCCGCATCTGCTCCAGCCGGACACCCTGCGGCAACGCGCCATAACCGCCATCCGGCCGGATCGGATCTGCGAAAATCTCCGCGCCATCCGCCGCCGTCACTTTCACCATCGGCAGCAAATGCACCGGCCTGGGATCATAGGCATTCCGCCCGATCCGGTCCTTCTCGTCACCGATCACTGCCAGCAATTCTTTCCTGACCTCATCGCTGGTCTTGTATCCGTCATCCACGCTCTGCGCAGGCCGCTTCGCCATCGCCGGATCTCCCAGCACCTCCCGCCACAGCCGGAACTGCTCATCCGTAAACGGTGGATCAAACTCCGGATCATGATCGCGGAAAAACATCCCCGCGGTCTCCTCCCGCGACGGCAGGCTGGTGAAAACAATCTCCGTCTTCAACCCGGTCTTCCGCAGCAAATGCGCCAGCAGCTCCGCCTTGTCCGCCGCCGTCCCGGCCCCCGCCCGCAAAGTCGCCCGCGCTCCCACCAGCGAGACAGCCCCGAACGAATGCCGCGCCCCTTCATCGGACATCAGACGGATCTCATCCCGCACGAACCGCTGGATCGACGCCGCGTCTCCGGCCTCCACCAGCCTTTTCGCCCTGCCGACCGTGTGATCCGGGCTCATCCGCAGCACTTCGCGGAACTCTCGCCACACTCCGTAAATATCCAGCCCCTCCGGATTCGCCACCGGACCATCCCCGCCGCACCGCCTCAGCGAAAGCCCGCCCGCCCCCAGCACCAAAGCGCCAAGGCCGGTGCGTTTGAGAAAGCCGCGGCGGTCAATTCCTTTACGAGGAGGTAAATCGGATCTGTTCATTTCTTCTCTTTGAAAATCTCTAACACCAAGGCCACGCCACTTTTTAAATGACCCGCCACCTTCCGATCTGGCGTGCCACGCCTGGAATAAACGAGCCGATCCGGTTCCACCACGAGACGGCCCATCAGGAGATTGACCGCAGTTCTCGACATCGTGTCATCACGCGCCTGCGGAGCCAGGCTTTTCCTGAACTCCAGCCACTGCCTCCGGAATTCCCCATCGATCAATCGCAGTGCTTCCGCAGCATTGTCCGTGCTCAGCTGGAACACGCGATCAAAGGCGTCATCTCCCGTCACCACCACCGGCATCTTGGCTTCAGAAGATCCGTAAAGAGCCTCTGGCAAGATCGGTTCCAACATTAGGCCAACAGGAAATTGCTCACGCGATTCCAATGCCAGATGAGTCCGCGCTTTCAGCATCCTTTTCCGTTTTTTCGGATTGTTTCCCGGCAATCCGGTTAGAAAGACCATCGCAGGCATCCCGTTCATTTCGCCGCGCATGAGGGCGACTTCTTCCGGGCGTGCGGGATTCCTTGGTTTCGTCTCTTCTTCCGCTAACCGCATGCCCAATTCATCCGCCGCTTCCTGGTGCCCTTTGCCAAAGCGCTTTCTGATAAAATAGGAAGCGATCATCCCCAGGACGATCAGTAAAATGATAGCGATCTGATCATTGCTCATGGAGTCATTCTAATTCAGGGGAACGATCTTCTTGTCCGTCTGCCCCGCTGGCAGCGGATCGGGAAAAGCCAGAGCCTTGCCATCGATCGAAATCTCCAGCCGGTAGCTGCCCGCCGTCATTTTGTTCTTGTTCGTGATCAACAGGATGAGGCTGCCATCGGCCTCCGCCGTGTAGGCGATCCGCGCGGGTTCACCGGGAGCCGGAGTGTGACGCGGGCCGTTACCACCGAGCCAATGGTTCTTTTTGCTCAGGATTTCCGGCGTCACGCCCGTGCTGCTCAGGGTCACTTCCAAAGCCTGGCCGGACTTGAGATTGACCTGATAGTTATCGCAGAAATATTCCCCGGCGTAGAGGTAGTCGCCTTCGGCAAAAGCACCGCTGAGAGCAGTGGATCCGCTGGGATCGCTCGGCGCGGCCGCGGAGCTGTCGATACACTGCATCCAGGCGTTGATGAACTCCTCCACGTTCGTCACATCGTTCTCCCGATCTCCCCGCACCAGATTCGCCAATCCCTGAATCAGCTTCGTCAGAGCCTCCTGCTTCATCTCCTTCTTGGGCCATGTCTGCCGGTCGTCGGACTGCGTTCCCTTGTTGTGCCGCACCTCCTCCACCTTCTCGCCATCGATCTTCATCGCCCATGCCGTCGCATCCTCCGCATGTTGCAGGTTTCCCTCATCATCCAGAATCTCCACCAGCAACCCATCCGCTGCGTGCGCCGTGAACCGCCACGCGCCATGCCCGCCTTCGGAGTAAACCAGCACCAGCCCCCTGACCGATCCGCCCTCCCTCTTCAGCGTTAGCGCCGCGCTCCGCTCGTCTTCGAAGCCGACCTCCACGACGTCCACTCCATCCATGCCGCCATCAGGCTGGATCGCGGATTCGAGCAAGCGTACCACATCATAGCTTCTCCCCTCGTGACCCTTCTCCGCCCGGATCGCCGTCAGTTGCCACGGGCGCTCGCCCTCGACACGCTCCACCCCGATCCAGATCTCCCGCGGCTGGCCGAAGTTCTTGAACGTCACGATCACCCGCCCCGCCACCCGGCCGCTCGGCATCTCGCTGATCTCCGCCTCGTGGATCTTGAATTCGCTCAACTCGAAATCCTGACCATCCACCAACACATCAAACCCCAACCCCGCCGGATCATCCTTCGTTTTCTCAAGATACTCCGCCACCACACCGCCGAAATTTTTATGCAGATACCCGCCCGCCGCACTCGGCAACGCCTCCTTCGTCAGTGGTGCAGGGATCACATCCTTCCCCCCCGTCTGATACGGCGCATACAACGCCGCCGCCAGCTTCTCCGCCGATTGGAAATGCTCCGCATCACTCGCAACTGCCGATGCGACCAACGCCCAACTCACAGTGAAATATGAAATATATGTCTTCATAAAAATCATCTCCTTTCAACGAAGCTTCCCCGTGATCTCCCGCCCGATCTCGATGGCCTCTTTCCTCCATCTCCCGCCTCGCTCCTCGTCTTTGTGCGCCGCCACCACATCGGTCATCGAATCATTCCGATACGTCACCAGGCAAAACGACCGCTCTGCATCCACCTTCACCACCAGTCCGATGTCACGCTCGTTCGCCCACGTCGCCGACTGCCCTAGCCCCGGCACCTCCTCACTATTTCCTTCCGGCACCTTGTATCCCCGATACGACAGCAACCACGTGCGCTTCGCCGGTTCCCCCGGCTGGTCGCAGTTGAGTATCACCTGATTCTCATCGGAAAAATGCACCGTCACATTGGTAGCTCCGAGCTTCTGCTCCAGCAGCTCCTGCAGAACCTCGCCCGGGCCTTCCGCAGTCCGCACATCTCCGGCCTTTGCCCCGCCATCGCCCGCATCCCGCTGCTCCCCACACGAAACCAGCCCCACCAGCGTCACCAATCCCCAAACCGCACCTGTTAGTCGCATTTTCATATCAAAATTCCCACATAGGGGCGGATCATTGAATCCTCCTCCACCATTCGTTGTCTTCCGGAACTGTTTTCCGGAACGACTCTCCCCGCCGGGGTATTTTATCCGATGATCCTTGCCCTGTATCACTGGAGTCCGGCAGCATATGGCTGATGAATCAGGCCCGTTTGGAAATGTCCTACTTTCGGACGGGAGACTCGTGGACACTCGAAAAAGTCACATTCTGCCCACGCGACGGCGATCCCGCCATCGAGTCCATTCGTGCCGACCGCTACGGTCGCGCCGGTCGCCCCTTTGCCTGGACCAAGGCGATGCGTGCGCTCTGCCTGCTCCTCCTCCGCTACAAGGTGGACCCGCGGAACTCCGACTGCATGGACGGCAATAAAAACTCACCCGTCCAGACACTCTATCACCTCCTCGACCACCCCGAGCGCAGCGCGGCTGCCATACCGTTCACCACCGCCGAGGGCGTCTGCCACCTGAAAGCCATCCTCTCCTGCCTCAACGCCGGCATCGGCCCCGACGGACTGCCGCACAAGCGGATCGCCATCGAAAAAGACCGCCTCCCCGTTGAGAATCTCGTCATTCTCGCCAACTCACAACCCGCCGGAGACGACCTGATCCGGCACCTCATCGCGGATCTATCAAAGGCATGGCCATCCTTCGCCGCCTCCGCCACGCCGGTCGCCCCCCAAGTCGAGCTTGGCCGCTTCCCCAATAGCAAAGACGCGCTCGTCGGCCGCACCGCCGAGCTCGCCGAACTCGACTCCCGCACCCGTTCCCACCGCCTCATCGTCCTCGAAGCCCCCGGCGGCTCCGGCAAAACCTCGTTAGTCGTCACCTGGCTCAATCGCCTGCTCGAATCGGAAACCCACCCGTTTCCCCGGATTTTCGGCTGGTCGTTCTCGGAACAAAGCCGAGCCGCCGACCACACCATGGCCGCCGACGAATGCTTCGGCGAGCTCATCCGCTTCCTCGGCGACCCGTCCCCACCCGGCCAGAGCGCCTACCAACGCGGCCGAACCGCCGCCAAGGCCCTCATCGGAAAATCCGCGCTCGTCATCCTCGACGGAGTCGAAACCCTCCAGATCACCACCGGCCCCTCCACCGGCCATCCGCACGATCCCGCCCTAAAAGGTTTCCTCCACGAAATGGCCACCGCAGGAGCCGGATGCTGCATCCTCTGCACCCGCCTCACTCTCCCCGTCCTCGGCCCGGACACCCACCTCCCGCTCGGCCCCCTCGCTCACGCCGCTCGCATCGGCCTCCTGAAAAATCACGGCATCACCGGCTCACAAGCCGACCTCCGGCGGCTCGGCGACCTCAGCCAAGGCCACCCGCTCACCCTCTCCCTCATCGGCATCTACCTCAGCAAAGCTCACGGCGGCAGTGCCCGCTGCCTGGCCGAAGACCCCATCGTCCTCCACGAAGACGGCGGCCCCGGCTCCCACGCCCGCCTCCTCATGGCCGAACATACCGAACGGCTGAAAGGCACCGCCCACGAAACCCTCATCCACCTCCTCAGCCTCTTCGACCGCAAGGTCACCCTCGACGAGCTTTCCGACCTCATCTTTCACACCCCGGGCCTCTCCTTCGGCACCGCCGTCATCGCCTCCCTCCCCCAGCTCCGCGCCATCGCCGCCGACCTCGCCTCCAGCGGACTCCTCACCGCAGGAACCGCCTCACTCGAGTGCCACCCCCTCGTCGCCCGCTACTTCCGCGACCGCTTCAAAGCCACCCAACCTGCCAACTACCGCTCCGCCCACTCCCGCCTCTACGAGAAAATCATCTCGGATCCCTCCATCCACCACCACCCGGAAAACGCCGCCCAATACGAAGCCCTCCTCCGCTCCTTCTTCCACGGCCGCGAAGCCGGACGCATGGCCGAATGCTGGAGGGAAATTGCCTGGAAGCGCATCATGCGCTCCGGCCGCGAATACCACCTCACCGCCCACCTCGGCGAATTCCACCTCTGCCTCCGCGCCTGGGCCTCCTTCTGGGAAACCCCCTTCGAAAAACTCCACCCCGACCTCCCCCCCGAAGCCCACCCCATCGTCCAGGCCTCCGCCGGCTTCAGCCTCTTCATGGTCGAGCGCATGGAAGAAAGCGAACGCGTCATCCGCCGCGCCCTCAAGCGCTCCCTCCTCTCCACCCGCCCCCACCACGCCCTCCAGGCCTCCGTCGTCCTCGGCTACATCCGCATCCGCCAGCGCCGCTACGCCGACGCCCGGAAGGCCCTCGCCCCCGCCGCCGGACTCGCCCGCCTCGTCGGCGACCGCGACGCACCCGACCACGTCCTCCTCGCCCCCATCTGTCATCTCGCTCTCGTCCACACCCTTGAAGGACGCCTCCATCGCGCACGAAATCTCTTCCAATACGCCCTGAAACGCTACCGCTCCGGCCAGCACCCGGAACTCCCTCCGCAGTTGCTATCCACCTACTGGGAATTCCTCATCCGGACCAACGACCTTGTCACCCTGGGGAAAAGCCTAGCCGGAAACGCCGAACAACTCCGCTCCATCCCGCTCCTCGAACAAATCGGAATCGTCCCCCTCTATCGCGCCAAATCCGCCATCGCCCAATATCACTCCCGCGCCGATCCATCCCTCCTGACCTCCATCGACCTCCACACCCACGAAGCCTGCGAACAAAGCTCGCTCAACGGCTGGAAAGTTTTCCACACCGACAACCTCCTCACCCGCGCCCGTGCCCTCGAACTCCTCGGGAAATGCGACGCTGCCCTCTCCACCCGCCGCGAAGCCCGCGACCTCGCCCGCTCGCTCGGGTTCTCCGATAGCGAATCAACCGCCCGCGACCTCCTGCACTGATCCAGCGTGAACGCCTGCGGTCATGGATGATGGTCCCTGACCATCTTCCGCAGATTTTTCCCCAGCCCGAACAAGACCAAAACATCGTCTTCCTCGAACGGTCGGTCCGGCCGGGGGATGCCGAGAACCTTGCTGATGGGTTGGCGGACGGAACTGAGCGCGGCGGCTCCGCGGGACTTCCCGATGGTGACGAGATTCAGATCATATCTGGATCGCAGCTCCGCGTCCTGCAGGGTCTTACCCAACAGCGACGGAGGAGCCATGATCTGGGCGATCTCGTAGCCACCTCCCAGATCCAGGCTGTCGATCAGATCCGGAGTTTTGAGCGAGCGTGCCAACCACGCGGCTGCCATCGCTTCCGGAATCATCAGTTCATCGATCTTGAGCAGCTTCAAGAGCCTTCCGTGGAGCGGGTTGATGATCCTGCTGATAATCCTTTTCGCTCCGAGTTGCTGAAGATTGGCTGCGATGGAGAGGGAAGCCTCGAAATCCTCACCGATGGCAAGGATTACCGCGTCACAAGCATCAACCGGGATCTCATGGAACGCGGCGATGTCCGTGCAGTCTGCCCGGACGATGTATTCGATCTCATCCTTGAGCGCATGAATGTGGGCTGGATCATTGTCGACGGCCACGATTTCATGTCCGTCACGCCCGAGTTGGCGTGCAAGCTGAGTGCCGAAATTGCCGAGGCCGATGATGCAGAATTTCATAGGTGATTGTCAGATGAGGAGGATGTTTTCGCCGGGCTTGCCGGAGGCGGGCCGCTGGTCCGGCCGGATGAGTGTCGCCAATACCGTGAGCAGACCGATTCTGCCGACGAACATGTTGAGGATGATGAGGCACTTGCTCCCCTCCGTGAGCGAAGGGGTGAGATCGATCGAAAGCCCGACCGTGGCGAAAGCGCTGACGAGTTCGAAAAGCAGACGTGTTTCCGAATGTCCGGATCCTCTTTCCAGGTGCTGCAGGAACACGAAATTCACAGCGAGCCACAGGATCGCTAGAAACACCAGTCCGAGTGCGCGCGAGCCGGTCTCCGCGGGAATGGTTCTGTTGAACACCACCATCCCCCGGGAGCTTCCGCGGAGCTGCAACCACAGGTGACCCAGCGCGACGACGACCGTCGTGGTCCGCAGCCCGCCGGCCGTTCCACCGGGGGAACCTCCGATCAGCATCAGGACGATGGTCACCTGGATTGTGAGGACACTGATACCTGACATGGGCACCACGTTGAATCCCGCCGTCCGCGCCGTCACCGAATGAAAGAAGGCGGCCAGGACGCGCCCGCCGTTTTCCGGTCCGTTCCAGAGCAGATACTCCGTGACCAGAATCATCACCGCTCCGCCGGTGATCAGCACGGCGGTGACAGCAAGCACCAGCCTGGACTGGACTCTCAGGCGGTACTTCATGCGCTCTTTGTTTTTCCATCTCCGGAACTTCGCCACGGTCCACTGGGTGAGGTCCTCGTTGGTCAATGCGCCCAACCCGCCTACGATGATCAGCGCCATGATGCCCACTTGGCAGAGAACATTGTCCCGCACCAATGAATCCGCCAAGCCGTCAGGCAGCGTGGAGAAGCCCGCATTGCAGAACGCTGAAACCGAGTGGAAGATGGCTTGGAACAACCGGTCTCCCGGATCCGCGATCGCCCCCAACGAGGAATAGAGCACCGCTGCTCCCACGCCCTCGCACACAAAGGTCATGATCACGATAAATGCGAGGGTGTGGCCTACCCTCGCAAGACGGTTTTCCTGAAGCATCCGGCCAAGCAAGAGCCGGTCATGCATGGAGAGACCTTCGAACAGAACGACCGCAGCGAAAAAAGTCAGGGTCATGATGCCAAGGCCACCCACCTGGATCAGGAACAGGATGACAAGCTGTCCGGTGAATGAAAAGTAAGTCGCCGTGTTCTGAACGGCCAACCCGGTCACGCAGACGGCGCTGGTGCTGGTGAATGCGGCGTCAAGCCACGAGCAGCTCTCTCCGGCCACCGTGCACCGGGGCATTTTCAGCAAGAGCGTGCCTGCCACGATGATGAGGAAGAAAGATGCGATCAGAACCAATCCAGGATGGAATGCGCGCGCCGTGAACCTGCCCTGATAGTGGATCAACGAGGCCAGGCCGGAGGCAAGCACCACGATCTGGATGAAGAGGTGATTTCCTACGCTCCAGCCCCCATGCCGGGAGAGAAACAGCAAGATGATCCCCGCCAGCACGATCCCCGCCAAACCCACATGGTAGGCCAGGCGGCGCTTTTCGGCGTGTGAGTGGCGCATCTGGCGGAACACCCAGCCCCGCTCGACCGCGAACGCAATGCCTGTAAAAACAGTCAGCCAATGCTGCCAGTCAGTGACCTCACCCGTCCAACCGACGATGCCCAACAAGCAAATGGACGAGGCAAGGGCGAACAGAGGATGCAGCCATTTCCTGCAAATCTTCACCGAAGCCGGTGTTTCGTCCTGCCCATCGAATTCGTCCATGTAGCAGAACCCTAGCCAAGGGACACGCGGCTGCACAAGACGAGTTCAGCTCCAGCGTCCCCCTGTCGGAACCTGCCTCCCGCCGCAGTGCAAAAGCTCGAAGCCCATCACTTTTTCCCCTCCTGTTGAATGGCCGCGTTAATTTCCGTGAGACGGGCGGCGAGATCTTTGGTGGCAGGGTGGGAGGCGATGACTTCCCTTTCCCGCTGGAAGTAAGCGGTGCTTGCTGCGGTATTGGCAGCAATCAACTCCGCCAATTCGGGGATTTTGGAGGCTTGTTCGTCGCGGCGAGTCCGGAGTTCGGAATTTTTCTCCTGAGCGGCTTGCTTTGCCGCCGCATCGTTGGCTGCCACGGCTTTCGCCATCGAATCGAAGACTTGTTTGATTTCCGCGTTGAGGGTGCTGAGTCCAGGATGTGCTTCCATCCCTTCGTTCAGGGCCTTGTTCGCAGCAAGGGAAGCACGTTGTAGTTCCGCAAGTGCGGGGTCGATCTTGGTGGCATCGGGCACGGCTTTTCGGATCGCCCTGTTGATTTCACGACGTTCGGTCTTGAGATCTTCCAATGTTTCCGCTCCGACAGCAACGGCTGCAAGTGATAGCAGGAGGCAGACCGTAATTGCCTTTTTTCTCATGACCAGTGGATTCATCGTATGAGTTTGGCTAAACGCGGGCGGTTTTGTCATGACTTTTCTTTGCTTCGACTTTCCTTCAAGCCCGCCTCCCTACGTGGGATCCTGATCGCCTGGAGAAATCTGTTTGGGTGACGATTTCACCGATCTGGACAGCAGATGGGCGGCCACCGGCAAGGTGATGAACAGGAACGCAAGTGCCAACGCCGCCTTGAACCACGCGGAAGCGGTTCCCAGCACCGAAGCGGCGGCGAGCAGGGTGAATCCAAATCCGAAGGTACTGGCCTTGGTTGCTGCATGAACCCTGGCATAGAAGTCGGAAAACCGGAATACCCCGAGAGCCGCGACCAACGCGAAAAAACCCCCTATCAGGATAAAAGCGGAAGCAAGCATCGTCATCATTCGGGATCTTTCGGTTCGTCGGTTTCGCGCTGGAGATACCTGCCCAAGGCCACGGTCCCGAAGAAGGCGATCACGGAGAAGACCACTACCACATCGAGGATCGCCTCATCGCCGGTGCGGATGGCATGCGAAACCATCAGCACCGCTGCCAACAAGCCGAGAAGGTCGATCGCGACCATGCGGTCCGCGGCGGTTGGTCCCGCCGCCATCCGGAAGACGCACAAAGCCAGCGAGACGAACAGCATCCCGTCGAAAAGGTTGAGAACGAGATCTGGGATCATGGTCGCGGTTTTCCCAAGGCTTGGTGGATCAGCGTCTCCAGCTCACTCCGTGTCCGGTCCGGGGAGGTCATGTAAAGCGCGTGGACGAGCAGGACTCCGGAGGCATCCTCTAGATCAATCGTCAGCGTTCCCGGTGTCATCGAAATCAGGCAGGCTGCCTCCCATTGTTGGATCGGATCATATCCCTTTACCGACACTTCGACGAATCCAGGAGTAAAGCGGGGATTCCTACGGAAAGCGTCCACCGCCACACGTAGGTTGGAGAGGGTCATCTCCCGCAAGTAGATCGGCAGGAACCGGACCAATGCTGGGACTCTCAATATCGTTCTTTTCCAGAGATAGCTCATGGAGCTGACGGGTTGGTTAGTTGTCGGGCGGCAATATCCGCGAGTTCGAACAGCAAGGACGGATGGATGCTGATTGCGATCGTGGCGGCGGCGAGAATACCCATCGGAAGAATGTGGGCGATGCCGACGGTTCTAACTTCTCCGGCGTCAACCGGTCGGTCTTTCCAAAATGCCTCCGCCCAGATCTTCGTCATCGAAAACAGCGTGAGGATACCCACCGCCAGGGCCACCGCCCCGGCAAACCATGCTTGGGAATGGAAAAGTTCCTTCAACAGGGCCAGCTTGGCCCAGAACCCCGAAAACGGAGGGATGCCCCCCAGCGACAGTGCGGGGATCAGAAACAGCACCGCCAGCCAGGGAGCTTTCCTGTAGAGTCCTCCAGTTTTCTTCAGGTCTTCCCCTCCACCCAACCGGTCGATCACCGAGGCGGCGAAGAACAAGTTCGATTTCACGATGATGTGATGGATGATGTAGAAGATCGTGGCGGAAATCGCACCAGCGGTGCCCAGAGCCAACCCCAGGGTCATGTAGCCGATCTGGCTGATGATGTGGAATGACAGAATACGCCGCGTGTGGAATTGGCTGGCGGCCCCCAGCACCCCCACGACCATTGTAAGCAAAGAAGCCCACCACAGGATCGGCAGGATGAATTCACGCTCCGTGACGAACGCAGCCCCGAATGTTCTGATCAGCGCGTAGACCCCGACCTTTGTGAGCAGTCCCGCGAACACCGCCGATACGGTGTGCCGAGGGGTGTGGTACGATGAGGGAAGCCAAGCATAAAGGGGAAACATCCCCGCCTTCACGGCGAAAGCGAGCATGAGCAGCACCGCCGACAGCCGGATCCCCGCCTGCGAACCTAGGCCCTGCGAGATCCTGGTGGCTATGTCGCCGAAATTCAGTGTCCCCAAGGTAGCATATAAAACTCCGGCCCCGATCAGGAAAACCAGCGAAGCGACGATATTGAGCACCACATATTTCACCGCCCCCTCGATCTGGCCTTTGCCTCCGCCCAAAGCGAGCAACGCGAAGGAAGAGAGAAGCATCACCTCGAACCAGACGTAGAGATTGAAAAGGTCATTGGTGAGAAATGAACCGCACACCCCGAAGAGCAGGAACTGGTAGAGCGGCTGATACCCCCTCCTCTCATCACCTGCAGGCACTTCCCCGATGCCATGAACGGCACCACAAAATCCGATGATTCCGGTGATCGCGATCATCAGCGCGGACAGCATGTCCGCCTGAAGTCGGATACCGACGGGCGCGGTCCACCCCCCGACATCCAGTCGGACTGCGCCCTCACCTTTCACAGCAGCGACAAGCATACAACCAGCCACGGCCAGCAGTCCAGTGGCGATGACGGATACCGCGCGTTGCGCACGTCCCCTCCCCATCAACAGGATCTGGACGATGGCGGCGGCCATCGGAATCAGCAAACAGAGATACAATGGAAACGGATGCATCATTTCAGACGTCGGTTTCCACGAGACGGTCCAGATCGTCCGTCTTGAGATCGTGATGGGCTTTCTTCAGCAACACGATGGCGAAGGCGATCACCCCGAAGCCAATGACGATGGCGGTGAGGATGAGCGCCTGTGGCAGCGGATCCGGAGTGCCCGCCGGTGGACGGGTGGCTCCCTCTCTGACAATCGCTGAAACTCCCGGCCCCAACCCGGGCAGCACCAGAATAACGAGGTTCGCCGCCTGACTCAAAAAAAGCACGCCAATGAGCATGCGGGTGAAATTCCTGCGCAGCATGAGGTAGAACCCGCAGGTAAAAAGGAACCCGGTGAGAAGAATGATGATGGTTTCCATGAACTTTATGATTTTGCCAAAGGCTTGGGATTTTCCGAACGGATCAATCTCGTCAGGATGAGCAGGGAGACCCCCACCACGACCAGATACACCCCACAGTCGAACAGGAACGGAGTGCCGAATTTCGTCTTGCCCACAAATGGCAGCCACAGGCTTCCGATCCATACACCCTGCATGAACGGCAACCGGGAAAACAAGGATGGCAGGACGCTTGCCAGTGCAGCCGCCACCCCTCCCGCGATGAACAGCAGAGGGGTTCTGGCTCCGTGGACAGGCCTGTCAGCTTGAGCCAAGCGTTTCAACACCAATCCGGCCCCCGCCACCAGACCACCGATGAACCCACCTCCGGGCTCGTTGTGTCCTCGGAAAAGCAGCAGCACCGACATGAAGATCAACAGCGGGGTCATCCAGGTGACAGCCGTTCGGAACAGGGGTGTCGCCACCGCCAGCTCCGCTTCCGCATTGCGGCGTCCGCTGCCAAGCAGCAATCCCGCGACCCCGATTGAAGCGATGGCCAGCACGCAGATTTCGCCCAACGTATCCAGCGCCCGGAAGTCCACCAGAATCACGTTCACCACATTCCTGCCGAAAGCTTCCGGATAGCTGCGTTCCGACATTTCGGCAGAAACCCTGAGTTCGTCCGGCATCGGGCTGGTCCTCACGGCAAGCAAGGCTACGGTGATTGCCAGTCCCCCGGCCAGCGCGATGATGAAGTCCCATCTTCTCCGCCTCACGGAGGAGCGGGCGACAGACTGGATCGGCGGCAGTTGCCGTATCACCAACGCGAAAAGCACCAGCGTGAGTGTCTCCACTAGCACCTGCGTGAGAGCCAGGTCCGGAGCACCAACGAGAGCGAATACAAGTGCCACTCCGTAGCCCACCCCACCCATGGCCAAAACCGCCATCACTGTTGATCTGGACCGGATCGCAACGACACCGGCAAACACCATCAACACCGCGACACCGAGCGGCAACAACCTCACCGGGCCGCTTTGGGGGAAGCCAGCCCAAGCGCTGCCCCACAATGCCGCAGTTATCAGGGATGAGAGACAAAGAATCACCACTACCAGATAAAGGCGGAGATTGCCGTGCTGAAAAAACCGCGTGATGGATCCGGCCGCTCCGATCGTCGAATGGACGCCGTGATCAAACAGCTCCGAAGCCTTCAGAGGAATGCGTTGGAGACCCAGGCCGATGACCGCCCTCACCTTGTCCCGGAACACGTAAAGAAACACCCCTGCCACGACCGTAACACCGCTGATCGCCAACAGCAGGCTGAACCCATGCCACAGTTTTAGACCTGATTCCACCGGATGGCCTACGATGTCCCGGACCGCGGGATCGACAAGGCCCCTCCCGAGAAGACCGGGAAAAAGCCCGACGACCGCCCCTGCCACCGCGAGCAGCAACGGACCGATCAGCAGGGCGGACTTGCGCGCCTTCGGATTGACTTCAGGCATCTCGCCACGCTTTCTGAATGGAGAAATTCCCACCTTCAGAGCTACCGCGACATTCACCGCATTCGCCGCGAAACCCAAGGTGGTGAGCAAAATCGCAAAATGGGTCGCCTGGAGTTCCGCCTCATAGAGAAGCTCCTTGCCAATGAACCCAATGAATGGCGGAAGCCCTGACATTGAGAATGCGGCCAATGCGGCGGCGAAAGAAAGCATGGGAAGCGGTTTCCCCAGCCCTTGCAGCAACGTGATGTTCCGGGTGCCTGTCGCCTTGTCCACAACACCAGCGATCATGAACAACGGAGCCTTGTAGAGAGCGTGAACAACCAAAAATACCATGGCTGCTTTGATCGCCAACTCGGTCCCCATCCCCAGCAACATGACGAGCGTTCCAAGCGCGCTCATCGTCGAATAGGCCAGCAGCCGCTTCAGATCCGTCTGGGCGAGCGCGAACAACCCGCCTGCCAGCATGGTCACCACGCCCACGAAAGTGAGGGTGTCATGCCATAGCACCGTCCCACCCAGAATGGGGAAAAACTTCGCCAACAGGAATACCCCTGCCTTCACCATCGTCGCTGAGTGAAGGTAGGCGCTCACCGGTGTCGGAGCTGCCATCGCGTCAGGCAGCCAGAAATGGAAAGGCACTTGGGCGGACTTGGTGAAGGCTCCCAGCGCTATAAGAGCGAAGATCCCGGTGTAATAGGGGCTGCTGCGGACCAGCTCCCCCCTTTCCTGTAGCTCTGCGAGGCTGAATGACCCTCCCACCGAAGCCACCAGAAGGATGCCCGCGAGTAGCGCAAGGCCACCCGTACCTGTCACAAGCAGCGCACGGAGCGCCGCTTTTCTGGCAGCCTCCTCCTGGTGGGAAAGCCCGATCAGCAGGTAGCTGGCGATACTGGTCAATTCCCAGAAAACAAACAGCACCAGAAGATTGTCGGAGGATGCTACCCCCAGCATCGCCAACATGAACAACTGGACAAAAACGAAGAACGACGGCGATTGGATCGAGCCTTTGAGGTAACCTCCCCCGTAAATCAGAATCAGCGACCCAATTCCTGTCACGAGCATCGAGAGCAACAAACCGGGGCCATCCATCCTGAAGCCTAATGAAACGTCCATCTGCGGGACCCAGTGCCCCGTCCATTCTGGAAGATCTCCTGCTGCTATAGGTGCTGCCTGCATGGCCAGCCACACGAACATCGCTGCTGGGACAATCGCGGACAACCATCCGGCGGCAACCGAATGCCTCGCGGCAAGCCAGGGCCATGTAACTGCCCCGGCGACAATCGCCATCATACCAACAAGGTACCATTCCATACAAGCGGCAGATTAAAACAGAGTTGGCGCTGAAATCAGGTCTCCCTTCATTGGCCTCTAGGTCCAGTTCCGCCAGTGATTTCCGAAAGGGCGGGTGGAATGGAAGGTTTCTTCAAAACTACGATCAAGGAGCTGACGACCCATGTTCCCAAGCCGCCAAGCAGAAATGCGTCCTTGCCGGAAACATGGCCGTCACGGCACACGAACCAGACCAGCCACGCGCCAACCGTCGCATTGATCAGACACTGCCACAAAAACTGGTTCCGGATCAGCCGATGTCCGTATGCCATTGCAGCGGCATAGAAAAAAAAGACTGCTATGGCAGACGGGACACCGGACTCCGTCCACAAGTAAGAGCAGACGAACCCGATAACCAGCAACGAAGCAACGAACGCCAGCGCCCCCAAGGTCCTTGATTTAAGTATGCAAATCGAGCTGGAGGGAGCTTTGCGAGCGATCGACTCGCGAATCAGAAAGATACCGCTGACTACAGTCAGAATCGCGGCGGGAGCCAAAAGGAGATGGTCTAAGGGGTTCATGATAGCACAGCACAGCCATCAGTGGCGACCCTACCACCGGAACACTATCATCGCCGTGAGGGCGAAGAAACCCGAGGCACTTGATCATTGGAGAAGGAACCCGTCAACATAAACCACCCAATCGGTATTGGCGACCATCCGTGCTCACCACGAAGCCGGCCACAGTCTCCTCCTGAACCAGATCAACGTCATCAACCCGGAACTCGTCCGCTGCAACCAACGGATCTATCTCACGAATCTTCCTGTCGAATCCCACCCTCGCTTCGCACGCAGTTCACTCCCGGAACCGCAGACCTGATTGCCCGCCGCCCTACACTCTCACGCCAGAGAGATCAAAGACCGAGTCGCGTAGCGTGCCAGCTCGCCTCGGCGCGAGTGGAAATGCCAAGCTTTCGATAGATCGACTTGATATGGGAAGCCACGGTCGATTCAGCGATTCCGAGATTCTCCGCCACATCGGCATTGCGGAATCCTCGTGCGATGAGCGAGAGAGTCTGCTTCTCACGCTCACTCAACCCGGAATCGTCGTCCTCCACTGGACCGGTCATGCGGAAATGTTCCATGATCCGGCGTGCGATCGACGGAGAAAGAGCGGGTATGCCCTCGTGGAGCTGGACCAATTGACGGCTCAACTGATCGGCAGGCTGCTGCTTGAGAAGATACCCTTGCGCACCGGCCGACAGAGCCGAGATTATGTGGGAATTGTCCCCGACGACGGTGGTGATCACGCAGAGCGTGGAAGGGGAGACCTCGCGGAGAGATCGCAACACATCAAGGCCGGAACCGTCGGGCAGCCCCAGGTCGATGAGCGCGAGGTCGAAAACGGTTCTGTTCCAAAGCTCCCGCGCGGCGTCCACCGTCGCCGCCTCTTGGATGGTACATTCGCTGAAAGCAATCCTCACCACTCCGGCGAGCCAATGTCGCGTCTCCGCCACGTCTTCAACGATCAGTATCTGCTTCATAGCGTCCTTGTTTCACTCCGGGAAAAGGGATTTGTATGGAAAGCCGTGTACCCTGATCCGGTCTAATGATTTCCAGGGAACCGCCGAGCCGCGCCAGCCGTGCCCGCATGTTCGACAGTCCACTGCCACGCGTGGCAGCGGAGGCTTGGCAGCCGTCTCCGTCGTCTTCGATTCGGAGTTGCAGGGAGCCGTCCCCGCTGGATACTTTAACCAAAGTCTGCCGGGCCCCGGAATGGCGAATCACATTGCTGACCGCCTCCCGTAAGATCGAGCGTAGTGCGTGGACGGTGGAAGAGTCCAGCATCGTGTGGTCGCAGCCGCTTCCCTCCCAGCGTAGTTCAATTTCCGCCGCGGTGAGACGCTCGGCGGACTCCATCCGCAGCTCGGCGAAAGCCTCATCCAATGTCAGTGCTTCCGCCGGGGAGTCGTTGATCACCGCCCGGAGATCCTCCAGTGTCTCGCGAATCCTGACATCTTTCCGCTCCGTGGTGTCGCTGTGCAGCGCGGCGAGGAGCTGCGCCCCGATGTTGTCGTGGATGTCGCGGGCGATCCGGCTCCGTTCCTCCGCCACGCCGGATTCATAGGCGGACCTACTGGCGATGGCGTGTTCCAGACTTCTCACCAGCTCACCGGCGAGGGTGGCGTCCTTGGGTGAAAACAGGCGCCGTCCCCCTGAGGCGAATTTGAGCCTGAGGCAGGGCAGTCCCCCCGCGGCTGGCACGGACATGGAAAGCCCGTCATCCCCGACCGCCACCGCAGGCCGTCCCAGTTCCTCCGCTTCCATACCCAGAGGCGAAAAGATCTCCTCCAGCAGCCTCCGCCAGCGGTCGTCGCGCGCGTCTTCCGACGGGGCCAGGGCGACGTCCATCACACGCCCGAACCACTCCGCCGGGTGGGTATCCTGCGTCCCCCGCATGCGCTGCCACATCCATGTCCGCAACGGGAGCCAGACAACGCCGCAGACCAGCAGCGTCAGGCTCAGCGACATGCCCGGTGACATCCGCAGGCCCAGCAGGAACAGCATGTCCAAGACGACCAGCAGCAGTACCGTCAGCGTCCACACCGCGATGCGCCGCCACCAGACACCCAGCTCGAACAAGCGGTAGCGCAGGATGCCGAAGGCCAGCCCGCCATACACCAGCAGGAAAAGCAGGAACGCATACCCCTGCAGCGGGGAGGTATCCACACCGAACAACTGTGGCAGCAGGATGAACAGGACGAACACGCTGGTTCCCAACATCCACGACAGCAGGAACCATTGGAGCGCCGCCCGCTCGACGGGCGTGCGGCTGGTCCGGAACCAGTGGATGCCTGCGAGGATGAAGGTCATGCACACACCCACCACCACCAGGAAACGCCGGGCAAAGGTCATCGACTCGAAAGTCCCCACTTGCTGGGCCACGAACCAGCCCACAAACAGCGCCACCACCAGCACCCCCGCCCACTTGGGGCCGAGCGGTCGCGGGTAGTGCAGCAGCAGCGCGATGAAGCTGGCGATGAACAGGCTGCCGCCGAAGAAATTCAGATCCCCCGCCCAATGGAACAAGGTGCCATCCAGGGCCAGCTCCCGCGTGCTGTAGATGGCCGCCGCAGGGGAAAACAAAAGGGTCGCCGCACCGCTCAGCAACAGGTAGCGGGCCGCAGCGTCCTTCGGACGGAAGGCGAACACCGTGGCGGATACCAGCCACGCCACCAGCCCCACCACCAGTTGCACCCAGAAAACCGCAGGAAAGGAGGTGAACGGCCTCCCCCGGTGATCGGGAACCAAGGTCTCCACCCCGCCGTCCGCTGTCGTCAGGCGGACCTCCCCGGACTCCAGGATTTCCGCCAACCGATCCTGCCGGGAAAGAAACTCCCGGTATGTCTGGTAGTCGCCCATGCTCCCATCCGGCTCGATCACTAGGTCCAAGGCCTTCAGTTCGATTCCGCGGTCATTCCCGGCAATCGCACGGATTCTGGCACCCTCCGGGATGCCGGCGGCCGGACCGGTGCTTTCCACTACGACCACTCCCCCTTCCGCCGCCGGCAGCAGGGACAGGCCCAGCCATGGTTGCGCATGCGCCAGCAGGAGCACCACCCCCATCACCGCCAACCCCACCGCCACCGCCGCGGACATCACGGCCGCCGGAGGCAGCCCATCGGAACGGAGGGACGGAGGGGGAGGCGAAGTCATGTCTGGATGTTATGGAAATCGATCGGGAGTATCCCAGCGTGCTGGGGATATGAACATCCTCCGTTCAGGGGATTCCGCGCCAGGGCCGGATGTGTATCATTCCGGACCAGTAAACAACAACCGGAAACGGACATTCCGCCTCCCGCACCATGATCCCGGCATGGCTATGGAGACGCTCCACCACCTGACCAGCCATGCATCGCCACCCCACTTCCCCCTTGTCATCCGTCCGCCTGGCATTGACCGCCTTCCTGCTGTTCGCGCTGGGTAGCCCTTCATTCGGCCAGGCCGCCTATCAGGGCACCTACATCGGCTACTCCTATATCCGTCTTGAAGGAGCCGTCACCCAGCCGGAAACCGCCAACGGCACCGTCATTGCTGAAGTCGCCAACGACGGATCCATCACTCTCCAGGGCGGGGGAATCACCGGCACTGTCGATTCCGCCGGCACCATCAACTGGGTGCAGCCGAACGGCCTTTACCTCACCGACGGAAACATCTCCGGCGGCACGCTCCACGGCAGTGGCTCCACCACCAACGGCCTCACCACCACCCACACCCGCATCGAGCTGAAAACTGGCGGTTATGACGTGAATGCCTCGCTCGATGGCTATCTCAAGGTCATCCACCCGGCCAATGCCCTCCACAACACCGTCTCCATCATCCACGATGGCAGCCGTTTCGTGGTGCTCGGCAAGAATGGCGCGGTCCACTTTTCGGAAGACGACGGTCTCACCTGGCAGAGCCATCACACCGGCAGCGTCCACCCCATGAGGGCGCTCGCCTACGGTTCCGGCACCTACGTCGCCGTTGGCGAGAACAACACGCTGCTCACCAGCACGGACCTGGAGACCTGGGTGCCCCGCGCCTCCGGCATCGGCCAGATCTACAACCTCCACATCAGCACCGTCACCTTCTTCAACGGCCGCTTCTACATCGGCAACATCGGCGGCGGCGTCACCCGTTCCACGGATGCCACCGGAGCTTCCTGGGAAGCCCCCATTTATGAGGCGAATCTCATCGGGCCACTTGCCAATCCCATCCTCCGCGCGATGGGCAGCCGCCTCTATCTCGTCGCCAAGCCCTACGGCCAGAACCGTTTCAAAATCCACCATTCCACCAATGGCAGCACCTTCACCGAGGCCGCCTCGGATACCAGCACGATCTCTTCCTTCACCAATACGAATCCGGACCACGTGACCTACGGCAACGGTGTCTATCTGGTGAACGCCTACAGCTACAGCTCCACCTCCACGGATGGCGTGAACTTCACCGCCCGGGCGAATCCCGACGCGTTCGATTTCGTCGGCTTCGATGGCGCGCGCTTCATCGCCCGCACGCCCGGCGGCACCAACGCGAAATTCTACCACTCCGTCGATGGCGTGAACTGGACGGAGGGAACCCGCGACTCGCTCACCAACGCCAATGGTGTCGCTTACCACGGCTCGGTGCGCATCACCACCGGATCGAACTACCTGACCCGCCGCTCCATCGATGGACTCGCCTGGACAGCCATCACCTCCAGTGACATCTCCGGGGATTTCCCGCTCAATTCGAATGACCTCCGCGTCACCTACGGCAACGGCATCCACATCCTCCACGGGATCAACACCTACCTGCCGAATCTCAGCTTCGTCACCCGGGACGGGGTGAACTGGACGCCGGCTCCCACGAAATCGTCCATCGCGTTCGCCAACGGCATCTTCCTCAGCGGGGACCAGATCTCGCTCGACGGGATCTTATGGCACACGGCGAACCTCGGGCTCACTCCGCCGGAATCCGTCCTCCGCACCGCCTCGGACGGCAGCACGCTTCTCGCCGTCGTCAGCCAGGGCCGCGTCCTCACCTCCACCGATGGCTTCATCTGGCAGCATGCGAACCCCGGCAGCCCGGCACCCGGGAACGCGCACACCATCGTCGGCGGAAACGGCCAGTGGATCGCCCTCGGCACCGGCGGAGGCTACCACCGTTCGCTCGACAACGGGGTGACATGGACCAGCGGCAGCCTCGGCAACGCCACCCTCAACGCCGCCGCCTACGGCAATGGCCGCTGGGTCGTCGTCGCGGGCAATGGCCGCATCTACACCGGGGACAATCCCGGCTCGCTCGGGTCCACCGGTCCCACCCTCACGCAGGGCGGCGGCTATGACAGCGTCGTTTTCCTTGATGGGAACTTCTTCGTCCGGCGGGACAACTTCGGCACCTACTTCGTGTCGGACGGTCTGCCCGGCAGCACTTGGGAAGAGAAATACTTCAGCGGCACCGTCCGCTTCAACAGCCTGTCCGCCGGTCCGGATTTCGCCCTCATCGCCGGAGGCAACAGCACCGTGATCCGAGCGGAGAGAAACCAGGTCGGCCATCCGGTGCTCACCTCCCATCCACCGGCCAGCGTCACCCTCACCCAGGATGCGGTCCTCCAGCTCGGCGCCAGCGTCATCGGGAATCCGGACCTGAGCTACCGCTGGTTCCGCAACGGCCTGCCGCTGGAGAATGGCGGGCGCGTTTCCGGGGCGGATACGCCGGACCTCACCCTCACCGGCATCCGTGGCAGTGATGCCGGGCAATACCACCTCCTCATCACCAACTCCCTCGGCTCCGTGGTCACGCAGGCCACCGGCGTGTCCGTCAACCTAAAGCCGCTTGTCGTCACCCCGCCCCTCAGCCTGACGAAAAAACCTGGTGCGGACGCCACTTTCACCGTGCAGGGCAGTCCCGATACCACCGCCATCCAGTGGTTCCACAACGGGCAGCCCATCTCCGGAGCAACTTCAGCAACCCTCACCATCCCCGGCGTCACCAACGACAACGCCGGCCTCTACCAGGCACGCCTCACCAACATCCACGGAGATATTCTCAGCACACCCGCATCACTTTCCATCGCCCACGTCGCCTCTGGCCTCTCTGTGGACACCGTTTATAACGCCAGTGTTCCAGCCCTGAATTTATCCTTCACCCGAAGTTATCTGGGATACAGCGCGAATGGCATCGAGATCCGGAAAATCCACGAATATCCCGACGGAAAAATCCTCGTCGGAGGCCAGTTCTCATACCTGAGCGATACCCGCCACGGCCTCATGCGTCTCAATGCCGACGGCACCCTCGACACATCCTTCACCTTCCCGCTCCTGCGCGAATCTGTATCAAACTTCTTCTACAACGCCTCCGTCGAAGACTTCGGTTTCCTCTCTGACGGCCGCATCGTCGTCGTCCTCAGTGCCGCCGTGAACTACGGTCAATCCTCCTCCCTTCCCATCTCCACCCGGATCCTTCTCCTCGATGCGAATGGAAATCCGGATTTCTCCTTCAACATTCCATTCCCCGCGAACGCCCAGGTCGGTTCCCTTGCCATCGACTCCCAGGACAGCATCGTCCTGGCAGGCTACCGGTTCTCCGGCACGGGCAACAACATGGTCAACATAGCCCGCTACCAGGCCAACGGAACACCCGACGCCTCCTTCGACGGAAAACTTGTCACCACCGGCATTTCCAATTTCATCCAACGGGGAGTGGAGCTTCTTCCCGACGGCAAACTGGTCGCCGTCGGCCAGAACAACAGCAGCCGCCTCACCACCACCCGGCTCACCTCCTCCGGAACCCAGGACCCAACCTTCACCAAGGCCGACCTCGGCACCGGTTCCATCGGAGTCAAGGAACTGAAACTTCTCGATGATGGACGTTTCCTTATTTCCGGTGGCATCGGCATCGTCACCATCAACAGCGTCCAGAGCCCCCGCAGGCAGGTTGCCCTATTTCATGCCGACGGAACTCTGGAGCCGACGGTGAACTCCGCCACGAATCCCGCCCACACTTACTTCGGCACGATCTATTCCAGCGAAATCCTTCCCGACAACAGCCTCCTGTTTGGCGGAAGCTATTCCTACTACGACAACCCCGATTACCTCCCCGAAGGCCTGCTCAAGAATCTCGCCCAGTTCGAAGCCTCCGGCACCGCTCTGATGATGGAGAGCCAGCAACTGGAGGCCGACTTCGCCCCCTCGCAACATCCGTTCTCGCTTCTTCAGGCCAACCCTTCCCACTCCCGGATCTATGCCGGACGTTGGATCACCACCACCAGCTTCCCGAACGCCCCGCGCATTCTCCGTCTCACCACCGGTTCCGGCCCGCTTCCCGGAGCACCCGCGCTCGCCATCACCCACCAAACCCAGGGCGCGTACGCCGAGCCGGGAGACTCCGTCACCTTCGCCGTCTCTGCCATCGGCGGAGACCTCTCCTTCCAATGGAGAAAGAATGGCGAACCCATTCCCGGAAAAACCGACTCCTCCCTCACCATCTTCCCCGTCGGCGTGACCGATGACGCGAACTACACCGTGGCCGTGACGGATGGCACCACCACCGTTTTTTCCGCCGCCATGACCCTGACTCTCCCGGGCGCGGCCTCCACAACGACATTCTCCTCTTGGAAAAGCCAATACACCTTCCCTCCCGGCGAAGACGGCTTCAATGACGACCCTGCCGGCGACGGTGTCGCCAACGGCCTCAAATACCTCTTCGGCCTTGATCCCAACCAGTCCGTGGTCCTCCAGACCGAAGTGCTCCATCCATCCGGAAATCCGCGGCAGACCGCCGCGCAGATCACCGCCCTCAATACCGCCGACGGATTGCCATCACCGGGCATCGAGGACGGAAAAACCTATCAACTCGTTTCCTTCCGCCTCCCCGCCGATATGAAAGGCCTATCCTTTGAGGTGCAACCAACCACCAACCTCATCTTCGGAAACGGCAGCGCCCAGGTCCATCCGCTCGGTGCCCCCCTCGCCGAGGGCGATGCCCTCATCCACTCCTTCTATCTCACCCCTGCCACGGAAGACACCTCCCAGCTCTTCTGGAGATTGCTCATCCACGAGTAGCTCACAGTTTTCGGTTCTTCCCGCGATTTAGTGGGCTGCTTCCGGTCGCAGGTCCAGCCGGGGCCGGTTAGGGTCGGGGCACAGAGCAGTCTTTATCGGCGCATTACACGGTGCTGTGGGGTATCGATTTGACGAGGAGCTGTAGCTCGAACCACTCGCGCATTCAGAAGATGTCATCCTTCATTTCCTGCCAGCCGCCGTGACCGACAATCCTCCCAATCATGCCCTCCATTCCGTCCGTGATGAACAACTCATCCGCCAGCGCACTGACAAAACTCGATGCCACCAATGAGCCGCCACGAGCCAGATGAGGAGAACGACGCAGAAACAAGCCCGACCCGCAGCAAAAAAGGATCCTCCGTTCAACGACCCTGCCGGCCACCATGAAGGTGACCGGCAGGGCGCAGGAGCATCACCTTCCGATGTCTCCGTCTCCGCCGCAATAGGTGCAGCGGACCTGCCCCCTCCATCCGGTGCCGTTGCAGAACGAGCATTTGACGGAGAAGGCTGCGGCAATGCCGACGGCGACGAGGGTGGCAAGGGTGATGACAATGGCTGTCTTCTTCATGGTTCGTTGTTTCGTTTGGTTTGGATCGGGCCTGCCCCGATCAAGATTTGCTGCGAGCGAGCGCGGTATGGCTTGCATGCAAAAGGGCCTTCAGAGCCCTCCGGCATTTCCCCTCACGCCGCTTCTTCCCCAGCGGTGGGCTTGTATTTGAGCTGTGCCGTGACGCATTCGCTCAACCCAATGTCGTCCCTGCGTCCGAGATAGACCGGCTGATAGACCGAGCCGCTTTCACGGAAGGCATACAGGAACCTCACTTCCACCACCGTTCCCGTCTCCGGGATGGCTTGGTTCGGAGGAATGGTCACGTTCCCGGCGGAAACGATGTCACCTTTCCTGTCGATCAACCCGAGGCCCACGCTCCGCTTCTTCGGATGCACCGCTCCGACGATAAACGATGCGGTGGCGTGGAACTTCATCTTGAGCTGATCGCCGCCCCTGGCGGGACGGCCGCCAACGTATGCCGCGCGGGTGTCTTTGAAGACGATCCCCTCCGCATTCTGCTTCTTCAACTGGTGGTACAGGGTGCGCTTGTTGTCGGAAAGGAGGGCGGTCGACACCATGGCGATGCCGCCGCTGGTGTCGATCCAACGGAGCATGTAGGTCAGCCGGTCGATGTACGGAATGCCCCGGAGATCCTTTCCCCTGAACTCCAGCAGGTCGAAGGCATGGAACCGGTCCCCGATGGCCTCGCCGTCGATCAGGAAATCGAACGGGATCTCCAGCGCGGCTTCCGCGATGAAAGCAGGAACCGGAATGAACAGGCCACGCCGATTGATACCCGTGACGATGATGCCGGTCCTGCGGACCAGCATCCGGCGTCCATCGAGCTTTTCCTGCGCGCACCAGCGGGAGTCACGGAGAAGGCCCTCAACTTCGGATTCATCGACCGGATTGAGAAGCTGACAGCGGATACCGCTGTCCTCTCCCTCCCGTTCGACGGAGACATGACCGCCGGTGGATTCCCCAACCCGGTAGCCTTTGGCGAGCTTCTGTTTCACCAGCCCGTCGAAGATTCTCACGGCTTCTTCAGCGGAAACGGATTTCGGGGTTTTGACTCCGGTCTGCAGGGTGCTTCCCCGACGGCCGTTGGCAAAGCGGACGATGCATCCGTCGTCCTTCGGTTCGATGAAGACTTCATACACTTTGTCGGATGAGCCTTCGGTATAGTACAATGTGGTGTGTTGGTTCATGGTTTGGTGGGAAAATGGAAAGGCCGCCACGAACTTCTTTTCAGAACGTGGCGACCTTGTGTTGCCCCGGCCGCGCTTGGATGGAGCGTCGGGCGGCCGGGCTTGCCTCATGCGGCACCTCGCCGAAATCAGTTTTCCTCGAAGCGGCGGCGGGACCGTTTCTTCGGAACGGGATCGTCGCCTCCTGCTTCCCTTGCCCGACCTCTCGCCCAATCACGGAGACGGGCGATCTCGGTATCCATCTGATGGATGATCGGACGGGTATCGAGCGCGGCCCGTGCCACATCGCGCAGCTTGGGCGTCCGGTTCTCCGAAAAAGCAGTGAACATCGCTTCGATGAACACCGCCTCGATCTCCGCGCCGGTGAATTGTTCGGTCACCCTGGCGAGTTCAACGGTGTCGAAATCGGTCGGCTTGCGCCAATGCTTTTTCACGACGACCTGCCAGATCATTCCGCGTTCGGTCGCCGTCGGGATGTCCACGAAGAACATCTCGTCGAAGCGGCCCTTGCGGACGAATTCCGGCGGAAGTTTTGTCACATCGTTCGCCGTGGCGACCACGAAGACCGGTTTCTCCTTCTCCTGCATCCATGAAAGGAAGCTGCCGAAGACCCGGGCGGTGGTACCGCCATCGGTGCTGCCGCTGCTTTTCGTTCCGGAGAATCCCTTCTCGATCTCGTCGATCCACAGCACGCACGGAGCGATGGCCTCCGCAGTCTGGATGACGGAACGGAGGTTCGCCTCGCTCTGGCCGATGATCCCGCCAAAGACCTTCCCCATGTCGAGCCGGAGCAGCGGGATACCGAACGCGGTGGCGGTCGCCTTCGCCGTCAGGCTCTTGCCGGTACCGGGGATCCCGACGATGAGCAGGCCCTTCGGTGCGGGGAGACCGAATTCCTTCGCCTCGGTGCTGAACGCGAGCTTCCGCATTTCGAGCCATTGCTTGAGGTCGTCCAGTCCGCCGATGGCATCGAGCGAGGGTTTGGTTTCGATGACTTCCACCAAACCGTTGCGCTTGAGCGTGCGGGCTTTTTCGCGGGAGATGACCGCAGGATCAAGCTTGCCGCTTTCGACAACGGACAAGGCGAAGACGTTCTCAGCTTCGATGGTCGTAAGGCCGAGCGCGGCATGGAGGATTTCCTCGCGTTCCGCTTCCTCCGGACTGGCGAGCTTGGCGGATTCGACAATGCCGTTGAGGACGGTTCCAAGTTCGGATGGCCCCGGGAGCTCGAAGTCGATGCGAGTGATCTCATGATCCAGTTCGGCGGGAAGCCGCAGGCGGCAGCCGAGCAGGATCAACGCGTGGCCGTTTGCCTTGGCGAGCTTCCCGTCCGCTGAGCACAAGGGAGGTCAAATTGTGGAACGAACTCGAAAAAAGGGTGAAGGCGGGCGAGTCTTCGGGAATCGACAAGGCCGAGGCCCTGCACCGGATTTACAGTGAGAATGGGGGCCGGCTCTGGAAATCCGGGTTCCACTCCTTCGATCAATACTGCGAGGACCGCTGGGGCTACCAGAAAGCCCATGCTTACCGGGTGGTGAAGTTTGGCGGTTTCATCAAGGATCTGAAGGAAAGCCATCCTGGTCTCCCTCTGCCATCCTCGGAGAGCCAAGTCCGCAAGGTGCTGACCCTGCCTCCCGGGAGGGCGATTGATTGCTGGGTCACCATCGCTACCGCGATCAAGAATGGCACGCGGATGACAGGGGACGCCATCGACAGCTTCGTCCAGAAGCATAGACCCTCCGATAGCCGAGAGCAGACTCCCATGAAGGACACCCTGCTGAAGCTCGTCAGGGGATATGAGAAGAACTGGGAGCGCTTCAAGGGCCACCCGGTGTACGAGCGCATCAAACCTCATTTGGAAGCGATCGAGAACGAGGTGCAGGAGATCCCCTCACTCAAGCACGCGCAGGACTACGCGCTGGAGGAGTCGATCATGAAGAACTTCGTGGACGCGCTGCTGCGTCCGCCCGTCACCGATGAGGAGTGGAACAGGCACATCGCCTGGCTGCTGGAGGGCCGCATCACGCTGGTGCCTTCCTCGTTGGACGACTCCGTCAAGCAATACGCGATCACCGAGCGGGGCCGCGTCCTCCTCGCCACCCTCTGAACCGATTTCCGTGAATGGCCAAGCAACGAACAGGCAAGCCGGGCTGGGGCAAGACCCCGAAGGTCCGCTCCGATGCCAAGCTGAAGAACCTTCCGGAGGAAGCCCAGGAGGAGATGTGGCTGATGATGCATCCGGTGGATCCGGTGGGGAGCCGGAATGGGAGACGGCGGGCGCGATGGTGCAGGAGACGACGCTGAGCCTGAGTACCGGTACTGCCAAGGTGAAGCTGGGGACGCCGCAGCGGGTGAGGACGGACAACCTGATCGAGCGGTTCAGCCGGTCCGCGACGGGGACGATCGTGGAGCTGTGAGCGGGGAGCCTTGCAGGGGGTGTGCAAGGGTCATGCACGGGGATTGCCAGAGGCGGGTGGAAATGGGCGTTTTTCTAAAGTGTCCGGGGAAATTTCTAAAGTGTGGCGGCGGCTTACCACGTCCGGATGTGCCGAATCTTGTCTCATGGTTGGGGAAGACGCCCCCGACGCTTCAACAGGTTCATCTGATTCACTCCATGGGAATGAGCCGAACCGCGTCGGCGATGACCGGCCCGTCTGCTTCATCGTTGCTGATCTCAACGATCACGACCCCGGCACCCTCCAATGAGACAATCGTCACCGGGGTCCAGATCTCTTCCACCGTTCCAGCTCGCTTTTGGTTCACCAGGAAATTCTTCCCGTTGACCCGAATTGACGTCTTTGAAGAACGTGCTCCTTTTGGAACGCCGCTGATCTGAACCTGATATTTTCCCGCACGATCTGATTTCAATCGATAGATTGCCTTCGCCGGTGCCTTGTGATCCGCCGGCAGGAAGAGGTATCCATCATTCACCCCCGCTTTCAGCCGCCCCCGCAGCCATCCGCCCATCATTTCCGCATCGCTGTCATCGGCGATGATACCATTGAATTTCTTCGCCGGCAGACTTAACGCCGATCCTTCCGACTTCAGAATCTGGTCATCCGCAATCAAGCGTTCTTTGAGTTTGGGGTAATCGATCCGTTGCAGTGCTTTTCCTTCCCGAATCGCCTGCATCGCCGCCGTTGCACCGCTTTGGCCTAAAATCATGAAAACGGGCTCCATCCGGATACTGCCGAAAGCAATGTGGCTGGAACTCAAAGCGATCGGCACCACCAGATTCGAGCATTCGCTCTCTTTCGGCACGATTGACCGGTAGCTGACGGAGTAGGGTTTTACACGAACCTGAACGTCACCTTCGTTTCTGGCATGGCCTTCCGCGGTAACGTATCGCTGGGTGTGGTGGGAATCCATGTTATATGCCGCCATCCCGATGGAGTCGCCAACTTCCTTCACATGTTGGCAGTGGTCCTGGGTCATGACCAGGTCGGAGATCATCCTCCGTCCTTCGCGCACGTAAAGCTGCTCTTGCCAGCCTCCACCCTCCGTGAATTCATCCTTTGTCATTCCCCATTTCGAAACCACCGCGCGCACCTCTTCCGGCACGCGGGGATGGTTCGCCAAAGTCCACATCAGCCCCTGTTGATAGAGAAGATGCGCGGCCTTCAGTTCATTCCTCTTTTCGTACGAGCCCTGGGGCCATTCGTAATTCATGCCGATGAAATCGGTCGAGAAACCGCGCCCATTGTTCGTATCCGTCTTTCGGTTGGGCATCGTCGAGTTGATCCAAGGCACACCCTTGTAGCCGGCCTCGTAGTTGCGGAACAACAGCTCGTACCAATCCTCCCGGTAGCCGTCCGGCTTTCTGAACGGGATCCGGTTCTTCTCATGATCCGTCAGACACATCCGGAAACAGAACGCCTGGATCCGGTGGTCGCTTGAAAGTTCCTCACCGGGCCCTTTCGGATCGATCCCATGGAGCAGTCCTCCTGAAGGATCACGCGGCTTCACGTACGGATCCACTCCCTCCACCAACTGGTGGGACCTCGCATGCCCCGCCTGCACTCCATTTAGCGTCTCCCCGTAAATCGCCTTACCTTCTCGCCCTATTGTGAACGAAACCCCGGCCGAGGCCATCAGGTCACCCTCATACGTCGCATCCATGAACATTTTTCCCGAGAATGTCTTTCCGGATTCCATGACGATCGCCTTGATCCGATTTCCTTCTTTTAGCACGCCCTTTGCCACAGCGCCTGGCTTCGCCACCCAATAACCATCGCCTCTATCCGCCGCTTTGCCTTCTTCCGTCCGATCCAAACGTTCACCAAAAACGATCTCAATGTCATGTTCGCTCACCCAATTCTCATAGACGGAAAGTGCGGCACCCGGCTCGAAGACCCAGAGCGCATCATCATTCCGCCGTGCCCGGTTCAGGGAAAGGGCGTAGAACTCCTCCTTCTTCATCCACTTCCACACTTCAGGACGATCGTAGTATGATCGCACATCCTGGTAAAAGCGTCGCGCCAGCCCGCCGATTACTTGCTTATTCCCTACATCCGTCTGCCCGAGCCCTCCTGTCGTCAGTCCGCCGATTCTCATGGAAGGCTCAATGACGATCACGCTGCCTCCCATTTTCTTTACCTGAACCGCCGCCGCGATACCTGCCGAGCTCCCTCCATACACAACGAGGTCGACCGATTCGGCCAAACAAACCGAACCTACGGCCATCACTGCACCAAACACACCAATCGAAAATCTCATAAATCCTACTTTCATGATCAACAACTCTACTTCATCTCTATTTATTCATCTTCTGGAAGTTTCCTACCCCGCTTATCGAGCCAGCTCTTTTTGTGGCCCGGGAAAGGTAGGCATCTAAACTATTTTATAATTCCCTTCACCCCAGGGGGACAGGAATGGACAAAATGTTCGTTCCGCATCAATGTGCTCCCATAACGTCGCCCACTTCCGATGTGCGCTTTCGTCGCGCCATGAGAACTGTCATTCCCGCAAGTCCTAGCAAAACACCAGATGGCTCTGGGATCGAGTCGACGACGAAATTATCGATCGACGTCACAATTCCAGACCCCGATCTCAATCGGACGCCTACCTGCCCTGCACCCATTATGGCATTTTCGGCATGGATGAACTCGACGGAATTGCCCACCTGCAAATTGGTCGTGGGATCCCACATTGAACTTACAAATTTCACCTGACCGTTCAGGTCCAACACATCCAGTCGAAATGTATACCATGAGTCCAGGGTCGTAGCACTTGTCGGAGCGATGATCGTCGAGTTGAGAAGCGAAGTTCCGAGAGTATCGGTACCTTGGCTGTCGGGCCCCCAAATTCTGACGTCGACACTTCCAGTGCCATTGCTAGCAGTCGAGGTCCTGAACAGCACGAGGTAACCGGCGGTCAGATCATTGTTCGCCTTCACATAGAATCCCATTCCTGCCCCGGTGTTCCGGCTGTTGATTCGGTAGTCCGTCTGAATTCTGAAATTGACGAATTCGTCCAACGATGCCCCACCCGCAATCCCACCGGAACCATTCACACCGCCCGTCGAATGGCTGTTGTAGATTGCATAAGCCGACGTGCTTTGGCCGTCATCTTTTGTCAAATACCCCCCGGCGCGCCAAGTCAGATCCTTCTCGGACGATGAGATCCAGAAATTATTATCGTAATCGGCGGCGCTATTAAATCCGATGTTTACCAAAGCACCTTCCACTATTGAACAAGCGGCGAGTGGAGACAAGATACCCGATGTGAAGGCGAGCTTCTTCGAAAACCGACTCAAGGGGAATGCGATCATAAATGGTTTGGGTTGATTTCAAACTAGCCCACGGTTCCTGACTCTGATGGGCCGATAGCAATGCGGACAGGTCACGTTCACCTCATTGCTTCACTGATGCTCGTCGGCAATCCCCAACGTCCAGCCCTCAACAATTTGATCGCACAGGAACAGTTTGATGATCGATTCCAGACAAAGCCTTTGGAATCAGGAAGAAACCAGCATGTCGAGGAACTGCTCCTTAACGGTGGAAAAGTTGAGAGCGGAAGGCGATCGAAGTCAACTCAGCGCCACACGCAAACGACGCCGAAAGGAACTAAAATGTCCTAAACCGATCATTGAACTGTTCCGACAACTTCAAATCATCCTTTCCGGTCAAAGTACACTTGCGGCTCCCCAGCGAGGTTCTAGAGATCACGGACCAACCACATGCGCTCTCTTCTAACCCGCTTCACCGACCTATATCCCGTCTGGGTTATTGCTTTTGCAATCATCGGACTAGTAAAACCTGAGGCCCTGACGTGGTTCAGTGGCCCGTGGGTTGTCTGGGCTCTGAGCGTCGTCATGCTAGGCATGGGTTTCACCCTCACCATCGATGACTTCCGCCGCATCTTCAGGATGCCCGGCAGCGTCGCCATGGGACTGGTGGCCCACTACACCATCATGCCGCTTTCGGCTTGGTGCATCGCCCATTTCCTGAAACTCGATTCAGGGTTTGCTGTTGGCCTGATTCTCGTCGCCAGTTGTCCCTCTGGGACCGCCTCGAATGTCATTTGCTACCTCGCAAGGGCGAATGTCGCTCTCGCGGTGATCATCACGCTCGCCTCGACCCTCGTCGCCTTCGCCACCACGCCGCTCTGGTGCAAGGCGCTCGCCGGCCAATACGTGCCTGTCGACGCCGTTCAGCTCAGCCTTTCCACCCTGCGGATCGCCGTCATCCCGGTTCTCATCGGCGTCCTGTGCAACTGGAAATTCCCCGTCGCCACCGCAAAGATCAAACCCGTCGGACCGCTCATTTCCGTCGTGGCCCTCATGTTCATCACCGGCAGCATCGTCGGCCAAAACGCGCAGGCCGTCATCGAAAACGTCGGCAAGCTGGCCATCGCGGCCATCCTCCTCCACACCCTCGGTTTCGGCATCGGCTACGTCGTCGCGAAAATCATCCGCTATCCCGAAGACATCGCCCGCACGATCTCGATCGAAGTCGGCATGCAGAACGGCGGACTCGCCGCCGTCCTCGCCAAACAGAACTTCCCGCTCCAGCCGCTCGCCGCGGTTCCGGCGGTCTTCAGCGCCATCACCCAGACGCTGCTCGGCAGCCTCCTGGCCACCTACTGGAGAAAGCGCCCTGTCAAATCGGATCCGGCCCCAGAAGCTTCCATTGCAGATCAACCATGAACTCTATCAGTTCGACATCGACCCGTCCTCTTCGCGCGAGCACCTACTACTGGAAGTGCGACCGTCCTGCCGCCTTTCACGGCACGTCTGGTACCCACGATCATGCATTTCTCGCCCACGCGGTGAAATCCATCGTCGAGAGTCACTTCGGCGCACCCGCTCACATTGCTCCCGGCCCAGGGCAGGGGAACCACGTCACTTTCACCGCGGCATGCGGGGATCTCCCCCTTTTCATCCGCATCGATGACAGCCCGGAAAGCGACGACTACCTCGCCATTGAATCTCAAGTCCAGGAAAGCGTTCGGACCCTCGGCATCCGGACACCGGAGATTCTCGTTGTGGATGCCTCACGGGCAAAAGTTCCCTTCGCATGGCAAATCATGCGAAGGATTGATGCACCCGACATCAACCGGCACTTCAAGGATCGTACACTCGACCTCCGCGCCGCCTCCGAAGCTATCGGCTCCGCCATAGCCAGTTGGCAGTTCCTCCATCCTGAAGGATACGGCCCCTTTAGATCCGGCCAACGTCAACTCAAAGGATGGCACGCCAACTACAGCGATTACTTCTTTCTCCACTTTGAGCGCCATCTTCACTTCCTTCAGGAAAACGACTTTCTTTCTCATCCCGAAGCTTCCGCCATCCGTCAGGAAATGCTCAACCACCAGGCTCTTCTGGATCTTCCTGAAGGGTGCCTTGTCCATAAAGACCTCGCTTTCTGGAACATCTTGGGCACACCTGATGAAATCCTCGCTTTCATCGATTGGGACGACGCGATCTCTGGTGACCCGATGGACGACTTCTCCTTGCTCGCCTGTTTCCACGGCGCGACCGTCCTTGAGCCCGCCCTCGGGGCCTACCAGATGCAACGCGCGCTTCCAATCAATCATCGGCGACGCTTTTGGCTCCACCTCCTACGCAACATGCTAGTCAAGTCCGTCATCCGTGTCGGTGCCGGCTACTTTGATCGCGGAAGCGGATTCTTCCTGATCAACGACGGCATCGATCTGAAAACCTTCACCCGGCAGCGCCTCCACCAAGCCATTGCGGGACTGCGGGACGACCTTCCAATTTCTTCTCTCAAATAACCTGACCCATCATGATCGGCTCCTGGCTATCCATCGGCTCCCCTGTAATCGCTGAAATCGCCGCACTCTCCGGTTTCGATTGGCTGCTCTTCGACCTTGAACACGGCAACGAGACTGAAGCTGCCATTCCCTCCCAACTGCGCGCAATTTCAGATACATCTGCCAAGGCCATCGTTCGCGTTGGCGCTCCGTATTCCGACCTCATCGCACGGGTTCTCGATTGGGGGGCGGATGGCATCATGGCTCCGCGGATCAACACCGCAGCGGAGGCCGGAGCCCTCGTCCAGTTCGCTCACTACGCTCCACGTGGCCGCCGTGGGTTTTCCCGGAGCTCACGAAAGTATGGCTACGGACTTTGCCCCCCCTCTTCGCACAACGAGATTTCCGCCCCGTTGATCATGCCCCAGATCGAGACCATCGAAGGGGTGCTCAATGCTTCCGAAATAGCCGCCGTTCCAGGTATCGACGTGCTGTTCGTGGGCCCTGCGGATTTGCAATTCGATCTTCAGGCCCGCCCGGAACTCGCGGACTTCACCTATGCCGAAAGCCTCGTCCGTGTGAATGAAGCGGCCCGCTTGCACGGTAAATCCACCGGCATTCTGGTACGCGATCACGCCCAATACCAACATCACCTCTCACTCGGATTCACCCACATCGCCATCGATTCCGATCTGGCGATCCTCCGCAACAGCTACCAGCAGATCCTTTCACTGGCAAACAACCATCGATGAAACCTTTCAAGACTCGAACCATGATGCGACACCTCCTACCCATTCTCCTTCTCCTTTCCACCGGATCCGTTTTCGCTGAAAGCCCCGTGCCGCAAAGTATCCTTGATCTCACCCTCGAGCCCGCGGAGATCAACTTCAACCCTGGCCCCGAATATTCCGAAGATCAACAGGACTACACCATGGTCATCGGCATGGACCGCACGCCGAAAGGGAGATTGTGGGCAGCATGGGTCGGGGGTGGTGACAATCCGCTCGCCTATTTCCTCGTCGCCTCATCCGATGACGATGGGAAGACTTGGTCCCACCCGCGCATGGTCATCCGTCCGGGGCGCACCGTCACCGGCCTCAACCGCAGCGTGATCGTCGGCAACCTGTGGACCGATCCCAATGGAAAACTCTGGCTCTTCTACGACCAGTCCCTCGAACAATTCGATGGCCGCGCCGGTGTTTGGGCCGTCACTTGCGAAAATCCCGACGATGACAAACCCGTCTGGTCCGCACCGCGCCGGATCTGGCACGGCATGTCATTGAACAAGCCCACCGTCCTCAGCAACGGCGACTGGCTCCTGCCCATCTCCCTCTGGGACCGCAGCACCGTCAAACCTGTCTTTGGCAACGCCTACTCGGAACTCGACGACCAGCGCATGGCCCACTGGTTCGCCTCATCCGACCAAGGCAAAACCTGGACCCGCCGCGGCGGCGTCCGTTTCCCCAATCCCCGCTTCGACGAGCACATGGTCGTCGAACTCAAGGACGGCCGCCTCTGGATGCTCGCCCGCACCACCGACGGCATCGCCGAATCCTACTCCAGCGATATGGGTAAAACCTGGACCGAACCAGTTCAGTCGACCATTAAAAACCCGAGCGCCCGGTTCTTCTTCCGCCGCCTTGAGTCCGGCAACATCCTCCTCGTCAAAAACGGACCTCTCGACAAAAAAACCGAGCGCGTCCAGATGACCGCCTATCTCTCCGACGATGAAGGCAAGACCTGGAAAGGCGGCCTCGTCATCGACGAACGCAAAGGCGTCTCTTACCCCGACGGCTTCCAGGCACCCGACGGCCGCATCCACATCATCCACGACCGCGAACGCTCAAAGCACCGGGAAATCCTCTTCGCCAGATTCACCGAAGCCGACATCCTGGCCGGAAAATTCGTCACCGAAGGCTCCCGGGGAAAAATGCCCGTCTTCAAAGGCCGCGGCCCCCGGAAAGGCGTTTACCTCCCCAACAACGGCATCCAGCTTCCCGACCAATGGCCGCCGCGGGATCTTGATCCGAATTCCACCGAACCCATGCCGGTTCCCTACCTCGAAAAGGAAAACATCCCCGCCGTCATCCCCATCAACAACGGCCGCCAGCTCTTCGTCGACGACTTCCTCGTCGACGGGACGGATCTCACCCGCACCTTCCACCGCGCGGAAAAATTCCGGGGCAACCCCGTCTTCAAGCCCGAGACCAAGCACGAGCTCGAACCCACCGGCATCGAAGGCGAAGATCAGGCCGTCACCTATCTCGGCCATGGCGGCGTGTTCTACAATCCGGACAAAAAACACTTCGAGATGTTCTACACCGCCAGTTGGCGCGGCGGCCTCGCCCTCGCCACCAGCAAGGACCTCATTCACTGGGAGCGTCCCGACCTCGGCCTCTATGGGGACAACATCATTCTCCCTCCCGGCCCCGACTTCGCCGGAAAGGACAACGCCATCTGGCTCGACCTCGCCGCCAAGGATCCGAACCAGCGCTACAAAGCCATCATCCAGCGGGGGAAAAGCCACACGCTCCACACCTCGCCCAACGGACTCGTCTGGTCCCAGGGGGTCTACGCGGGTGAGTCGGGCGATTACTGCTCCTTCTTCCACAACCCTTTCCGCAACGTCTGGGTCCAGAGCATCAAACGCAACAACGACCGAGGCCGCGCCCGCTACTATCACGAGCACCGCGACTTCCTTTCCTCCGCCGACCGCGACAAGTCCGTCTATTGGACCAACGCCGACAAGCTCGATCCACCGGACCCCGAAGTCGGGAACAATCCGCAGCTCTACAGCCTCAACGCCGTCGCCTACGAAAGCATCCTCCTCGGCGAGCACTACATCCTCCTCGGACCGTGGAACCGCATCTGCGAAGCGGGCAAGTTCCCGAAAATCACCGAACTCCACCTCGGCTTCAGCCGCGACGGCTTCCACTGGTCCCGTCCCGCCGACCGCAGGCCCTTCATCGCCGCCACCCGCGAGGACGGACATCCCGACCGCGGCTACATCCACGGCACCAACGGCGTCATGCTCGTCCACGAGGATAAACTGTGGTTCCCGTACTGCGCCTACTCCGGCCTCGCGCCCAACGGCCACCGCGGCATGTATACCGGCGCCACCATCGGCATGGCCACCCTCCGCCGCGACGGCTTCGCGTCGATGGACGCGGGGGAAAAACCGGGCGTCCTCACCACCCGTCCCGTCGCCTTCAACGGCCGCAACCTTTTCGTCAACGTCGACAACCCCGGAGGCGAACTCCGGGTCGAGATCCTCGATGAAAAAGGCGAGCCCATCGCCCCCTTCACCAGGGAGAACTCCGTCGCCATCCAGGCCGACTCCACCCTCACGGAAGTCACCTGGAAAGGCGCGTCCGATCTCGAATCCGTCCGCGGCAAGCCGGTCAGGTTCCGTTTCCACCTCACCCGCGGCAGCCTCTACGCCTTCTGGGTCAGCGCCGACGCGAAGGGCGCCAGCGGCGGCCATCTCGGAGCCGGCGGCCCGGCCTACGACGGCGTGATCGACACCAAGGGTAAAGACGCCATCGCCCCGGATGCCACCTCCGGATACCGCACCGACGCCCTCGAAGCCCCCGACGTCCACACCGCTCCCGTTCCCGAGCGTTACCTCGACGAAAACCGCATGTTTCTTTGCGGTCCCGGCATCGCCGCGTCGAAGGGCGGCCGCCTCTGGGTCACCTTCAAAACCGGAGACATCGGTGAGGACGAGGACAACTGCACCGTCGTCATCACCAGCGGCGACCAGGGAAAAACCTGGAGCAAACCCGTCCTCGCCATCGACATCGACGGACCCCTGCGCACCAACGACCCCGGCATCTGGACCGATCCCCATGGCAACGTCACCCTCATGTTCGGGCAGGTCTTCGGCTACTGGGACGGCCGCGGCGGCTTCTGGACCATGACCGCGGAAAACGGAGACGATGAAAACACCCAATGGAGCCGGCCCCGGCGCCTCAGCGACGGCTACCTCAAGAACAAGCCTTTCATCACCCGCTCCGGCGACTGGCTCTACCCCATCGAGCACATGGGACCGAAAGCCTGGCGCGGCCGCTACGCCGAAGGCGCGCCCATGCGTTCCGACTTCGTTCATCCCCTCCCGGAACTCGACCACGCGAACGTCTTTGTATCTCGGGATCAGGGGAAAACCATCAGCTATCTCTCGCAGGCCGTCATTCCCGCAGAACAACGGACTTTCCAGGAACACATGATCGTCGAAAAGAAAGACGGCAGACTGTGGATGCTCGGACGCATCAACGACGGCATCGGCGAGTCGTTCTCCAAAGACCAGGGTAAAACCTGGACCACCATGACCCCCGCCGAAGGAATCAAAGGGCCCAGCTCCCGCATCTTCTTCCAGCGCCTGAAATCCGGAAACATCCTTCTCATCAAAAACGGCGATAAGATCCAGGAGAAACCCCATCTCCGCACCCACCTTACTGCTTATCTTTCCGAAGACGACGGAGCCACATGGCCTCACAAGCTCGTCCTGGACGAGCGCCGAACATCGTACCCGGATGCCGCCGAAGACAAGGACGGATACATCAACATCGTCCACGACTACGGACGTTACAGCGAAAAGGAGGTCATTTTCCATCGTATCACCGAAGCCGACATCAAGGCAGGAAAGCTCACCGACCCGCAAAGCGTAACGAAAATCGTTGCAAACAAAGCAACCCACGAAACCCTCAAACCAGAATCCTACAATGAATGGAAATCAGACTTTGAATAGCAGACCAACACTGATTGCCTCACCCCAAATAATGATCACCCGAATTCTGAAAGTGGGTGCCCTGCTCGGCTTCCTGTCCAACATTGCCACGGCGGTGCCGGTCAGCCTTGCCGACTACGCAGCCCACAAAGACGGCGAGGACTGGGCACCTGCCATTCGCAAAGCCCTCGCGGCCTCCCCCGAAATCCACATCCCCGAGGGGCGGTATATGATCTCCGAGGTGAAGCTCGCTGATGGGATGACCATCAGGGGATCCGGCAACGAAACTGTCCTGGTTCCACTCGGAACCCGGCTTTTCGACATCAACGGAAGTGTGGGAAAGGAAATTCCGATCACCAAAGACATCGCCGATTTCTCGGATACCATCGAACTCAAGAACAAGGAGGGACTGGCACCGGGTGACGACATCCTCATTCGGGGCCAACGCAACTCGATGATCCGAGAAGGCACCGCCGGCGTGAACTACAGCACGGACTGGGTGCTCGGTCGCACCCGGAAATCCAGTTGCTTCTACGGTGAATTCGACACTGTCAAATCCATCGAAGGATTGGAACTCACCACCGGCAACAAGCGGCTTTTTCCGGATTATTTCAAGGACGACACCCGCGAACCTCCTTCTCTTGGAAAGGACTTCATCCAGAGGAAATCGACCACCGTCAGCAAATTGTCCCTCGTAAAAAACGTCACCCTGCGGGACTTCAAAATCGAGGGGACAAAGAAGTGCTGCATGCCTTTCCGAGTCCGTTACGCAAAAGACTGCTTGCTGGAAAATATCACTTTCAGCACGAATGTTGAATCCTTCAAAAAGGATGGCGACCCGGATCTGTCCGTAGTGTACGCCATCTATGTCCGGGACACCACCGTCCGCAATTTCACCGTCGAACTCTCTCCGGAGCTTCTCGCCATCCTCAATGCGAAAGAAAAGGCATACGTAAACTTCTCCAACTACAATCTCTTCAAAATCATCAGCAGCACCCGCAGCGGACTGGAGAATTGCACGGCCAACGGCGGCACCCACCCTTTCAATATCACTCGAAGTGCTTCTGTTGAAAGTGGTGGTGGGATCCCCTCGATTGACTGCTTCATCCGGAACTGCGTGGCATCGAACTGCATTTGGTCCGGTCTGAAAGTCCAGCAAGGATGTTTCAACACCAAGGTCACCGGCAACACCGTGACTGCAAGCGCGCAAGGCATCATCATATGCGGGCGTAACACCACGGTCACGAACAACAATGTTTCCACACAGCATCCCTATTCCACCGATTTTTATTACACACACGTTCGACGGGGCGGCACCTTTGGTATAGCCGTCATTGAGGGATATTCTTGTGGTACGGTTATCAAAGACAACGTAATCAGCGGATTCTACTCGGGTATCGCCATGGTTGATGGCTACGAAAGCAAGAACATCTTTGAAGAAGGAAATATCGTCATCGAAAACAACACCGTCGACAAGGCGATCCGTGGATTCTCGCTCTACAAGAACAACCACGGCAAAAAGCTCGGAACAAAAAATCTCAACGTTCGAATCGCTGGTAACTCATTCACGTGCACCGAGAGCACCGAGAATCGCGAAACTGCAGGCATCTATCTGCCTTCCTTCTCCGCCGGCTTCAACATCAGCGGCAATACATTCGTGAACTTCAAGGATGGGGTTTCGTTGTCCAATGGGACGGACCTGATCAATATCACCGACAATACCTTCAGAAACTGCCAGACTGAGATCACGCGCACAAAATAATGACCGTGGCTGAATTCGACAATCTAGAGTATCTCCATGATCTCTGCCGACTCCGCTCAACGTTGGAGGCGTTTGCCGCGGCCCGATTGCACAACCACCCCTCGTATGAGGACATCCAGGGCAACTTCCGCATCCACTTGGCCACGATGAAACAGCATGCGTTCCAAGGGAATTACGGGGCATTCCACGAAGAAGACATGCGCCTGCATCGCACCCTTGTCGCGAGCGTTGGTATTCCCACTCTTCTCTCTGGTTGGGAATACGTCGTCGCCGATCTCGAGGCGTGGATCCGGCATGTGAAGAAAGCCTATTGGCCGAGTCTTATGACTCTTTACCGTGAGCATGAAATTCTCATTGAAGCATGGGGGGCCGCGGAATCCTGGGTTGCAGAACAAGCCACCCATCACCACCTAGAGGCTGGGTGGTTCCGCGTCGCCAGCGCCCAAGGAAAGGTCAAGCAGGACATCCACCCTGTGGACAAAGCGACCTCCTTCATCTGTACTCATTACGCTAGCGACATCGATGTAGAATGGCTCGCACAAAACGTTAGCTTCGTCAGCGCGAGCCATCTCACCCGTCTATTCCGCGAGCAGCAAGGCATATCCCCTTATGCATTCCTCAAGCAAGTCCGCATGGAGCGCGCTGCAGAACTTTTGCGTAGCACCTCCGATTCCATTGCCCTCATTTCTCGGAGGGTAGGCTATAAAACATCCTCCCATTTCGCCCGGGATTTCTTGAAGACCTTCCAAACTAATCCTCGTGCTTTCCGGAAATAACTCGTTCATCCTCCGCTTCGACTGATATGTTCATCAACGAGGGCTTTGACGACAACAATGTCAATGAACTGCTTTTTGAGGTTCTCAGCGGAGCCTCGAAGATTGACTCCGATCAATTTGCTTTCCCTTGATTGCCCAAATTCACTGGATGCCACAAACACCGGACAACCGAACAGGTTAAAGGTTGAAGCAGGACTTTCACCCGCGTGATTGCTACCTTCACAGACGTACCGGCCCTCAATACCTAAAGAAGCTTGGTGCGCTTTTGCATGAAATCGGAGTGGCACGTCCACTGTTGTTGATTGCCACATATCGCGGAAACCTAAAACCTACCACACATTCATTCACAACGGATTCCAAGACGAAGTCGTCCTGCGGAAACAGTTTTTTGAAATTGACTCGGCGGATGCCCGGTGTCTCATGTTTTGAATTTCATCCCCATCAGCTTCTTCTCGTTTCCCCTCATGAAACCCTACCGTCGCTCCATTTTCGCCCTCGCCACGTTCTCACTTTCTTTTCAGGCGGCTCTCCAGGCGGCGGATTACACCTACTCCGGCACCACGACCAATACAATTGGCACCCCCTATCTCTGGTCGGAGGGAACCGGTTGGGACGCCGTTGCGGTAAGCAACATCGATACGATTCTCAATTTCCAGGGTACCCTCGCCGCCGGGGCCACGCTTTTCAGCAGAAACGACGGGGGGACATTCCTCCTAAACCGTCTCAACTTTGCCCACATCGGCCCCGAAACCGGAACGGCACCGACCTTCACCCTCTTCGGGGATCCGCTGGAATTCAGGACCAGCAGCGGAAGCATCACCCCTACCCTGGTTTTCAACACCACCGGCACTGTCAAGCCGCTGGTCACCATCCAGAATGACCTGATTCTGGGAAACAACATCGCTGTCGCTACGGAAACCGGAAACAGGGGCACCCTCTCCGGCATCATCAGCGGCAGCGGCGCTCTCACCAAAAGCGGAGCCGGCACCCTCGTCCTCACCGGGGCCAACACCTACACCGGCCTCACCACCGTCAATGGAGGCAGCCTCGCCATCCAGCATAACAGCGCCCTGGGAACCACGGCGGGAGCAACTGCAATCGGTAACGATGGCCGGCTGCAACTACAGGGCGGGATCACCGTGACCGGTGAAGCGCTCACCATCAACAGGACCTCTGATGCAGGCTCAGGTGTGTTCCAACTGCAAAACGTGAGTGGCAACAATATCTGGACGGGGGGCATCACTTTAAACGGTGACTATATCACCCGGATCGAGTCGTCGGCAGGCAGGCTCACCCTCAGGGGAAACATCGACATGGGGAGTGGTACTACTGGTCAGGTGGTCTTGCAGGGAGCAGGTGCCGGGGAGGTTTCGGGCAATATCAGCGGCACACGTCCTCTTACCAAGAGTACCGCGGGCGATGGAACATGGGTTTTGAGCGGAACGAACACCTATACCGGCGCGACCACCATCAGCAATGGCACTCTCCAGTTCGCCAAACAGATCGCTCTTTATAACAACAACAACGCGGACTGGACCGACACCAAGATCTCCGTGGGCTCCGGCGCCACCCTCGCCCTAAACGTCGGCGGTGCCGGCGAGTTCACCTCCGCCGATGTCGATACCCTCAAAGCGCTCGGCACCGCCACCGGCGGCCTCCGGAGCGGCTCACGGCTCGGGCTAGATACCACCAACGCCGTCGGTGGCAAGTTCACCTACGCCTCCATCATCGGCAACACCAACGCCGGAGCCAACGTCATCGGCCTGACCAAGCTGGGAGCCGGAACCCTCGAACTTTCCGGAAACAACACCTACTCCGGCACCACCGTCGTCAATGGTGGCATTCTCAAGATCCGGCACGCCAACGCCCTCGGAACCACCGCCGCCGGCACCACCCTGTCCAATGCAACCACGCTCCAGTTGCAAGGAGGCATCACCGTCACCGGAGAAACCCTGACCGTGACGAATGCCAGCGACACCATTTTCCTCGAAAGCCAATTCGTGGAAGCCGAAGACGGCGCGGGCAAAAACCTCAACACTTGGGCCGGAAACATCAACCTCACCACCGGCACCAACTCCCGGATTTTCGCCTCCACCGGCAGGCTCCTCATCACCGGAAACATCGCCATCACTGCCACCAGCCCTGGCCAGCTCGTCCTCCAGGGATTGGCAGGCGGGGAAATCTCCGGCGTGATCAGCGGCAACGCCCCTCTCGTCAAAAGCAGCAATGACGCGGGAACCTGGATCCTGAGTGGTACGAACACCTACACCGGCGCGACCACCATCAGCAAGGGCACCCTCCAACTCGGCAACGGTGGAACGACCGGCTCCCTTGCCTCCACGTCGATCAGCGTCGGCAACACCGACAGCAACTTCACGGTCAACCGCAGCAACAAGGCCGAGCAGGGTGTCGATTTCGGCTCCACGATCTCCGGGGTCGGCTCCTTCACCCAGGCCGGCACCGGCACCACCATCCTGAAAACGGCCACCTACACCGGCGCGACCAACATCAACGCAGGAACCCTCCAGTTCGCCCAACAGACCGCTCTTTATAACAACAACAACGCGAACTGGACCGCCGCCAAGATCACCGTGAATTCCGGAGCCACCCTCGCCCTCAATGTCGGCGGCACAGGCGAGTTCACTTCCGCCAATGTCGATGCCATTAAAACGCTCGGCACCGCCACCGGCGGCTTCCGCAACGGCTCACGGCTCGGGCTTGACACCACCAACGCCACCGGTGGCATCTTCACCTACGCCACCGCCATCGGCAACACCAACGCCGGAGCGAACTCCATCGGCCTGACCAAGCTCGGGACCGGAACCCTTGAACTCTCCGCCGTCAACACCTACACCGGCAGCACCATCATCACCGCCGGAACCTTCAACGTCACCACCATAGGCGCCTTGAACGGCGGCGGCTCCATCATCGTGGAAAGCAACGCCACCCTCAACCTCGCCGGAACCTACCGGTTCAACATCGGGGCGAACGGGCAGAACAACAACATCACCGGCACGGGCACCGCGAACCTCACCGGCATTTTCAACCTCGACCTCACTTCCGCCGCCCTCGCCGAAGGAAACGGATGGTCCCTGGTCGGGGTCAACCAACTCGACTCCATCAACTGGACCGGCCTGCAAGTCGACAGCACCGCCGGCTCCTTTACGAAAACGGGCGATCTCTGGACGCGGATCGACGGAAGTAACATCTGGACCTTCAACCAAACCAACGGCCTTCTTTCCCTCACCATTCCCGAGGCAAGCCAGTCCCTGCTCCTCCTCCTCGGCCTCTCCGGTATCGCCGCCCGCCGCCGCCGGATGTAACCGGTCCATGACCGTACGTGACTTCAAGGAGGACAGAACTGCGGCCGCCTCGCCTGAAATGACACGCGGCTCTTTCCAAGTCACGCGCGGTCATCGATCCCTCCTCCCTTTCGTCTTCCGGCAAGCGGCGACGCTTCTTGTGAATATACCTTCAGGAAAGCGGCGGAGAGTCCCGTCACACGCCCCAGGAACGCCGGATTCCTCGGAGATTGCCCTTGTTCGAAGATCCTAAAGACTTGTTTGACCGTAAGCGCTCCACCGAGCACCGGGTTCCTACGAATTCGTAGAGGTCGTAGATTGGCCATCTATGACCCTTGCCAATTCTGATAACCCGGGCGGTTTGATCCGCTCGGATCGCCGTGGCCGACTCCTCATTCGTGCCGAGCAGCGGGCCGCCATCCTCCAGGCGTTTGACGCCGGTTCGCTCTCGGCCATGGCGTTCTGCCGGCAGCACGGACTATCCTATTCCACCTTCGCCACCTGGATCCAGAAGAGGCGCAGGGAAAGCACCGCTTCCACACCCGAGGTCCGCGCTCCGGCACCTGCCAGCCCTTCCTTCGCCGAAGTCCAGCTGGAGCAGCCCGCCATCTTCACGCAGCCCCATCATCCGATCAAACTCAACCTGCCTTCCGGAGCCAGCGTTGAAATCGGCGATCCTTCGCAGATGCCGCTGGTTATCGAACTGCTGCGCCACCTTTCCCCCTCCCACCCATGCTGACGCTCTCCGGCAGCCTGCGCGTGTTCCTCGCGCTCGAACCCTGCGACATGCGCAAGAGCTTCGACAGCCTCCATGCGCTGGTCATCAGCCATCTGGGCGAAGATCCGCGTGGAGGCGCGGTCTTCGCCTTCACCAACCGCAGCCGCACCCTCATCAAGCTGCTCCACTGGGATGGAACCGGCCTGTGGGTCCATGCAAAGCGTTTGGAAAAAGGCACCTTCTCCTGGCCGAAGCCATCCGGGGAAGGGCAGACAAAGCTCAAGCTCGCACCGGAAGTGCTGGCTATGCTCACCGATGGCATCGACCTGAAGGGAGCGAGGATGCGTCCGTGGTATGAGCGGGAGTGATCCATCCTTGCCATCACTACGCCATTCATCGTAGCTGATGGTCATCAGGATGACGCCCGAACGCGAACAACAGCTGCTGGAACGCATCGCCCATCTTGAGCGCGAGAACGAACTGCTGCGCCGCAAACTCGACCTGGTGCTGCGGAAACTCTTCGGCAAGAGCAGCGAGACGCTCGACCCCGCTCAGCTCGAACTCCTGCTGAGCGGCGGAGACGGCGCGCCGCCGGGAAAATCTCCGGTCTCCCTGGACGCGGGCGCACCGGAGGAGGCCGCATCAATCGCCGCAAGCTTTGAGCCGCCTGCCCGCAAACCGAAGCGGCAGCGGCTGCCGGAGCATCTCCCCATCGTCGAAGAGGTGCTTCTGCCCGAGCCCGTCAAAGCCTGCCCGGATGCCTGCCCGGATGCCTGCCCGGATGCCTGGCGCAGGATCGGCGAGGAACACAGCGACCGGCTCGACTACCAGCCGGGAAGATCTTCATCCACCGGCTGGTGCGGCCCGTTTTCGTCCGGGTGGCGGACCGTGATGCGGCTCCCGTCACCGCCAAGCTTCCGCCACGCCTGCAGGACGGGCTGACCGCCACTCCCGCGCTCATCGCCCACACCCTCGTCTCCAAGTACTGCGACCATCTGCCGTTTTACCGGCAGGAGAAGATCCTCGCCAGCCGCCACGGTGTGCCCATCGGCCGCAACACTCTCTGTAGTTGGGCGGAACTCGCTGCCTTCTGGCTCCAGCCGCTCTACCAGCACATCCATCGGGACCTGCTCGCCGGGAGCTACCTCCAGGCCGACGAGACTCCCGTCAAATACCTCGCCCCCGGCACTGGCAAAACAGGCCAGGGCTACCTCTGGACCCTGCACCGCCCCGGCGGTGGCGATGTCCTCTACCAATGGCATGCCAGCCGTGGCAGCGCTTGCCTGGGTGATCTGCTCGGCGGCTTCCGAGGCATCCTCCAGAGCGATGGCTATCAAGCCTACAATGTCCACGCCGGGAAGCATCCCGGCATCACCCAAGCCGCCTGCTGGGCGCACGTGAGAAGGAAATTCCACGAAGCCCTGCAAACCGGCCAGCACCTTGCAGCGGGACCGCTCAGGGCTATCGCCCGGCTTTACCTCATCGAGAAGGATCTGCGCCAGAGCCGTGCCGGACCGGAACAGCGCACCCACCTCCGGCAACAGGAAAGCCAGCCCATCATCGAACGCCTGCGGGAGGATCTCCTCCGCCTCCGTTCGGATGCATCCGTGTTGCCGAAAAGCCCGCTGGGCCGAGCTATCGACTATGCCCTGACACTGTGGCCGAAGCTTCTGACCTTCCTCACCCATGGGGAGGTCGAGATCGACACCAATCTCACGGAGAACGCCATCCGTCCGACAGCGGTGGGCAAGAAGAACTGGCTCTTCGTCGGAGGCGAAGGCACCGGGCAGACCAGCGCGATCCTCTACACGTTGCTCGAAAGCGCGAAACGCCACGGCCACGAACCCTATGCCTACCTGCGGGATGTGCTCGAACGCCTGCCCGCGATGAAGTGTTCGGAGATCGATCTTGTTCTTCCCCGGAACTGGAAGCCAGCCGGCGAACCGGCTATCGTGAACAAAGTGGCCTGAACCTTCAACGGGTGCTGCGCGGAGCGTTTACTGTGAGGAGATCGGGAGCACTGGTGATGTCAGCCGCCTGACCCGGGGTGAGAAGGAATCTCAACGGACGTCCCTCACTATCGGCCACCAGATGGATCTTGGTGGTCAGTCCTCCGCGGGAACGCCCCACAGCCTGGTTGGAGCCCCCCCTTTTCCTGTGACGGCCTGCTGGTGGGCCTTCACAATGGTGGAATCGAGCATCAGATAGGCATTGTCCCGGTCTTTGACGAGCGATGCGAAGACTTTCTCCCAAATCTCCGCCTTGGCCCAGCGGGTGAAGCGTTTGTGGACGGTCTTCCATTGGCCGTACCGTTCGGGCAGATCGCTCCAACGGGCACCGCTCCGCAGGACCCAAAGCACTCCGTTGACGAAGTTACGGTTGTCCGACGCCGTCCTTCCCGGATCGCTCAACTTTCCGGGCAACAAATCCCGGATCTGCACCCACTGTGTTTCACTCAGTTCATAGCGCTTCGCCATGGCGGGTTTGAATCAAACTTCCAGAAATCGTACAAGTCTGAATGTCGATTCAGCCTAGGGGCTGGAATCCATCCACGAGAAGAAATGGAAAGCACTGATCCCGGATACGAATCAGTTGGTGGCGGGATCTTCAAAACGGATTGTCGGAGTGCGCCCCATCCGGTGAGTGCTGTGAGAGACATCCCATAGCAACTGTATCAAAGGCCCCAGTAGACCATGGCAAAAATGGATAGAGCAACCTTCCTCTGATGAAGAAATTTCCAGAAAGATTGCGGTGAGGAGGCAAAGATTTTCTATGACCATCCACCATCTGTGGAGTTCGCCGCGGAATCCATCTCCAACGCCATAAAGCACGCGTAGTCGTCCCTCATCACGCTGGAACTCCGCGAAACGGACGGGCAACTCATACGTCGGGATATCAACCAGCTTTGATCCTTCACTAACAGCCTGTTGAAGAACCGGTGCTTTTATCCCTCCACTTGATCAGGCTGCCATCGGCAGGTGATTCCCGGAGTTCCAGAATTCCGGTATGCGAATCGGTCTGATGACCGTCCATTTCATGGTGATCCGCGAAATGACCTGCCAGAAAACCTCTCCCGCACCCGCCAGCCACTACTTCGGCGTGCCGTACCCGGTCAGTTTCCGCATCAGCAGCAACAGATCAGAGGTCCGTCCTTGGAGGCATCGGCATAGGCGGGGCGGCACAGATCGCGGACGCCTTGGGTGAAGCCGATCTTTTCCAAGGTCGCATCGAGCTTGCGGTAGAAGCCAGCAATATAACGGGATGCACCACCGTCACTCCCCCTTGGCACTCAGAGGAAGTAACTCCCAGCGGCGCACTTCATAATCCGCATACTCCGACTTGATGGCGATGTATCCGGATCGGGGATGGACCTTGGTCGCCTCGTTGACCAGTTCACCATTGAGCAGCACACGGATGGTGTCACCCATGCAGATGACATCCATCCGGTTCCAGTCGCCGGTGGGTTTTTCCAAATCCTTCGCTCCACGGTACCCCTTTTTGTCCGTCCAACCGGGATCACGGTCTTTCCAGCCGATCCGGGTCACGACTCGTCCCTCGAAAGGTAATGCCCTGGACTCCCCGGCTGGGTTCCACAGCGGGGTACCAATCCGATCCGGGGTGATCGTGAGGGTGGCTTTTGTGGCCGACTGAACCCCGGTTTCATCCTTCGGAGCAAGGAGCAGGATATTCCCTGTCCCCCCTTCAATCATCTGGACTTCGGTGCAGCTCGGCCAGGTTCCTGAAAGCGCCGTGTCCGGACCAAAGGCATGGAGCAACAACCCACCATCGCGGGCGCGATCCACACGCGGGCCATGGGTTCCCTCCCCCCATCGGTACTCGATGACCAAATGGTAGTCCTGGTACTGCTGCGTGGTTCTCAGGAACCCGAGTCCCTGGCCGTTGATTTTCAAAGTTCCACCTTCCGCGAATCTCCAAACCTTGTCCGGATCAGCATCCACCGACTTCTTGGGATGGAGCTGGGAGACGCGGTCCTTGCCGGAGAGTACCTCCAGAAGATTCACCTTTTCCCGCGGTGTGATCGGCTCTGGATCACCCAGTTTCGCGGATGCCGACTGGAGCAACGTCACTGGAGCTGAGAAGAGCGCCATTCGGAGAATCCCACCGAAGGTCAGGCTGGAGGAGAGATACTGTGAGTGGTTCATGAGAAAGCAGGTTGGGAATGCGCGGAACCTCATGCGAGGGCGCGGTTCAGCAAGTTGGCGGTGATTTTCTGGACCCGTTCATCCGGGCCATGAGGCCGGGACCAATGCGACCAAGGCAACATATGGCCGGGGGGCGAACTCAACCCCTGGCACCAGAAAATGGTGGATGCATTGAAAACGAAATTTCCTTTCGGTCCGGGGTAAATCGTCGCGGTCCATTCCGCAGGGTTCACCCCGCCCTGCAGCGCGGTCCCTGCGGCAACGACCTCCAACCCCTTGATGTCAGATGGTGGATCGCCGTGAAATTCCCAACCGACCAGACCGGGGATGCGATCACCTTTCTTCATCCCCGTGTCCTTGAAGATCCAGTGCTCCGGCTTTTCGCAAATCCAGTCCCCGCCTCCGTTGACAGGCTGGCTGTTGCGGCTGCCCATCAGGTATCCTTCATCGGGACCGCGTTCGGGATAGGGGCCATAGTTCGCCCTTCGGTTCTCCGCCCACCGGTAATCGCCGCCGTAGGGTCCGCCACGGAAAATGATGCGGTTCTCCCGACCATCGAAGCCCGCCCGCATGGGAGTAACCCAGCAAACTGAATTCCCAGAAAAGAACAGGATGTTCACCCCCGCATCCCGTAGGGCAATGACACTCTCGTAGGCGCGGATGTCCCAATACTCATCGTGCCCGACACTCAGTAATGCCTTTGCTTTGAGAGCGCGGTCGGGCGTGAGCAGGTCACAGTTGGAGCAATAGGTGACGTCGTATCCCTCCTGCTCCAGCCAGTAGGCCATGGGGAACTCGAAACAAAGCCACTCTCCCGAGCCCAAGGATTGGGGGTTCTCGTAAATCTGTGCATACTTGGCGTAAGGGCGGTCAAAACTCACGTCCGCATGAGGTCCCTGAACTCCGGAGGGATGGGTGTAGAGCGAGTAGTTGTCCGGCCAGCGGTTGTAGGCCTGCCACGTATTGTCACTGCACTGGAACAGGATGTCTGCGGGGCGGTCATCCTTGACGATGAAAACCACGTAACTCTGCCAATAGTCCTGGCTCAACCTTTCCGGAACCGTAGTCAGCCTTCCCAAATAGACACCACTGATCCAATCTTCGGGGATGCTCAGGGAATGGGATGGTTTCCATTGGCATTCATGGAGGTTTTTCGGACCCATCTTAGGCTTCGGTTGCTCTGCCCCATCCAGGGGACCCACGGTCGCCATCAGGCGCGCCCCTTTACCGCCGTAGTAGCCGGTCCGGAATATCTCGAGCGTGAATTGCTTCGCTTCCGTACTGACGAAAATATCCAGCTTCTCGCCCGCCTTCACCGATTGGCGGGAGCAATATCCTTCGATCACCGGGGAGCGGAATCCACGGGTGGAATCCAGCTTAACCCGTGTGAGCTGCCAATCTCGGGTGCCCTCCCTGGCATTTTCCTCGACAATGCGGTTGCTGCGGGAAGCGCTTCCTCCCGTGGCGGCACCTGAAGCCTGAGGAGCCACGCTCCCGGCGGCCAGTGCGGCGGCAGCCGAACCTTTGATGAATTTCCTTCGGCTCAGATCCTGTAATGGAGCGCCCGGAATTTCGGACGAGGCGGGATTGTTCGGTTCTTTCATAGGTCGTGTGTCAGATTGGCAACAGGATTCAAAGGCTCTTCAACCAGGCAACCAGGTCGATCAACTCCCGTTCGGTCAGGGTTTGATCCAGACCTGTCGGCATGAGGCTGTCGGTCATGGTCGTATCACTGACGATCTGGTCATGCCGCAGGGAGAATTCGTTCCCCCCCATATCAGCCACCAACAGCCCTTCCGCAGTATGGCTTTTGACGAGGCCCATGATGCTCCGTCCATCAGCCGTTTCGAAGATGCGCGTCTCGAAATCCCGGGCCAAGGTGTTGTTTGGAAAGATAATGCTTTCTAGCAAATCGCGCTCCGTGCGGATGGAGCCGATGGTGCTGAGATCGGGACCTACGTTCCGACCCTCATCCGCGATCTTGTGGCAGACAATGCAGGATCCTTTGCCACTCTGGAAGATCCGCCGGCCTGCTTCGGTATTCCCCTCGGCCGCGGCTTTGTCGGCAAACTCCCCCAAACGCCGTCGCTTTGCCTCCACCGCGGCATTGCTCCGCGACAAAGCAGGCCGGAGGATCGTCTCAAAGATTGCCGGTTCCTTGCCCGTGAGAGCATTCCGATAAACGCTCTCCTGCTGGCTGGCGATCAACGGATTTTCCGCCATCGCGGACGCGAGGAGCCGGGCGCCGTCGTCATTCTTCGTGCGCGCCAGCAGTGGGATCAGTTCCTTGAGCAACATGGGATCTGCCGTCCGGAGCCATCCAGCGATGGCGGGGTACCGTTCCTCTCCGGGCTGTCCGGCTACCACCATCTGCCCCGCCTGCAGGCGCGCTGCGGGTGTGGAGGCGACATTTCCCACAACGTCTGCGAGAACGCTGAACGTGGCATCGTCCAACTTGAGTCCCTTGATGGAGGACAATGCTCGCAGCCTGAGCGATTCAGGATGGCGATCGTCGGATGAAACACGTCGCACGGCTTCATCAAAGCGATTGCCCGGCAATCGCTTGATGGCATCCAACAACAGGGGAAGATCTCCGGCTGCCGCCTGGTCCAAGCGCTGATTGAGCAACGGTACCCACTCTTCCGGCAGAGCAGCAAGCCGGCTCTGGGAAAGAATGCGCAGGGACGTTTCCCGAACTTCACGGGACTGATGTTCCAGCATATCCGCTATCACCTGCTGGGCAGTCTCGTTCCCCAACCATGACGACAGCAACTGTTGCAGGGTGGAGAGCCTTGTGACACCGACGGATTTTCCGTTTCCCAACCAACCTCGCAGGAGAGGCAGCACACGATCCGGTCCATCCTCGGCTTGGACTGCAATCCTTGCGGCTAGCCCGGCCAGTTCAGCGTTGGGAGAATCAAGATGCTTCGTTGCCAGCTTCAGATGAAGGTCCGATCCCGGTTGGGTCTGGTGAAGCACGTGCCACAGGCGGCGCATCAACAAATCATCCTTAGCACCGGAGACATCCTCTTCAGTCACCATCTTGGTGGAGATCCCAGCGTGGAGAACCGCATGTTCCAGCGCGGGATCGAGCGTTCCAGCCATCAGCCTTACCAACGCGCCCTTGATCTCAGGCGTGACAGCCCCCCTTTTGGCCAGGCTTTCGCACGCCGCACGGCGTTCGAATCCTGACTCCGAACCCAGAGCACGAACGAACTCATCCACACTCCCCGATGCCACGCTCGAGTAGGGCTGCAAAAATGCCGGATCCAGCCGGGTCTCCTGCTTTTTCCCACTACGACGGACCCGATAGATGCCCCCAAGCACGTCGGTTTTAGCCATCAGTGAAGATGGGCAGCCGATCCTGAACCAACCGCCGGTGTCCAGCACCACCAGCGAACCGTCCGCATCCTCCAGCACATCCGTCGGATGAACATCCGGATGATCAATTTTGAGAAACTCATTCTCCTCCGCCTTCCAGGAAGATCCATCCGGGGTCAGCTCCATTCTCATGACACGCCCGGTATTGAAATGCGTGACCATATACTGGAGCGCCCGCTTGTCTCGTGCGGACCAACCGGAACGGCGCCAGAAGGTACTACCGCTAACCGCCACGTGCCCGAAGTCATGGATGATCGGGAGATTCTCAAGTGTCCGCGGCAAACCTTCGATGGCTTTCGCTTGATCCGGTCGCGCGTAGACCCCGCCATACAGCCAATGCATGATGGTATCGCGGCGTGGGTTGATGCCATACAGGTTGATCACACCGATGACGTCACCATTCGGGGTGAAATCCACCCTCACCGGATTGTCTCCCGCACCCAGCGAATGCCAGGAAACGTCAGAGCCGTCCGGCAGGCAGGACCAGATCCCGCTGGCCAGTCCTTCATTTACGAGGGTGCCATCACGATCCACTACCTTGTGACCTTTCCGGCCATGGCACCAATACAGCCGCCCATTGGGATGAAGCCAGGGTCCATGAACATCCGCCGCATTTCCCGTGTGATTGAATCCCCCCACCAGGAGGACCCGCTCATCTGCGACTCCATCACCATCCTTGTCGGTCAGCTTCCATAGACCCGGCGCACTGCAGACATAGAGGGAGCCGTTCAGCCACAGTGCCCCTTGGGGGAACACCATCTTATCCGCGAATACTGTGCTCTTGTCGTAGACGCCATCTCCATCCAGGTCCTCAAGGGTCAGAATGCGGTTCGGCGGATTTCCCTCAAGCTGATCCCTGTTCCAGTTTACGCCCACAGCATCCCCGACAAACAACCGCCCCCGGCCGTCGATGCATCCCATGATGGGATGCCTTACCAATGGTGGCCCCGCAGCAACCTGAAGCTCGAAGCCCTCGGGCAGTTCCGCCCTTCCTGGCAATTTCCAGACCTTGTCATTCCTGGTTACTACCACCGGACGGGACGCATCTTCGGGAATGACTGCCTGTTGGGCGGACAAGGTGCCCAGCGACACCACTAGGAGCAGGTTCGCGAACATCACTTCCGCCAGTTTCTTCCCTCCCCTGCTGCTTCGGAATCTCACAAAGGCGGCACCGCCTCTCTCCGGAGTATCCGAGAATGAACAGCGGTGGGAGTGTGGCAGGTGTTTCAAAATATTCCGGAAGATGGCGTTCTGAGGGCGGTAGAATCAAATTCATGATCACCAGTTTGACCACTACGGGCACCCGCGTTCTCACGTCATATTTAAATCGGTCAAAATAGACCGGTTTTTCATCTCAACGAGAACTAAAGACGGATAATTTCCGAAGGCTTCATATTCGGAGAATGGCGCCTTTCCTGAAACGCGAATCGGCAGATAAGCCGGGGTGACTTCCTGCCGATCTGCTTTCGAATCGATGTGTGTGTCCGCTCACCGGGGAACGGTTCGCGCTGAAATGGATACACTGTCCCAAAACCGGACGTTCAGATATTCCGTGATCACGGCAGAGTGGTGTACCATCAGGCAGGCTCCATGAGACTGATGACCCGATTCATGGTCATCCAGCTCCACGGATCAAAATGTGCAATGACCGTCGTTATCCCAAAGAGAAAGCCCCCTCATCCGAGCTATCTGGCCACGGACGCCCACCATCTTGCTCCGAATCAACGTGATTACTGCGATATCATCACCCCCGGTGAACTGATCCAGCCCCCGATTTGAGGACGCTTTCCGATGAGAGTTTTGCAGGGTAGCCTGCAAAACAAAAACATGAAAAAGAGACACAGCGCGGAGCAAATCATCCGCATCCTTGGAGAAATCGAGAACAGCGGCCTGAAGGTGTCCGATGCTTGCCGTCCGCACAACATCAGCGAGCAGACCTACTTCCGCTGGAAGAAGAAATACGGCGGAATGGACGTCAGCGAGGCCACCCGGCTCAAGGCCTTGGAAGAGGAGAACTCACGGCTCAAGCGGCTGGTGGCCGACCTGTCGTTGGACAACCAGATCCTCAAGGAAGTGAACTCAAAAAAGTGGTGAGCCCCGTGAAGAAGAAAATGGTCATTGATGCGGTTGTCGGTGCGGGGCGTTGCGGTGTGGCGAGAGCCTGCCGGTTGTTCGGGTTCGCCCGGTCGGCGCTTTACCGGCGCGGAGTTAGCGATCCGGTCAAAGCGGCACAGGAAGGCATGGTGGCTGAGACTTCGCGCGCTTTTCCTTCGCTCGGCTAGGATGGGAGGCAACGGAGATCCCGTCTGACCAACCGCTTCGGCGTTTTGATTCAATGAGGCAACAGGATAGCCCGATAATCCACGGTGAAAGGTACGATTTCAACCGACGTAACTTAAGAAGTTTATGCTGCGCCCCATCGGCTTCATTTTCACGCTACTGCCTCTCTCTGTTGTAGCGGAGGAACCCTTACTCACCTTCGAGAAGGACGTACGCCCAATTCTCAAGGCACATTGTATCCATTGTCACGGCGAAGAGGAAGATCCGGATGGTGATGTGGATCTGCGGTTGCGACGGTTCATGGAAGAGGTGACCATGGAGGCCGGAGGCCAGTTACTCGTTCCGGGTCACCCGGAACACAGCGGGCTCGTCAGCATCATCCGTAGCGGCGAAATGCCCAAAAAGGCAAAAAAGCTGCCTGACGAAGAGCTGGCAGTGATCGAAAAATGGATCAAGCAAGGCGCGACCACCGCACGACCTGAACCTGAAAGCCTTCCTCCGGGGTCAGTCATTTCCGAAGAAGACCGCGCCTGGTGGTCATTCCAGCCGGTACGTCCTCCTGCGGTTCCGCAGGTCGCCAGCGACCGTGTCCGCACCCCGATCGATGCGTTTCTCATCGCCGAAATGCGGTCACACGGAATGGATTACGCTCCGGAAGCGGACCGACCGACCCTGATCCGGCGGCTGACGCTCGATCTTACCGGAGTCCCTCCGACACCAGAGGATGTCGCCGCATTTGTCGCTGATTCACGCCCCGACGCCTACGAACAGCTCGTGGACCGCTTGCTGGCCAGCAAATCCTACGGCGAGCGCTGGGCCCGCCATTGGCTGGATGTCGTGGGCTATGCGGACTCCAACGGCTATGCAGAGGCGGATTCGGTCCGCCCCCATGCCTGGCACTACCGCGACTATGTGATCCGTGCGTTCAATGACGACAAACCGTGGAACGAGTTCATCCAGGAACAACTGGCCGGGGATGAGATGGCCGGAGCCACCCACGCCAGCTTCCAGCAGGCCGTGCTTGATCCCAAGAAGCGCGACCAACTGACCGGCACAGGATTTTTGCGGATGGCACCTGATGGAACGGGAGACAAGATTGATGATCCGAAACTGGCCCGTAACCAGGTGATCGCTGAACAGATCAAGATCACAACTTCTTCCCTGCTCGGTTTGACGGTCGCTTGCGCGCAGTGCCACGACCACCGGTATGACCCCATCACCCATGAGGACTATTTCAGGCTGCGCGCGATCTTCGATCCCGCCTATGACTGGGAACAGTGGCGGACACCCGCACAGCGACAATACTCTCTCTACACACCTGAGGAATCCGCAAAGGCAGCGGAGATCGAGAAGCAGGCAAAGGCCATCGATGACGAGGCCGCCGCAATGAGCAAAAAGTTCCTGGATGAGATCTTCGAGGTGGAAATCCTCAAGTTGCCCGAGGAAGAACGCGCCCCCTTCCGTGAGGCACGTGCCACTCCGGCGGACAAGCGGAATGACGCCCAGAAGGCGCTCATCAAAAAATATCCTTCGGCGCTGGCGACCTATTCCCTCGATCTTTACGATAAGAAGAAGCAGAACCTGGTGGATGCCAAAAAGGCGGAAGCGACGAAGCTGAGAGGCACGAAGCCCAAGGAAAATTTCCTGATGGCCATGACGGAGGTGAAGGGCCGGGTGCCGGTTTCCAAGCTTTTCAACCGAGGGGATCACGATCAGCCGAAACAGGAACTGTCACCTGGAGAAATTGGGGTCCTTTCCAGCCCGGAGATCGAACCATTCAAGCCCGCGGTGATCGAGTCCGGATCAAGCGGCCGCAGGTTGACCTACGCACAATGGCTCACCAATGGCCGGCATCCGCTCGTGGCCCGCGCCTTGGTGAACCGATTCTGGATGCACCACCTTGGACGTGGCATCGTCAATACACCCGGAGATTTCGGACGCCAGGGCGACCTACCTTCCCATCCCGCGCTGTTGGATTGGCTGGCGGATTCCTTCGTCAAAAACGGGTGGAAGCTCAAGCCCCTGCACCGGGTGATTTTGCTTAGCTCGGCCTATCGCCAGTCATCGGTGAATCCGGTGTCCATGGAGAAAGACCGGGACAACCGCTACTATGCCCGCTTCCAGGTCAAACGGCTCGATGCGGAGACCCTCCGGGACAGCGTTCTCGCGACAACGGGCAAGCTGAACGTGAATTCCTTCGGCCCACCGAGCAACATCGGCCGTGATCCAGCCGGCCGGATCGTGCTGGGGATCGACAAAGGCGACATCAACAACTTCAAGGTGGAGAGTGGTGGCGAGGACGACTTCCGGCGGTCCATCTATGTGCAGGTCCGACGCAGCAAACCTGTCACGGTCCTGGAGACATTCGACGCTCCTTCCATGGTACCGAACTGTGAAGTTCGCAGCCAGAGCACCGTCGCTCCGCAGTCCCTCCTGATGATGAACGACGTGTTCATCCTAGAGAACTCACGACGACTTGCGGAAAGGTTGGAGGCGAAAGCCCCCGGCAACATCCGCGGGCAACTGGAACAGGCCTGGGAGCTCCTTTTCCTCGGCAAGCCGACAGAAGAAGAACTGCAGAAGTGCGAAGTCTATCTCAAGGACCAGTCCGTGGCCCTCGCGGAGTATCATCAGAAGAACCCGCCGAAAAAGGACGCCCCTCAGTCCAACGCTTCTTTGGAAGCCATGGCCAGTCTCTGCCAGATCCTCTATAGCTCAAACCGCTTCCTCTACATCGAATGAATCGATTCCACCTCACCCGCCGCCATTTCCTTCAGTCCGGCAGCTTCAACCTGGGATCTCTGGCGCTCGCATCGCTATTGAAGGACGCAGGACTTCTCGCAGCTCCAGTGAAGCCCACACTCCCTGGGGAGGAGGCCTATGATTTATTGCCAAAGAAGGGTCATTTCGAGCCTCGGGCGAAGGCCATGATCTCTTTGTTCATGATGGGAGGACCTTCCCAGATGGATCTCTTCGATCCCAAACCGACCCTGACCAAATACGATGGTCAGAAGTTCCCCGGCGAGATCAAGTACGACAACCTCGCGGAAGCATCTTCCAAATGCTTCGGCTCTCCATGGAAGTTCCAGAAGCACGGCCAATGCGGAATGGAGATCAGCGAGCTGCTCCCGCACCTGAGCAAGGTCGTCGATGACATCACCCTCATCCGCTCCATGACATCCGGGGTGAACAATCATGCCCAGGCACTCTATGCGATGAATGCCGGCGGAATCACCGCCGGACGCCCCGCTCTCGGCTCATGGCTCACCTATGGCCTCGGTTGCGAAACCCAGGACCTGCCGGCCTATGTGGTGTTGTCACACCCGAATGGCCTCCCGACCTTCCACGGGGATCACTACACCAACGGCTGGCTCCCCGCCCTGTTCCAGGGAACCGTCATCCGCCCGAAGGAACCTAGGATCCTCAATCTTGATCCACCCCCGTCGCTGGCCGGCCAGGCCCAGATGCGCCAGCTCGATCTCCTCAAATCATTCAACGAACAGCACCTCGCCCAGCACCCGGGCGAACTTGACCTCCAGGCCCGCATCGCGAGCTACGAACTGGCGGCCAAAATGCAAACGTCGGCCAAGGAGGCCCTCGATATTTCCAACGAGCCTGAGCACATCAAAAAACTATACGGGATCGATGACCCGGTCACCCGCGACTACGGCACCCGCTGCCTGATCGCCCGTCGCCTGGTCGAACGCGGGGTCCGTTACGTCCAGGTGCTCAACGAGGGGCAGTCGTGGGATCACCACGGTGCCATCATCGGAGGGCTACCGAAGAACTGCGCCGCGACGGACAAGCCGAGCGCCGCACTCCTCATCGACCTGAAGCAACGCGGTCTGCTCGACAGCACCGTGGTCCACTGGGGCGGCGAGATGGGCCGCCTACCGGTTCTCCAGAATGATGCAGGCCGCGAAAAGTGGGGACGGGACCACAATACCCATGGGTTCAGCATGTGGGTCGCAGGAGGCGGATTCAAAGGTGGCTACGTCCATGGCCAGACAGATGAATTCGGTCACAATGCGGTGGTGGATGAAGTCAAACACCACGATTGGCACGCCACGTTGCTCCACACCTTCGGCATCGACCACTCCCAGCTTTCCTACAAGCGGAACGGTGTCGCCGCCTCCCTCACGGATAACCGTGGAGCCAAGGTGGTGAAGGAACTCTTCGCGTGATCGCCAGGCCGGGCCGGTGACTCCAGACAGCGCCAGGCTACCTTCCTCACGGGTTCATCCCGTCCTTGCTGCCCCATGGATCCGCATTGAGCAGGAGCTTGGGCTTCAGTGCGGCATAAACGTCGGGGAGGTCCATCCAACGGAGTATGCCCGGAACCATCATGGCGTCCGGCCAACGGTAGTCCGGATCATCCACCAAGGTTTCGTAGGACGTAAGGGCGTGCTTGAGGGTGACGTGCTTGACCGCATCCTGGTTAAGGGCAGCGAATGCCACTGGCAGTGCACCCCAGCCAGATCCCACAAGATGGATTTCCTGATGTCCCTGTGCGATGAGCCAGCGGATGACCGATAGGAGATCACCAGTGCGCTGACCGATCAGCGGCCGGCCAAGCATGAGCGAATGGGCCGCATAAAAGTAATGACTGCCGTAAGGTCGCTCGAACTGGTTGGCGCCACAGGTATCCGGCTGGGTATCTCCGATCCCCCGAAGATCGCATGCATAGAAAACCGCATCGCCCGCTTCTCCCGCCATCTTCTTCAACCAATCTTGACTCCGTAGCTCCGCGTCCGCGGAGCGATGTGATACGTAAAGAACCGCCTTCGGTATCCCGGGAGCCGGTCGTGAAATGAACCCGGCCTCCTCCGTGAGACGGATACACGGGATCTCGATCCCCTCCTCCGTCCGGATCATGTAGCAGGTATTTCCCTTCGCCGGATACTGGCGGTTTCCGCGACTCCTCAAGATCCGGTAGGAAGGAATTTGGTTATGATTCTCCGGAGTGAGAGCGAGTAGGGAGTTCAACCGGGTGACCAGCTCCCTCGGCGAAGCAAACGCCGGGCGCTTGCGCTTCAATTCCGCATGGATGCCAGCGTTGATCTTCAGAAGCGGGGAGGATCCGAGATTGCGCACATCACCTTCAGGTGCAGTCCATAGATCCTCGTCTTTTTCAAGTGTCAGGGCAGGCTCCCTCTCGATCGCCTGTCGTCCCGAGGCCTTGTGGAAAAACCGGTACATCGCCTCGCGGAGTGGCTGGCTCATCGTATGGGGATCCGGACCGATATAGAGCTGGAGGTTCTCCGGCTTGCCCAGGGCTGCGTAGAGTTTCTTCAGACGTTCGTAGGCGGCGACAGTTCCCCTCACATCGAAAAAGTCCTTCTCCTGGGCCAACAGGATCACCGGCTTCGGTGCCATGGCCGCGATGCAGTCGCTGTGGTCGAGCCTGAGCTTGAGAAAGCCCGGAGGACACTGTTCGGTATCCGCCGGCAGCTCGTTCTCCGCGTTGTGGCGGAGAGTCGTGATGAAGCAGGCGGGCGCCGCCATCGTCCAGCGGTCGTCCAGTGCCATCATCCAGGCGGTCTGGGTTCCACCTCCGGATAGGCCGGTCACTCCCAGGTGGAGAGGATCCACTTCCGGACGGGTGAGCAGATAGTCCAGTGCCCTGCTTCCATCCCAGGCGAACCAGGTTCCAAGAAACTCCCCGGTAAGGCACAGCGGATTCCCCAACTGGATATGTTCCCCTGTGGTCCCCTGCATTTTGGTCTCCGCCCAGCCAGTCGGCCACTGCATGCGCTCTCCCTGGCCGATGGGGTCGATGATCAGGCAGATATAACCCAGCCTCGCGAGTGCCTGTGCATAGCTTTGGTAGAAGTCCCTCGCCTTTCCATTCGATGAATGTCCACACAACCCGACGATGCCGGGCCGTCGATCCCCTGCGGAGAGGTTGGACGGGATATAAAGATTCCCGCTGACCAGATATCCAGGGCGGCTTTCGAACACCAGGTTCTCGACCCGGTAACCGTCACGCTCCAGAACACGGGTTATTTTGGCATTGAGTGGCGTCGTCTCCGGAAATGGCCCGAATGACTCCCGCAAACGACGTCTGACATCCTGCACATACCGTTCGGCATCTTCCCGGGATTTCCAGTCGTTGACCTCAGGTTCCTGACGGACCACCTGATCCATCAGCCAATCCTGCATCATCGCTGGAAAACGGTTGAACGGTGCCAACTGGGAGGCGGGGGCCTGTGCCATTAGACGGGCGGGGGCCAAGGCAGCTCCCAGACCGATCAGGCCGATTTGCTGCAGCAGATCCCTGCGCCGCAGAGATGACGGGTGGGTGGAATTCGATACAGAGTTCATGGTCGCGCGAATGATGAAGGCGAGGAAATGCAGGAAAAAAAGAGGTCTGCGGCAGCAATTCCCTCAGGACCATTTCAGGATCTGCCGTGACCCTGAGAGCGGATGTCCCTTGTCGAGGCTGTGCAGCGTGAGCTCGACCCGGTCCGTGTGGAACTCCGCATCCACCCAACCGTTCGGCAGGCCCTCTTTGAAGACGTAGGCAGTGGGAGGCAGGTTCACCAGTTGCTTGCCATCCTTCTCCACGATCTCCCAGCGATGGCTGTGGCCGAAGAACGCCGCTTTCAACTGAGGGTACTTTTTCATCACGGCGAACAGGGCTTCGGAATCGGTGAGCGCGTTCTTCGGATCGTCGAAGCGGACATTATGATGGAAAAGCAGCACGGCAGGCTTCGCGGCGTCCGCCACCAGCTCCTTTTCCAGCCACGCCATCTGGGCCGCTCCCAGTTCACCCGGCGTGTGGTTCGTCCTGGTTAGTGTGTCCAGGAGGAACAAGTTGACGTTCACCAGGGAGATCTTGCTCGCCACATGAGGGGCCAGTTCCAGCCCCTGCGGTTGATACTTGCCGAGGATGTTAGTGCAATGCTCCCGGTGGTCGTGATTCCCCATCAAGAGATGGCGGGGAACCCCGGTCTCGTCCAATGGCTGGAGAAGGCGCTTCATCTCCCGGTAGTCTCCTTCCTGCCCATCGTTGACGGCGATATCACCGGTGATACAAAGCGCCTTGGCCTTTCGTTCACCCATGCTCGCTTTGACCTCAGCGACCACCCGGTTCAGGTTATCCGCCATTTTGACACCCCGCAGCACACGTTCCGGATCCGCCGCGATGTGGGTATCGGAAAGGAGGATCACCCTGTCGCTGTCACCGGCTGCCTGCGCACCCGCCCAAGTCTGGTAACTGAACCCAAAGCCAGCGATCACTACTGACTTGGTCAAAAAGGAGCGGCGGCTGATGGGTGACGTGACAGGCATGGTGTTGATGGGTTCGATTCAAAAATCCGGATGGATTTCTTGAACGTCCCCCAGCCGCCTTAACTTTCGGGTTTCTGTTCACCTCACCGCATCAGGGGGACTCTGCCCTCAGCTAAAAATTCGGCAGGCCGCCGTATGATCAGCGGCGACGACGGATTACCAACCCTCCCGCAGCAAGCGCCGTGAGTAGGATCGACGTCGCTTCGGGGATGAGGGTTCCGGGAACGACTTCCCCATTTCCGAGCATGACCGCGTCATAGATCCCCGGAGCACGCCCGGTAGGATCGACGAAGGTGATGCGACCGCGCTGCTCTGAAGTGAGTACGTCGCGTCTTCCTCAAAATACCAAAGTGATGTCGTCCTATACGCGAGAGGATCATTGTTTCCACCGCAGCTTCGCAAAATCCAGGAAATGAATCCAATCGATCAAGGTCAGGTCATGAACTCCCGGCCTGACGTGGTAACCAACGCGACCTCCATGATCGGGTTTCCCCAGTTCGGGAAATTCTGTCCGGGTGACCGATTCAAATCCATATAGCCTGAATACGGGCGCAGCTTCCACGCAAGCGCGGAACTCGGAACGCGGATCCGCAGGAAGGTCCTCAATCGCGCTTGCGACATAGACCGCACGAGGGGCCATCAATGCGATCAACTGATGCTGATCAACTGGCAGATCATTCTCGCGATGGTTGAATGTTTTGTATTTCGCACATAGCCAGTATGGAAACTTTCGGTTGATTCGTGCGATGCGCTCGCCCACTCCGTCGCGGGCGAGCGCGGCTCCCGTGATGCCAGGGTTATTGGAGATGACGATGGAGAATCGCGGATCTTCGGCACCGGCCCACAGCGCGGTTTTACCGCCACGGGAATGACCAACAATGGCTATCTTCGTGACATCGATCCGACTTTCGGATTCCAACCCATCGAGCACGCGTGACGCTCCCCACGCCCAGGCGGCGATACTCCCCCATGCATTAGGCGCCGGAGGATCGCCGTCATAGGCAGCCCGGATACCTTCGGTGTACCCATCCGGCCTGTCGGGATCCAAATCCTCATAGTGGAAGCCGACCGCCGCATAGCCTCGGCCGATGATCTCCCGAACGGGAAAGAATTCATTGGGATTTGCCGGATCCAGAAGTTTGGGATCCCGGTTATTGATGAGGAGAAAACACGGGACCGGCTTGGAGCGGTCATTCGGCAGAACGACTACCGGATGAATCTTACGCTCGCCCCTGGAAGTATTGAATGTAATCTCGATAAATTTGCAGGTGGCGCGGCCTTCAAGTGCATCTGGAATTTCCCGAATCACTGTTGATCGAAAATTGGCGGGTTTTCCTATTGGCATGACCCCGTAAATGTTGTCCCGGAAAAGCTGGAGCGTTTCGGTGCGCAGGACTTTTTCCCATTGGTCCTTATTCTCGATGAGCGTTCCGTTCGCTTGCCTGAGTGGATCAGGGAGAGCGAATTGCCCTTTCGCAAGAGTGGAAATCAATGAAAAAGCCAAACAGGACGCACAGACGATCACCCTTCGGAATGAGCGCTGTAACTGCATTTTGTTCATGCGGGTTTGAATCATGATAGAGAGATCCGGGCAATCGAAACATGGCACCCGACTTTGCCAGTATCGACGATGCCTCGAGGTGTTTCCCGGTACCGACAAGGTGAAAGCATCATCGTTGGCTTATCCGACCATCTTAAAATGCGAATCAGCCTTACGTTTATCCAGCACATCTGCCTACTTTCCCATCATTTCGACCACCTTTCGGAAAATCTGAGGAGCCAATTCCGTTTCTGAGCTTCAGACGTCCAAACATCCAAGTTACCAATCGCTCCCTACTCCGCGTGTCCGACACCAAGGGAAAAGGACAGCAACACCGGTCCGTTTTGCTGAAATGCCCAACATCCCCTCCTCTATTTCTGCTGCTTGTTCAGCCTCCTCAGTCTCGCTCATGCGAACGACACCAAGCAGGCCCTGCGCATCTTGCGTGACGAATGACCTCCGCGAACTCATCTTAAAACCCGCATTGACCATTTCACGTCCTGTTTTGTGTTCGCACCCTTTGGTCGATGCCGTCTTCATGCTGACGGAACGCGGCATCGTGGCACCTCGCCAACTACTCGCTTGAGTCGATCCCGAAACTCGATCTGAGAATCATCGCAGACCGAAAAGTGAGAACCGTTGAATCAGCCGTCCATGGGAAGCTGCCTTACAGGCAAAGCGATACAATCGAAGTCACCCTCCCCATGGACAACAATGATTTTCTAATGTTGTGGTTTGAGTAGTAACCGCCGTCGACCTCACCAACCAATCCGGAACAGATGCATATCCGACTCTTGATCATTTTTCACTGTCTCTTGACCGATGCCAGATGCGATCGAACTCCCTGGGAAATTCTGCAACCCTACGCCAGCGCGCCAGCCTCCTTCGTCCCTGATCCATCACCATGGCGCACTCCTTTTCGTTTCGATGATGGTCGCGAAGTCACCACCGCCGCCGATTGGCAACAACGGCGCGAAGAAATACGCTCCGATTGGCACCAACTCATGGGCAAATGGCCTCCTCTGATCACCAAGCCGAAGATCGCAATTCTGGAGAGCAAGTCGCTTCCTTCCTTTCGCCGTGACCGGATTCGGTTCCGCTGGACTCCATTGCTCGAAACCGAAGCTTGGCTGCTTGTGCCCCATGGCGCCAAGAACGCTCCCGCCGTCCTTACCGTATTTTACGAACCTGATACCGCCGTCGGAATCAACGGCAAACCCCATCGCGATTTTGCCCTGCAACTCGCCAACAAAGGTTTTGTCTGTCTCTCCATCGGGACGCGCGAAACCACCGCCGACAAGACGTATTCTCTTTATCACCCCGACATTGATTCCGCCGCAATCCAACCGCTCTCATTGCTAGCGTACGCCGCAGCGAACGCATGGTACGTGCTTGCTGCGCAACCAGAGGTCGATGCCAGCCGCATCGGGATTACCGGGCATTCCTACGGAGGAAAATGGGCCATGTTCGCCTCCTGTCTATTTGATAAATTCGCCTGTGCCGCCTGGTCCGACTGTGGCATTGTCTTCGACGATAACCGTCCCAGCATCAACTATTGGGAGCCTTGGTATCTTGGCTGGCATCCCCGCCCCTGGCGCAAACGCGGTCTCGTGACGCCAGCAAATCCCTCTTTCGGTCTCTATCCGGAACTGCGCAAATCAGGCCGGGATCTCCACGAGCTTCATGTCCTGATGCCCCCTCGCCCATTTCTTGTCTCCGGAGGTAGCGAGGATCCACCCGAAAGATGGCATGTCCTGGAACATTCCAAGCGGATCAATCACCTCCTTGGTCACCAAGACCGTGTCTTCATGTCCAACCGTCCCGCCCACTCCCCTGATGCCGAATCCAACCGGGTCCTCATCGCGTTCTTCGAGCACTTCCTCCAATCTCCCGTTCAGCCAAAGTGAAAGTGGACGTGCGATCAATGTCCGCGAAGAAATGCACGACAAGGGAAATTCCACCAACCTACATTTCCAACCACCACGACGCATTCATGAAATTTCATGCCTTACCTGCGTCACCACAGCACAACCAAAAGGATGAATGAACGAAGACGCGTGATCCTGAGCAAAAAGAATGCCATTCACACCCCTTACCCCGCCGGTCACCATGAAGGTGACCGGCAGGGCGTAGGATCATCACTTCCCGATGTCCCCGTCGCCGCCGCAATAGGTGCAGCGGACCTGTCCTCTCCATCCGGTGCCGTTGCAGAACGAGCATTTGACGGAGAAGGCCGCGGCGATGCCGACGGCAACGAGGATTACAAGTGTAATGACAATGGCTGTCTTCTTCATGGTTCGTTGTTTCGTTTGGTTTGGATCGGGCCTGTCCCGATCAAGATTTGCTGCGAGCGAGAGCGGTATGGCGTGCATGCCGAAGGGCATTCAGAGAACCCTCCGGAATTTCCCTTCACGCTGCTGCTTCCCCAGCGGTGGGCTTGTATTTGAGCTGCGCCGTGACGCATTCGCTCAACCCAATGTCGTCCCTGCGTCCGAGATAGACCGGCTGATAGACCGAGCCGCTTTCACGGAAGGCATACAGGAACCTCACTTCCACCACCGTTCCCGTTTCCGGGATAGCGTGGTTCTGAGGAATAGTCACGTTCCCGGCGGAAACAATGTCACCTTTCCTGTCGATCAATCCGAGGCCCACGCTCCGCTTCTTCGGATGCACCGCTCCGACGATGAACGACGCAGTGGCGTGGAACTTCACCTTGAGCTGGCTGCCGCCGCTGGCGGGACGGCCGCCAACGTATGCCGCGTGGATGTCCTTGAAGACGATCCCCTCCGCATTCCGCTTCTTCAACTGGTGGTACAGGGTGCGCTTGTTGTCGGAGAGGAGGGCGGTCGATACCATGGCGACGCCGCCGCTGGTGTCGATCCAACGGAACATGTAGGTCAGCCGGTCGATATACGGGACAGGGCGTAGATCCTCGTTGCGGAACTCCAGCAGATCGAAAGCGTGGAGCCTGTCCCCGATGGCCTCGCCGTCGATCAGGAAATCGAACGGGATCTCCAGCGCGGCTTCCGCGATGAAAGCAGGAACAGGAATGAACAGGCCCCGCCGGTTGATCCCGGTGACGGTGGTGCCGGTCTTGCGGACCAGCATCCGGCGTCCATCGAGCTTTTCCTGCGCGCACCAGCGTGAGTCACGGAGAAGGCCCTCAACTTCGGACTCATCGACCGGATTGAGAAGCTGACAGCGGATGCCGCTGTCCTCCCCCTCACACCCGGCAGAAACCTGGCCGCCGGTGGATTCCCCAACCCGGTAGCCCTTGGCGAGCTTCTGCTTCACCAGCCCGTCGAAGATCTTCCCGGCCTCTTTGGAGGAAACAGGTTTCGATGTTTTGACCCCGGTTTGCAGGGTGGTTCCCCGGCGTCCATAGGCAAAGCGGACGATGCATCCGTCGTCCTTCGGTTCGATGAAGACTTCATAGACTTTGTCGGATGAGCCTTCCTGATAGTACAATTTGGTGTGTTGGTTCATGGTTTGGTGGGAAAATGGAAAGGCCGCCACGCTGCCAGTGAAGGAACGTGACGGCCTGTGTTGCCCCGACCGCGCTTGGATGGAGCGTCGGGCGGCCGGGCTTGCCTCGGGCAGTGCCTTGCCGGAATTCAGTTGTCCTCGAAGCGGCGGCGGGACCGTTTCTTCGGAACGGGATCATCGCCGCCGGCTTCCCTTGCCCGTCCTCTCGCCCAGTCGCGGAGACGAACGATCTCGGTGTCCATCTGGTGGATGATCGGACGGGTATCAACAGCTGCGCGCGCCACATCGCGAAGCTTGGGTGTCCGGTTCTCGGAGAAGGCCGTGAACATGGCCTCGATGAACACCGCCTCGATCTCGGCACCTGTGAACTGCTCGGTCACCCGTGCGAGCTCCACGCAGTCGAAGTCCGTCGGCTTGCGCCAATGCTTCTTCACGACGACCTGCCAGATCATTCCGCGCTCGGCCGCAGTCGGGATGTCCACGAAGAACATCTCATCGAAGCGACCCTTGCGGACGAACTCGGGCGGGAGCTTGGAAACATCGTTCGCCGTGGCGACGACGAACACGGACTTCTCCTTTTCCTGCATCCAGCACAGAAAGGTGCCGAACAACCGGGCGGAGGTACCGCCATCGGTGCTGCCGCCGCTCTTCGTGCCCGAGAAGCCTTTCTCGATCTCGTCGATCCACAGCACGCATGGCGCGATAGCCTCGGCGGTCTGGATGACGGAACGCAGGTTCGCTTCACTTTGGCCGATGATCCCGCCGAACACCTTGCCCATGTCGAGGCGGAGCAAGGGGATGCCGAACGCGGTGGCGGTTGCCTTCGCCGTCAGGCTCTTGCCCGTGCCGGGGATACCAACGATGAGCAGGCCTTTCGGTGCCGGGAGACCGAACTCCTTCGCTTCGGTGCTAAACGCGTGCTTCCGCGTTTCGAGCCACTGCTTCAGGTTGTCCAGTCCCCCTATGGCATCGAGCGAGGGTTTGGTTTCGATGACTTCGATCAGACCGTTCCGCTTGAGGGTGCGGGCCTTTTCACGGGAGATGACGGCGGGATCAAGCTTGCCGCTTTCGACAACGGACAAGGCGAAGACGTTCTCCGCTTCGATGGTCGTTAGGCCGAGTGCCGCGTGGAGGATCTCCTCGCGCTCGTCTTCCTGCGGGCTGGTAAGCTTAGCCGACTCGACGATTCCATTGAGGACGGAGCCGAGTTCGGAGGGTCCCGGGAGCGCGAAGTCGATGCGAGTGATTTCGTGGTCCAGTTCTGCGGGAAGCCGCAGGCGGCAGCCGAGCAGTATCAGCGCGTGACCGTTGGCCTTGGCGAGCCGAAGTAGATCTTTCAACCGGCGGACCAGCATCGGATCGGTCTGCTCCAGATGGAGCTGGAGATCCCGCATCACGATGACATGGCGCGGGCTTTCACCGGCGAACTTCGGTCCAATCAACTGGAGGGCCTCCAGAGGATCAGAACAGGGTTGTGCCCGGCGTTCGTTGGTGTCCACCAAACCTTCCGAAGAAGACCAGGCAGAAAGGTTGCGTCCGAGCTTGGCACAGGTGGCGGCGATTTCCGCCTCCGCCCGCGCTTCCTCAGCGGTGATGACAGCGAGTCCGGCATATCCGGCTCGCAGGTAGGGAATGAGCTGTTGTTGCATGGATGGTTTCTTTCGTTGGTAGAAATGAGAAAGCCCCATTCTCCGAATGGAGACTGGGGCTGATGGGGACGTCGGCCCGTAGTGGGTCAGCCGAGGTGTTCACGCTCCCATTGGAGGCAGGCCTCACGGGAAGGATCTCGGTGGACGATTTCACCCGTATCCGCCATCAGGACTTCCCATTGCTGGGTTTCATCGTGGAAGCGGACGTCGGTGAGGCGTTTGATCTCGAGGGTTCCCAACGAGCGCAGGTCGATCGCCTCCGTGTAGAGGCAGGCGACCTTGCCTGTGGGATCGAATCGGAGGATGGAGGAACTCATGGTTCCTCGCCTCCGTTGCCGAGTTGCTGGCGGAGCGGATGGCTGGCTACCTGTCGGACGAACTCGGGTTTCAGGGTGCGGGCGGTCCGGGAACCAAGGGCCTCCTCGATCGCGTTGGTGGCGTCGGTGCAGCTCTTGCCCTGAAAGCCCTCCGCCTCGACCGTGATACCGCCGGTAGGCGAGACCTTGACCAGGATGCGGCGGCTCACAGGGAACCTCCTTCTAGTGCGAGAAGGATGGTACCATCCTCCGTCACTTGTCGTGAGGTGCGCAGGCCACGCATGCGGGCCTCCCGCAGCGTCTTGTGGACTCCATAGGATTGCAGGAGCCGGCCAAAGCCCGCTCCGACTTCCGTTTCGACATGGCCTGCCCACCAGTCGGCGGAGAAGCCATAGCGACCGCCTTCGACGGGATCGACTGCGATGTCATACGGACCCTTGAGTTGGATGACATGATCCGCCTTGCGGACCGCCCCGGCATAACCGCGGCAGGTGGTGTCCGGGATGAGCTTGAGGTCCATCTCGACGCAAGCGTCGTTGAGGGCCTCCAGATCGCGAACTTCGGTTTTGATGGTGGTGAAGTGAGACATGATGGTTTGTTTGGATTCAGGTTGGGTAGTGGGATTGGTGAAATTAAGGCTGATAGGTGGGCGTTGGCGGACGGGGTGATGGTGATGACGTGCGGGGTGTGGAAATGGGAACGGGCGGCCCGACAAATCGGACCGCCCGCTAGGGGTGGGGTGTCGAATTCGGGTGCGCGTCATCCCGCCTCGGCGAAGCGACGCACACCCAACTGGCCGAAGCGGTTGAGCACATCGCCCGCGTCGCCACGGGCCAGCCGGACGGCGGATTCACGCAGTCGGTCGAGACCGGCTGTAAGGTCGCGCATCGCTCCGCCGCTGTTGCGGTAGTCCTCCGCGCTCCGCGTAAGCAGATCGCGGCGGAACTTCTCCAAGGTAGACTCAAGCTCACGGTCACCCGCGAAGTTGAGGGAGCGGAAGTCGTCGATGAACCCGGACAACCGGTTCAGGGTCCGTTGGTGGACGCCGTTCTCCGATCCCTCGATGGTGGCGAGGACTTCGGAGGCGAGCTTGGCGGTTTCCTGGCGCAGGGCCGTGACGCTTTCACGGATGAATTCATCAAGGTCGCCATGGAGCTTCCGGGATGCTTCGTCGGCAATGCGCCGACGATCCTCCGCTACTTCCATCTGTTCGACACCTTCCACCACCTCCAGGCGGATGCTGTCGGGAGCGGCCACCTGGAACATCCTCGTCTCGAAGACAAAGCGGTTGGCGATGGATCCTGCCGGTGGGAACGATTGCTCGATGGTATGAAACAAGCGTTCCGAGCCACGGAACTGGATGGATGCCTCCCGCCACTCGGCCAAGGCACGATCCCGCAACGGGGTGTAGTCCGCGACGAAAGCCAGTGTTTCGTCACGAAACTCCTCCCGCAGCTTGGCCAGTTTCTCCACCACCTCGGCGAGGCGTGGATTGGGGACGAAACGGGCGATGCCTCCGAGGAACGGGAAGCTCGCCGCCTCGACCAAGGCATGTGCCCGTGATTCGATGAGGGCAAAGCGTGACAACGCCTCGCGGGGAATGAGCCGCTTGTGGCCGAGCTGGATCAGTCGGTCACTCACGGTGGATGGATCGAGCCCGAGGTCCTCGGGCGCGAGCTTCTTGCACCCCCGCCAGTAACGGACGGAGGTGGAGACGAGGACTCCCCGGCGGCAGATGGCGTCGAGGAGCGGTTGGTTCTGTGGATTCATGGTTCTGTTCAGGGGTTGGGTTGGAAATGAAAACGCCCGCCGCGGTTTGGAACCGGGCGGGCGTCGGGGATTCGGCATGATGCCGGAGGGATGGACATTAGTGACGCCGGACCTGGAGCCACATGAGTGCGGCCACCGCGATCAGGATCACCGCCCATGAATGGGACTGGATCATTTCCAGCAGCAGGCCTGCGGCACCCAGCACCAGTACGACCTCAACGGCGATACGGATACTCGTCGGGTTCATCTTCGTCGGGGTGATGCCGGTCGATTACTCGGCGGCGGTAGCCGGGATCGTGGTTCCGGCTGTCTGCCAGTTTCGGGTAGCTGTCGCCGGAGGAAGAACCTCCCCCACCATTGAACAGCCAGATCAACGAGCCTCCGGCCAACAGGCAGAAGGCGACAACGCGGACGGTTTTCCACCGCGAATCCGACACTTTCAGATCCGCATGGATGGCTTCCACCCGCCGATCGACCTCACGGCGGATACGGGCTTCCTCCCGGTTCACGCCCTCCTCCTTGCAAGAAGAAAGCAACAGCAGCGGCAGCAGAAGCAGGATGTGGAGAAGGCTCTTCATGCAGCCCTCCTTTCCACCCGCTCGTGCGGCAGCCAGGCCGCACATTCACGGCGGTACTGGCACCAGGAACAATGCATCCCCGGCTGCGGATGGAAACGATCCTCCACGATGCCGGTGACGGCGGTTTCGAGAAGGGCGGTCACCCGCTTCTTCCGATGTTCGTCGGCAGGTGGGGATTTCACCCGGATCACCTGCGGCGTCTTCGTCTTCACGAGGAACACCAGATCCAACGACGGCGGACTCTCGCCCGTGGCCGCTTCCATGAGGAGCTGGTAGGACACCAACTGGATCTCGTGCTCAAAGGCCGCATGCCCGATGTCGGGTTTTGCCGCGGCGGATTTGAAGTCGATGGGGATCAGGTTCTCCTCGACCAGATCCATCGCGCCGGTGAGCGGGACGGACAGGCCGGGGATTTCCTCGGTCAACTTCACTTCGACGGCGCGGGGCTTTCCTTTCAGAACTTCCGGGCTGTCGAGGTAGGCGGCGACGATCCGCAAGCCATCGGTGCGGGACTTCTCCCGCTCCGCGGCATCGTCGAAGCTTACCGGACCTTCCTCACGTTCGAGACGGACGAAAGCCTGTTCGTAGGCAGTGGCGACGGTTGCCGGGGAATCGTCTCCACCCCGCCAGCGGGCGAGATGGAACGCTTGCAAGGCGGCGTGGACCGCCTTGCCTAGGTGCAGGTTCTTTGGCGTCGGTTTCTTCAGGCAGGCCACCCGTTCGAAGTAGAAGCGGAGGGAACATGCCAAGTAGGACTTGGCCGCCGTCGGACTGATGTGGTCCGGGAGCGTCCCGGCATAGGTGGCGAGGCCGGTCTCGAACCGCCCTGTGGATGACGGAGCGATCATGCGGCATTCCTCCTTCCCGAATAAGCCGAACCGTTGGAGCGGCGTCGCCCAGAGGGTGGGCTTCCGCCGCCTCCATGGGTATCGAGCAACTCGTCGATCAGCCCGGAAGCCTCCATCTTGTTGAGGGTTTTGACACCCTTGCCGAAGCGTTCGTTGGCGAGCGCTTCGATGGAGGCTTTGTCGAGATGGTGCTCATCGACGATCTTCAGGATGAGTTCCCGCTGTTTGTCGGAGCATTTCCACGCCGGGCCGCGTTGCCAGTTTGCGGGAGCCTTGCCGTTGGCCGGCGGGCTTCCGTTCACACGGGGCGGAGTTTCCTCCATCCCGTAGTCCGCGGGTGGAACAAATCCCGTGGTGAGGATCTGCTCGTCCACGTTCTGCTGAAGCATTTGGTAAAGGCGCTCGGACTCGCCGGGGATGTCGTCGGTAGCCACCAATTCGGTCTCAACGGAGACGCTGAACTGATGGGACGAGAACCCGGGGAGGCCGAGACGCTTGGAATAATTCGCGATCAATTTGATGGCCATGATGATGGGGGTTGATGGTTGGAACGAGAAAGGCCCGGCGGAATGCCGGGCCTTCGTGGTAGTTCGGAATCCATGGATTCCGCCTCATGGCGGACTCACGGAAACCGGCGCAACAACATGCGCTTCTTCAACTTCATATAACGCAGGATAGGGCGGGATTTCAGCCTGTCCGTAATCCATCCAAGTAAAGATTGATTTCTTTCTGGATGAGCCACAACGGGATAGCCGCCGAAAGCACCGCCGGAATGATAGGAATACCGGTGGCGAATCCCATGATGCATGAAACCAATGCCGAGATCGTTACCAGAACGCCTAATGATCCGCTTCTTCCCGCAAGATTCACTTCCTTTGAAATCCCCTGCAATTTCCACGCGAGGATGATCTGATAAATCATTCCAAAGAGCGATAAAGTCACAATCGACAGGAAAAGCAGCAACCACACATTGATCCTGCTTCTCCCCGTGATCCGTTCGATTTCCCAAGTCTGTCTTGGCAACAAATACAATCCATAGAGACCAAAAGTCACACCTGTCAGAAACCAGATGTTCCAAAACTTCCGAGGAACGATATTTTCAGGTGATCCCACCGAAGAAACCGCGGGGACCATTCCCTGATAGGCAGCGGTTCCGATAAGATGGTTGGACGGAAACCCGACTTGGTGACCGGCTGCCGGCACAGGCGGGCGCATACCCAGAAAACCGTGCAAAGGCATCCAGTCCGGCATTCCTTCATGCCAAACGAAGTCGGCCAGTTGCAGCATTCCCATCTCGTAAAGAGAGTCAATCTGCTCCTTCGTGTAAGGGCCGGTTTCATTGCCGCTCCGCGCGATATAGATTTCCATGGCTTTTCACTCGCTTTCCATCGCGGACGAAAGGCCCAAACCAATCGCCAGCCCTATTCCTTCGGCCACATCGTTGTTGGTGATTCCGTTGGTTGCCAATACCTCGCTTCCAACAAGGCGTCCGAGTTCAGCGTCATAGACAGAATACAATTTCGTATATCCGTCTTTGGTGACCGGCCCTTCCCAGAACACGGAGTAGCGGATCCCCATCCCGCCGATATCCTCCAAACGATTGGTTCGAATGCCGTTCTTCCATTTCACATCAACCGCATGAAGCTCTATCCTTGTGGCCCTGCCAACCGGATGAAATGCCTCAAAGATCTCCTGCTTGGAATCGGAAAGGACACTTCGCCACCTGCTTTCCAACATTCGTTCAACCGGTGGAGCCGAAGACTGGCGGATCGGCCCCGATTCTCTGCTCGCAGGCTCCCATGAGGTGCCATCATCGCCTCCCGTAAATGCGCCCAATAGAACAAGACCCATGATGACCAACCCGGCACAAATGGCACCACCCTTCCATAGCCAGTCATAGCCGCCCCGGGCGTTCCGGGGTGTCACCTGGTAGTACGGAGACGGTGGCCGGGAAGATGCTACGTGGTAGCTCTGAAACGCTGGCGGCGGTGGTCTGACCGGCAAGGGAGGGGGTTGTCCTGTCATGGTTGGGGATGATTTGAAGGGACCTCGAATCTAAAAATTGTCTGATTTCCCGTACATTGTCCGGCATTCCGGACAATATCAAGCTGTTTTCCCGCTAGATGGACAGGGGCATGGAAGCCCCACGGAACATTGTCGGCCCTCAGGTCATCACCATCCGCAATCAACTCGGATGGTCGCAGTCCAAGCTCTCTGCCGTCTGCCAGCTCCAGGGCTGGGACGTCAGCCGGGGCGTCATCGCCCGGATTGAGGGACAGGTGAAATGGGTCTGCGACACGGAGTTGCTGTCATTGGCCAAAGCGTTGAAAGTTTCCGTTCCCGAATTATTCCCCAAGAAGGACTGGCGTGCCTTCAAGCCCAAGAATTGACGCAGTTCATCAGCAAACCTGATGGATGCTTCCGGTTCCGATTGGATTAGACCCATTGCCCATTGGCGCCAATTTAAGGGGATGAAGTTGCGCCCTTTCTGTTTAAGGGTATCACGTTTTCTTTTGCAGCGGCAGAAGTGCCTTGGATCGAAAGGGATCGATGAGAACAAAGTCCGGAACAACTTGAGGCGACCGGATAGCCATCCGAACAATTTCTCCCCGCTGATCTCCATACCGGGATTCTCCTGCATGATGAGACGTTTGGATCGGACCACCAAGGATGAGAAAATCATAGCCGCCAGTACCATGGCGTGAAGATGGGTCTGACTTGTGATCCTCTGGAGGGCTTTGCGCATATGCAGGGATTGCTTCCATCCTCGGAAATGGATCTCAATCTCCCAGCGTTGCCGGTAGAGCGTGATCAGCTCCCCGGCAGTGCATAGCTCAGCCGGAATGTTGGTCACCAGGATGTTCCAATCTTCTCTGGCCAGCGCCTGTTTGCTGGCCCGTGTGCCGTTCCTCTTCCGCTTGTCCTTCTTCTGCCGGCGGCGGCGGGCCGCCACCTCCGGACTGGCACGCACTGCGATGAGCCTGGCCGGATGGCCGTGTTTGGTTAGCGTGACCGCCAGCTCCATGGAGTTGCGCTTCGCTGGGAGGTGGCCTCTGGGTAATGGTAACGCTCGATTAAGCCGACGGGCGTAGCAGAGTCTTTCTGTCTGGAATCGAAACCAGTGGAACTCGTTCTACACTCGGCGGATCTAGAGGTCAGACCTCAGTGATTCCACGTCGCAAATGCACGAAAAATTCACCTCACGATTTGTTTTATCGCCGAAGGAAAAAGCCAACAAAACTTAAGGCATTTTTGATACTTCGCTGATAATCAGTCGGTTATTGTGTAGTGTTAGTTTTTAATCGCTGTTTCACAACTTGCGGATAAATATATAATATACTCATTATTAATAATTTAACGCGTCCTGTTAGTTTTGCAATTCCGCACTAACCGGTCAGAAATGACCTAAATCCGTAGTGTGAGTCCGCCATACACCCCACTTATGAGAACGGAATTAGTGGAATTTGCCGGGGCTCTGTCGGGAAGTACACCCGGTCCCCACCCCGCGATATGCATTTAAAACAGCGGATGCTCTATTGCAGAATCCCCTTGCATAATAGGGATCTAACAGGGTGATGCATGGCACACTTGGAGTTCCAACGCCGCTCTCTTCTCGAAAATCGACGAAGATAATTGGCGTTTCGGGCAAGTAAATCTACTTCGCTTTCCGACCCTTTTTCGCTAATTTCAGCAATTCCCCCAACAGGGCGTAAGAACCCTTGGCAGCTTCTGCAGCGAGAATTTCTTCGATTTCTTTGAGCACTAATCTTCGCAAGTCAGAATTCGAAGTCTCCGGGAGCACCTGCACTTGGTGGAAAGCACTTTGTACCTGCCCTTCGACCGCCAGTAACGCCATTTCATGGGTATAGATGCCACCGCCTTTCGCCACAATCGAACCTTCCGCGGGTGACAGAATCCATTGTCGGTCCACTCCAATGATGGTCTCAATCAGCTTCGCTATCCGAGGAGTTATCGGTCGAGTTCCCTTTTCCAAGCGCCGAACGAAAGCATCAGACCGTCCCAACAGTTCTCCGAAACCTTTTTGGGTTGAAAATTCTGCCAGTGAAGGATGCGAACCAAAGAAATCGCGGATCTGTACAAGGGAATTCACACCAGCCATGGCGGAAATAAAGCCTTCGATTAACAGTTAGTCAACCACATAAACATCCTAAAGTCCGCTCCAGTTGGTTTTTGTCGTTGCGGTCAGCATCAATTAGGTTAGCGTGTGGTCATGTCGTCTTCATCACCACCTCCATCGTTTCTCAGTCGCCGCTCCCTCGCCCTGCGCTGGGGTATTTCGGTCCCAACCGTCAAACGCCGTGAAAAACAGTCCGATTTCCCGTCCGCAATCCGCGTGTCCCCAAGGAGCATCCGGTTTCGGATGTGCGATGTCCTCGAGTATGAGGAGAAGCACGGCATCAAATGAACCCCGGTTTTCAAACTCATCCCCCTGAACAATGCTCCCTCCTCTCATTCCAGGTCATCCTTCAGAACCACAGATCACTCACTGGATCGGGCTCGATGTCCACAAACGAACAACTACCGTCGCTTGGGCGGATTCCGCAGGGAACTGCCAGAAGTTCTGTACCTGCGAATCATCCAACACTGAAATCGAACGGACCATCCTGAGGTTCAGCCAGACCCACGGTGCCAGCGTAGGACATATTGCCGTCGTCTATGAGATTGGGTCCAACGGATTCTCCCTCGCCCGCCACCTCCGTTCCAAGGGAATTGCAGTAATGGTTTCATCCTCCCGCCAGCCGCTCCAGCGCTCCGGGAAAAAGAATGATACCCACGATGCCCTGACCCTGGCCGGATACCTCAGGGCGGGATTCATCAAGCCGGTGTATGTTCCAGAAGAGCAGGACGAACAGATCCGGACTCTTTGCCGCCACCGCACGGGTACCGCCACAGCCATCGCCGATTTGAAACGGCAGTTGAAATCATTGCTGCAACGATATGATGCTCCCAACTCCGCCGCCGCCATCGCTGGCAGATCCGCGAACCTTCCGCCAACCGGCAACCGTCCGACCCCGCCCACCCAGATTGTCATCGACGACCTTTCCGAACGCATCACCAGCGGACAGGTGCGCCTCCGGAACTTGGAGAAGCACCTCACCTGCCTTCTGGAAACCTGGCCCCGCCGGAAAGAGGTCGAGGCGATCATGGGCCTGAGGGGATTCGATATCACCGGTGCCATGATCATTGTCTCGGAAATCGGAGATTTCACGCGATTCAGCCATCCCAAGCACCTGGCCAGCTATCTGGGCCTCGTCCCCGCTGAAAATAGCAGCGGAACCAAGCGACGACAGGGACCAATCACCAAATGCGGCAAATCCCATGTGCGCTGGATACTTGTCCAGGCAGCCAGGATCTACCGCACCGACAAGAAGATCAGCGGCCGTCTGCTTAGAAGGCAGAAGCATCTTCCCCGCGAACTCAAGGAATTCTCATGGAAGGCACAAGATAGGTTGTGCACCCGTTACCAAGCGCTGCTGCGACGATCAAAGCCCTCCCGCGAAGTCGACGTCGCCGTCGGAAGGGAACTGAGCAGGGTCATCTGGGAACTCATCGTAAAAGTCCTTCCAGCGGTCCCCGCCCCTGACTAATAAGCTCCACTCCACCAACCCCACCATCAAAAATGATCCGTGGCGGGCTGAAATACCGTGGCCAGGCCGGCTACCCGTAAACGCTTGAGAGTCGATGGCTCGCCGCCACGATGTGCTCGGGACACATGATCTGGGAAACGGCCTCCAATGGAAAAACATGCGGTTCAGCCCGCGGATATCAGCCTGCTCGTCCGAGTCCGGACAGCGAAAAAACACGAACTGAGTATTTCGGTCCGCCCCGGTTCATAGCGATTCCGCCATCGGATTTCCCCAGGATTCCCGGAGGTGGCACTACGCACCCATCCCCAATCCGACAACATATCAGCGTTTGGATCTGTTGACGCCGACGGCGGCACCGACGACGCGATCTTCCCTTGCAGCATGTCCGTTCACCATGTAGAAATGCATTGTCCAGCCAGACTCAACGCACAATGCGGACGAGTAGGGATAGGATAAAAAATAATGGATAAGACCGCCAAACCGAGGCGCTGTCCTAGAACAGCCCTTCTGTTGGCCCGACTGCTGGAGATCCTGCGGAAACGCCAGAATCTCCAATAGGATAAAATGGAAATCGGAGACGGTGCCGCCGCGATCCATCGGGAAAACAGAAGTGGAGCGGAGGGTGAGATTGCCTGAAGTCCGGAGACGGCGATGCCCTGGTGGGCATCATCACCCGATCACCCTTGATCCCGGACCTCGGCATGATAAACCAGTCCCCCGTACTCCAGGCACCGAGCACGGGGGATCCTTATGGAGATTGTATCGAATGGCGCGTGCGACGTCCACGGTGCAGAAGGTGCCGTCGCCGAGCAGGACGTCGTTTTCATGGACATGATCGAGCAGACGCGGGGCGGAGGTGGTGTCGTGCGCGGTGTGCGGGCAGGTGACGAAGCCCTCCCGGCCGCCATGGATGAGGTTATGCACGTCGGCGATGCCCGATGGCTTTGAGACGTGCCCGTGCCAGAGGTCGCAAGGGCGGGCGTGGCGGTCCAGGGAGGTGTTGATTCTGGCGAGGATGGCGGCAAGGAAGTCGATGCGGATGCGCTTGCGGGCCTAGCGGAAGCCGCTGCTGTCTCCCGTGGGCACAAGGCAGCCCCGCGGGCCTCGACCATGCTTGGATGAGGCTCAGGGCCTTGGAGCAGGAGGCGTTGGCCTCGAGGGTCGGGGCGAGCCAGGCCTAGAAGACGGGAATGTGGCCGAAGTGGCGGTTGCGGGCTGTCGGGTCGATCTCGTGCAGCAGGAAGCCGGGAAGGAAGGGTTCGAAGAGCAGGGCGTAACTGCGGATGTGAAAGATTACGAACTGGGAGAGCAGAGGTTCACTTCGGATCATACGCGCCCGCGAAAAGTGGCCGAAAAATGGCCGAAAGCCTCCTCCCGGACACGAAAAAGGCCACCTTTTCAGGTGGCCTATCTCATTGCTTCCCAACGGATGGTGCTCGAAAGAGGACTCGAACCTCCACGGGTCTCCCCACTAGATCCTTAGTGGAATGAGGTTCATTTAAAGGATTGATGCTCAGTTCATAAAAATACACAATGTACATCATGGACCGGATGTTCTCGACTTTTAAGTGCGATAAATACACAAAATTCCGGGGTGCCGAGGACTCCAAAATTCCAAGTAAGCAACACCACGCGTGGGTGGCTTCTTCACGTGCCTGCGAGCATTTCTGACACAGGGAAGCTGCAGCGCCGTTATTTCAAAACGAGGGACGCAGCCCTCGCCGAGGCCTCGGCGTTGCGGAGTAACTACAAGGCGCATGGAGAGAACGCGACCGTCCTGCCGCCGCGTATTGCTGACCAAGCGCTGACTGCGGTAAAGTTGCTACAAGGCACGGGGGGTAGCCTCGTCGATGCCGCACGCGCATTCCGCAAAGTGTGGGAAGCCAAGAAGAGCAGCCAGCAGTTTGGGAAAGCGGTGGAGACCTATCTCTCCGTACGCGAGGATCTGCGAAAGAGCACCCTCGACAGCTACAAATACACTCTGGAGAAAGTCGCGAAACCGCTCAACGAGCGGATCCTAGCCGATCTCAAAACATCGGATTTTGAAGAACTACTCAAGAACAAGGGGCCAACAGCCGTCCGGATGCATCGTGCAAATCTCCGGGCTTTCTGGCGCTGGGCAGCAAAGGCACCACGGGAATGGTGCGATACCGGAGTTCTGGAGGCGCTGGAGGTTGGACGCACCTCCGATGACTCGGATATTCAGATTCTCAAACCCGGTGACGCAGAAGCACTGCTTCGTGCTGCCGAAGCGGAGGGTGCAGGAGCAGCTGCGGCATACGCTATCGCGATCTTTGGTGGCGTCCGCATGGCGGAACTGGAAAGGCTGACTTGGGCAAATGTCCACCGGGAGCACATTGAAATCGGCAGGGATGTCGCCAAGAAACATAGTCGGCGTCTGGTTCCGCTCTGCGCAGTCCTGAAAGCTTGGTTGAAATCCTGCCGACAGGACGCAGAACCCGATCAACTCATTGTGCCAGCCAACTGGCCGGATGTATCGAAATCCGTCCGGCGACGAGCTGGCTGGAATGTTGCGGCACGCCTGCTAAAAAACCCGCCGGAACCGACACGGGGGCCGTGGCCGGCGAACGCATGCCGCCATACCTGCGCCAGCGTTCAGGTTGCGATAGGCACTCCTCTTGAAAAACTGATCTTCGCGTTCGGACATAGCGGTGGTCACGACATGCTCAGAAAGCACTATGTATCACGTCTGACCCCGAGAGACGCGCGCAAGATCCTATCGATCAGACCAGCAACAATCAAAACCGCATGAACCCCGCAGTAACGATGGATCCGAGGATCGGCCTCCGCCGCGCCATTGGCGCATACCGCCCGGCAAATCGATGAGTAGAGCGCGCACATGCCTGCCAAAGCGCCAACTTCAACATCCTAGCCATGAGCACCATACGCCCCCTAAAGCCTTGGAGTGAAGCAGCCGCCAGGCTGATTCGCGCCGTGAGGGTCGCTTCCCTTGAGGAGCTGAGGAGCCCCATCGAAAAGGAGCTCGGCCTCAACAATGAGGAAATCCTCCCAGACCTGTCCGATCACGTCAATGACTTGAAACTACTCGCCATGCTTGGGTATCCGGGCGCAATCCGGTCGCTGGTCTCCGTCGCCAGGGGCATTTCGACCTTCCTCGCAACGCTGCCACCGCACGCCGAAGAGTGTACTGGCGATGCCAGCAACAGTGTGCCGGCGCATGACAACTCACCCAAAACGCAGAAAGATCAGTGGTCAGAGATCAATCAAGCTGCCGCCGATCTCTATGATTTGGTCATAGAACACTACGATTCCTGCAAAGCCGAATTTCACGAGGTCCAGACACGGCTGCCTGAGTCCCGCTTTTCATTCCCATTGGAGATTTTGCTTGGAAGAAGCGAACCGCTCGATCCGCCTTTAGCACTAGTGGCAGATTTTTGCGACAGATTGCTTCAGCGGCGGTTCGATTCCGAGATCAAAAGGCAAATGAAAACACAAGTTACAGGAGCTTGGGATTGGCCGGTGCTCGTCTCGGCTCAGGATTACAAGGGCAACCGAAGACTGAAGGACTGTTTCCCCAAACTGAACATCGGCGAATCGATACCCATCAACATTTTCTCAGGCACGGTAACCGGAACCCCAAAAGAACTTGCGATGAGCATTTTCATAGAGCTTGAAAGGGAACGGACCGCGCCTCGCTCGAAGTCGCATATCGAGGAGTTCAGGCGCGACGAGGAGAACAACGTCCCCGCACCACTCAAAGAGATGATCAAGCAAGCAGGCCGTAACGGAGCCGCACCCCAATACTATTCCGGGGCCGCTCGATCGATATGGGACATTCGTAACATCTGGATCAGGAAAGCCGCGCTACTTCCTGAACTATGCGCCGAAACAGTCTCACAATGGGTGGACGCTGCATATGCCAGAGCTGTTTCGGTCTGTGGTGGCGACCTGGAAAAATACGAGTGGATTGATTGCATTAGCGACAAAATTAGGAGCGTGGGTTCGGTGGATGCCGCATTGAGACGCGTAATTACTGAAGGATTTCGAGTGATCGCCAAGGACTAAACTGAACACTAAAATTCGGGCAAGAGCGGATACACATCGGTCGGGACTGTTACCAGCCGGGTTAGCCGACCGCATCACAAGGTTTTCTGCGTCAAGAAAAAAACCTGACGAAAGCGACGGGGCAAACCCTCAGGGTGTCTCCGGGACACCTCTCCGGCATGCTCCTATGTTCTTCTCATGCGCAAGCAGCAGAACATACGGAACACACAGCACTCGGACAGTCTCGAAGCCGGGGGGAAACCTATCATGGAACACGTCAATGCCGATTCTATCGGAGCAACCTATGGCGTGTCCGGGCGCTACGTATTGAAATTGGCAGCAGAGGGACGGATCCCGTGTCTGCGGATCGGGAAAAAATGTGTCCGATTTGATCCCCAAGCCGTGGCATCAGCTCTGGAGGAGTCCCGCATCACGATCACCAACCCTAACGAGAAACCATCTTAGCCACACCTCCGGTCGGAGGCGTGGCTACGCAACGAACCTCCCCGGGTCGTTAAAATGAAAACAACAACACCCTGCCTCCCCGAGGACGACAACGACGGCCATCACTTCAGTGACGGGGAAACCAGTCATCAGCTTGGCGAACAAAAAAACGACGGCACCGAGCTGACGGTGCCGTCTGTGGAAGGGAGCCGCGTCGACGAAAACCAGCCCGCAACCGCAGTGGATGATACCAGAACTCCCGAGGCCGTCACGCCCAAACAACGTGATATTTTCGATGATTTGGCCGCCTTTGGCCGCCCGATCGACGAAATCGTCCCTTCGGAGAAACTGTTGACCTCACTGTCAGTTCGTAAGCCTAAACGTGATGAGTGGGTCCGAGTTCACCCTACGATTCACGTCCGTGCCTACATCTACGAGGCACGCGATGAAAATGCGCATTACATCGTGATGCCAGCAGTGGTGGAACTGTTGCTGGACGTGGTCCGCTATGTGCAGCTGAGTCTGGCGGTGAACTACTCCGGTGGCACTTTCGTCTGGCCGGTTTCGGTGCCGACCGAGCGCAAACCTCATCGCGCTCACATCACCGCGTTCGCCGGTGCAGAGAGGGCCATGCGCGAATGGATCCGCATCTCGTGGGGCAGAGAGGAATACGAGATCTATCGCCGTTCGTCCGCCAAGACCGAACCGGTATGGCCGGACGAGATCACCAGCGCCAGCGAGATGCTCCGTTTCGCGGCGAAGGCAGGCGGGGTCGAAATCATCGACTCGCTGGACCACCCGGTCGTGCGTGCGCTCCAAGGCCGTGACTAACGAGGAATACCTGCCGACCCGCCACGATGGCGGGGTCGGCAATCCTACAACGATCATGAATACCTACTTCATTGATTTCGAGTTCCTCAGTCTCTCAGGAAGTAATCCACGCCCCTGGTGTGTCGCCTACCACTGTCTGGAAACTGAAGAAGAGGGCGTCGTCTGGCTGGACGGTCGGAATGTCCCCAGTCCCTTTCCGGTCGATTTCCGTATGATCGCCCACTATGCACTAGCGGAGTTGGGATGTTTTCTCGCGCTCGGATGGGGACTACCAAGGGAGGTCATCGACACCCTGCCGGAGGCAAGGGTCGCTCGTGGACAAGTCCCCAACGCCGGCGGTTCCTGGGGTCTGCTTGCTGTTGCACGCCAACTCGGCATTGCCACAATGAGTTCCGACCACAAGGAGGACATGCGTCAGCTAGCCATGGGGGACGAGATTCCTGAAACCAGTCGCGAGGATCTGATGCGCTACTGCCTGGACGATGTCCGCACTGGTCTTGCCATATGGCAGGCACTCGCGCCCCGGGTGAACATTGGCGAGGCCGTCGTTCGCGGACGCTACCTAAAGACCCTCGCATACGTCGAACGCCGCGGTATCCCAGCCGATGCCGACATGGTGGAGCGTCTCACCCAATCGATGCCTGAGTTACGCGAGGCCGCATGGGCTGAAGTTCGCAGAGCATATCCCGGAGTGATTGGTTCCGATGGCCATTTTTCCTCCAAGGCCTGGTTGGAGTGGTGCGCCCATGTCGGTATTTCATGGCCTCGCCTCAAAGGAGGGGCTCCGGCTCTCGATGCCGACACCTTCAAAAGGATGTCCGACCGCTACCCCGCAGTCCAGACCATGGCATACGCCCGCAAACTCCGGGGACAAGGCCGCAAGTTCGAGTTCCCTCTCGGAGATGATTGGCGATTGCGTTGCATGTTGTCACCGTTCGGGTCGGATACGGGCCGGAACCAACCATCCAACAGTCGCTTCATCTTCGGTGCGAGCGCATGGATGCGGTCAGTGATCATGGCTCAAGTCGGCACGGTGTTGGCATACATCGATTACTCCGCTCAGGAAGTTGGCCTTGCTGCCGCGCTTTCGCGCGATGGGGCTCTCATGAAGGACTACCTAAGTGGCGACCCCTACATGGCATTTGCGATCCGCGCAGGTGCTGCACCGGAGGGAGCGACGAAGAAGAGTCACCCGACAGAGCGCGCGACCTACAAGACAGCAGCGCTGGCGATACAGTATGGCATTGGCGACGAAGCACTGGCTCAGAACTTAGGTATCTCGATAGCAGCGGCACGCCGCTTGATTACAGCTCACCAGATGGCTTACCCCACCTACTGGCGTTGGCGCACCGCGATTGTAGACGAGGTCATGTGCGGCGGGACTCTCGCGACACGCCATGGTTGGACCCGGAAGGCGAAGCCCAAGGACAGCGCCAACTCCATAGCCAATTTTCCCGTGCAGGCTGCTGGTGGTGAGATTCTGCGCATCGCTGTGATTGCTTTGGAGGAGGCAGGACATCGAGTCGTCGCTCCGGTTCACGATGCTCTGCTTGTGGAGTTAAAGCTTGATCGTTGGCAGGACCAACTGTCGGAGGTGCGCCTTTTGATGGAGAAGGCTGCCTTGGTCGTCACGGGTGGGCTCAGGATCCCCACCGACGTCGAACTGGTTTCACCGTTGGAGAACTACATTGATGGTCGAGGTGCCGATTTTTGGGGGATCGCAGGCCGGGTGATCGGAAGAGCACCATCCCAGTTACCCGAAGGCGAACGCCTGAAGTTGCCCAAGTCGCAGAGCTGAGATTCAGAATCCCACATCTGAGTATTCCTATTCTCTTATCTTTATACCTATAAGCTATGGATAAGCTCCAGTCAGTAAACCTACCATCCCGTTCGGCACCGAAATCTCCATCCTGGGTTACCGAGCGGGATGCTCTTCGCCTTCTTGGCGACCGGAAGACCCGAACCATCCTCGCCATCTATCACGCTCGCCGTAGTGCCAAGAGGTCCGAGTTCTTTGTCCACCCCGACATCGCCAAGAGTTGGAGGCTCTCTCCCACCGACCTGAATTGGGCACTCCAACGTCTCGAAGGAGACCTTATCGAAACTACCAGCAGCAAGAGTGGTAAATATCGGAAGCTGCGACTTTTGCCGCACTTCGAGCAATCCGTTAGCTCGGTAGATACCCCACTCACTTCCTCCCTATACTCCGATGAAGAGCGCGTTGAGGTTGATCCTGATGATGTCATGGCGAAAGTTGCGACGATGCGATGATCCCCCCCTCAGGATTACCCCCCGCAGCGGCTCCACGCCCGGCTGCCGCCTCACCAGGGGGCTCTCACAGGGCGTGTGATCAACAGTGGCCCCCCAACTCGAATTCCACCCCCATGTCCAACTCCACATCTACTTCCACTATGGAAACGAAGAACAACACCACGTCGCCTGACACTTCAGCGCCGTCGGGGCCATCCCTCGAACTTGGAATTTCAACCAGCCTCCCTTTTGATCCGGATTTCCTCACGAAACCCGTGTCCTACGCCCGGAAGGCCGGTGTAGCTCTGGTAGCCGCCCCAGCCCTCAGCACAAACCTCGCCCCTGATCGCAAAACCAAGGAAAAGATCCTGAGGCACAAGGCGAACATCCATCTCGTCGACTTCGGCGCAATCAGGCTGTTTGCCCGCATCGACGGCTCCGGTGACCGAATGACCGTCAAAACCATCGACATCGCCGTAGAGCTGCTGCTCTACGGCGACTCCGATCACCCTCTTGCCCACGATGATGTGGCACAAGCCCTCACCCGGGTTCAGCGGGAGATCGCCCCACTCCTTGCCCATGAGAATGACCGCAACCACATCGTTCCGGGACTAGCCAAGCGCAGCGAGGCACGCGCCGCGTGGCGCCACATAATGAGCACGGTTACTTACATGCACACCCCGCTCCATGAATGTTACAACGTCGCCCACCCTGACACCGGTGCCGCAGGAGGAGCCACGCGCAAACTGAAGAAACTGGGTGAGAAGGGCGATAATATGATCATCACCTTCGAATCGGTCAAGGTGCCTGTCCACAGCGAAGACACCGGATCGATCGGGGACGTCCCCGGTATCCGGGTCGCCGTATCACTCAGAGGAACTGAAATGATTCGACGATACCGGGAAAGTGGAGGAACAGCTAGGATCGGCGAGAACTTTCGTCTAACGCGGTTCGCTCCGTCGGCCCCTGCTGCGGTTCACGAGGCCATCATGAGTGAATTGGAAGGAGTCCACGTCGCGCCATCGAACTCTTCTGAGACCGGCCATCACACCCGCCAAAGCCATCGCATTTATTTCGGTGATCACACCCATCTCTGCCGAGGTGCTAAAAAGCTCCTATCTGGAAATCGACAACACAAAGAGAAAGAAGCGTAACCAGATCAACAAAGAGATTCCGGAAGAACTGGAGCGCATCAATCCCGTCTCACTGTCGTCCCGGTTAACCCCGGAATTCCAAGCATCAGCCCCGCTCCAAATGCCATCCGGTCCGTATCGGGACATCGATACCAGGATCGCTGCAATTTACGCCTGATCCCCCACTGGGCGGATCGGATTTCCTACCCGCCATCCGCGAACAATCTTTCCCACACCTCCAGTCATGAACTTTTCAAAACCACTCTCCGACACCCTCACCCAGTTCAACGCAGCCGCTCTGGCCGACGGTAACCTTCCCGCCGGAATCAACATCCTCGCTGCCATGTGCTGTACGCTCTGCGGCATTCTGCCACGCGGTGCCGGCTTCAGGGCACCCGGCGGCGACATCTTGCCTGTCGGGCTCGACTTCCTGATGCTCGATGGCCTCTCCAGTTCCCTCACCGACGCCAAGGTGTTTCGCCAGATGGCCGACATGCAATCCGCCCTTACCGCCAACGTGGCAAAGGGAAACACATACGAAGCTCATCACGGTATCGGAATGACCATGCACGGAACCCCAATCTACGCCGCTCCATCCAACGATAACGCGATGACCAATCTGGAAAGCACCTTGAACGGGTTTGGCTCGAGGTCCGGCGACAGCTCACCATTTGAAGCTCTGCTTTTTCCCACTTCCGAGGCCATGAAGAGTGATTTAAAAACAAACTCCATGGTGTTCGCCCGACTGGATTCAAATTCCCCTCCGTTTGAAAAGTATCCTTCCACGCATCTCTCTCAACCCTTTATCCGGGCGTTTCTCGACACGGGGACTGGCCAGAGACGGTTTCTCCAGCAGCTCAAATCACTCGCCCAGTGCGGTGTAGGCGGCTTGGCGCTGCATTCCCGGATTGCCTTGTCGGCTACTCCTACTGTTTTCAGAGATCTGCTTACGAACGGTGCCGCAGACTTCCTGATGAAAAGCCTCTGGATTTACGATCATCCTCGATCAGCGCCACAACAGAACCCTATCCCCAATAGCAGCTACTCTATTACGCAGGCGTTCGACGCCGCCCTTCGCAAAGCATGGTCGCAGCGACTGGACCATCGACTTCAAACGCCTCCTGCCATCATCTGCGAATGGAGGAAGAATCAGGGAGTGTGGGTGAGCTACCTAGCGAAGCAGGAGAATCGCTTCCCGGGGATCAGCGCAACGGCGTATACGTTGTTCAGCACCTTGCTTTTTGGACTGTGCAGATTGAGCAACAAGGAGACTGGATCCGCGAGTCCAGCGGGAGCATTCGATATGGCAAAGCACCTGATCGAACGGATGATTGCCCTTCGGGAACATCTGGTCCAAAGTGAGGAGCGGTCACGATTGCGGACAATTGCCATTAGGCTCCTCCCGAAGCTCGACGGTCGCCCGTACACGGCCCGAGATCTTGTCAGGAAATCCAACCGCTTGCCCATCGACGATTGCCGACGTGCGCTCCAACTGCTCTCACAGGAGCGCATTGTTGTACGCGTCGGCGAGGAACAGTGGAAACTGGCGCTTCCGGTCGAGGACGGGCTTCAGAAGATCAGGACATCAATCATTGAGGTCTGAGACGAATGGCACGGGATTAAGCCGGTTTTCTGTATGGATTGCGGTGGTGGATTTCCCCGTATTCGGAGCGGTGGCGGGTTAGGAACGGAGAGGGTTTGGGCCTCCGTTTCACCGCCCTCGGTTCTTTCCTGAAGGGGCGGATGTAGATCCTCTTCGTCGCGCAGGTTGCCACCAGGGCATCCATCGCCGCCGCCCGTTTGAGCGGACGGCCCGCGTGCTCCCGGAAGCTCTCGTGGCTGGCCGCCACCAGATCCAGCGTCCCCCTTGAAACTCATGTGCCGGGTCGGTTCCCCGGCACGGTCCGCCGCCCGCTGCATGACGCTGCGGATGAGGTTGAAGGCGATCACCCCCATCAGCAGCGTCTTCTGCGCCATCTCCGGAGTGTTCACGTCGAACCGCTCCATGCCCATCGTGGTCTTCAGGTCACGGAGCTTCAGTTCGATGTCCCAGCGCCGGGCGTAGAGGTCGGCCAGTTCCATGCCGCAATGCCTCGAGGGATCGGTCAGGGTGGTGACGACGATGAGTTCGCCTTTCTCCCCGGCCCGGTTTTCGTAGCGCACCTTGATGAGCCGCAGTTCCATCGATGCGGGCAATGCCTCCCACTCCGCAGGGGAAAGCCCGCTGCCCGGAGGTCGTTGGGGGCGCGTCCAGGTGACGATGCGCTCGTAGGCGGAGATCCGTTTCCCTTCCCTCCAGTCGAGCGACTTGGCCCGCGCCTGGTGGAGACGCATGAGGGCATGGGCCCCGCGTCCCTGGCAGCGGGCGATGAGTTCGTAGGAGCAGAACGCCCGGTCCGCCAGCAGCAGGTCTCCCGCATGCAGGTGGGCGATGAGTCCGCCGGCCGCCCTGCTGTCGTGCCGGGTATGCGGGCAGGCAACCACCTGCTCCCAGCCGCCGTGGCAGAGGTTCACCAGACCTACGATGCCCATGGTAGGAAAGCCGCAGCCCGGCTTCTGCCCGGACGGCTGGGGATAGGCCCGCTGGTTGGCTGCGGTGTCCCGCAGCTGGACCGAGCTGCCGTCCATGGCCACCAGATTGAAGCCCTGCCAGCGGTCCGCACCGGAGATGCGGGCGCCGAGGTGGTCGCGGATGCGCCGGTGGATGGCATGAAGGAAGCGGATGTCCACCCGGAGCCGCGCCTTGCAGTAGCTGGAGGTGTCCGACGACGGCACGGACAGGCCGCAGGTGCGGCACCAGCTCTGGATGAAGCCGACGGCCCGCTGGCAGGAGGCGTTGGCTTCCAGGATCTGGGCCAGCCACGCCCAGAACACAGGGATGTGGCCGAAGCTGCGCTGGCGGAGGGTGGGGTCCGCGGATTCGAGGAAGTCCCCGGGCAGGACGGGTTGTTTGGTCACGCTCTCAAACCGTACCGGATCCGGCTTTCCGTCCATTGGTTTCCAATGAAATGTGGCTTAATCCCGTGCCATTCGGGTCTGTCCCCTTATCCTATCGCTATTTCAGCCAGCGATCGAGCCAATCAAACGCTTCCTTCTGCATCGTGGGATCGAACTTGTGATGGCCGTCATGGAAGCGCGATCGATAGCGGTCCGCGGCCCCCGCTTTCGTGTAGACCTCCCGCAGGATCGAGTCGGCTTTCTTCATCTCCTCCAACGTGAAGAGCTGGTCCTGGCTGTTGTTGAGAGCCATGATCGGGACGGGCACCCGCAGGCCGAAGATTTCGGGAAACTCGAGATAATTGGGCAGGAGCGGCGCGTAGGTCATCCAGGTGTGGGTGTAGGCTTTCCGGATCAGAAAATCGTCCCAGGTCGACATGAAGCCGACGCAGACCGCGCATTGGATCCTATCATCCAAGCCCGTCAGATACACGGTCCTCAATCCGCCTCCTGAGAGCCCGCCGCATCCGATCTTGCCGGCGATCACATCGGGCCTTGCCGAAAGCACCTCCAAGGCGGCGCTATCTTCCGCCAGGGTGACGCCGGGCCATGTCGTCCCCGCGCAGAACAGCGACTTTGACATGACATTTTCATGCTCCGCCGCCCATTCGTTGTAGCTGGCGATGTTGTTGCTCTCCTCCGGATTAGCGTCGGACTTGCCGGCGACATTGAGAGGACCCCATGGAATCCCTTCCACGTCCTCGTAGTGGACACGTCTGCTCCCAAACGCGAACGTGTCATGCACCAGCACGACATATCCTTTTCGGGCGATCTCGTTGGCCCATGCCGTTCCGCCATAATATTTCTTCTGATGTTCGACCAGAAGGGGATGCACGTCCGCGGAGGTGCGGGTGATCTTTCTGGCCCCGAAGTACTTGTTCCCTCCGTGATCGTGAAGAGCGAGGATGCCGGGCAGGGGCTTGGTGGCACCTTCCGGTTTGAGCAGCACCGCGTTGATGCGTCGCCCATGAGGCAGTTGCCAACTCAATTCCTCCACGGCCAATCCATCGTAGGTGTAGGCTTTATCCACCCGCACTTGCGGGTTGGAACCCAGGTCCGGAGATGCGATCAATTCGTGGGCTTTCGATTGCGCGTCCTTTCGCCATGAGATCGGATCGGTCTGATTGGCATTCCGGAATGACAGCGAGGGAGGTGAGGGGCGGAGCGTGGACGCCCACGAACCATAGCGACCGATGATGCTTTTGCTGATTTGAGTGGCGGATTCCGATTGGGCTTGGACCTGATGAACGGGAAAAAGCGAGGCGGCGCCGAAGTAGGCAGGCAGTCCTGTTAGCATTCCTGTGGAGCGCTTCAGGAAGTGACGGCGGCTATGGCATTGGCCGGGTTCTGGATCCTCGTTCATGGCTGGGGAAAGTCCGATTATTGATCGACGGCGTTGGGCAAGCCGGTTGTCGATCGTGGATGATGGGACAAATCATCCTTCGAATGAAAGCACGATTGCTTCATTCTGCTTCCATTGGCGGCCGAACTCCGCGCCGTCGCCGAGCGCTTCGCCCGTGCGTTCATCCCGGACCTTTTGGATGGAGCGCGTGAACCGGAGCTTGATCGGAAGGGTGTCCGCCTTGAGTCCGGCGGAATTCCCGCCGCCGAGGGATGTTCCACGGATCTCCGGATTCGAACAAACGTAGAGAATCGTCCGCGACGCTTTTCCGTCATCCGCGGGTTGCTTCCAATAGGTGATTTCATAGCCATGAACCGTTTCTTCCGTCTCGGTGATGCGAACCCACGGCCTAACCCCGGCGGCCGTGACGTGCTTCATGAAAACACCGCGCTTCTTCGCCATCTCAAATCCTGCTTCGCGATGGGCGTTGTACCATTGCGGGGAGAGGTTCATCAGGATTGCCTTGCCACGGCCCGCGGGGGCGACGTGATCTACCTCCATTGCGCGCACTGCCTTATAAAATCCGCTGGCGTCCTTCACGCAGTCGTTCTTGTTGGTCAGAAAGCCTTCGTAGTCCTTCCAGGAGAAATTCGCATCCTGATCCACTTCGACCCAATACTTTGCGCCGAAGATATCCTTCGCCGATAAAGTCGATGGATGCTTCACCCCGAACATCGCGTCAAGCGCGCCACCATCCTTGCGTCCCCGGCCGTGCTGATCCCAGAGTCCGGGAAGGTAATCGGCGATGACGGTTCCCCCGCGTTCACAGAAGGCCTTGATCGCCAGTGCCTCTGAATCGGACAGACAGAGAACCCCCGGCAGGATGAGAACCTTATACTCGGCCGGCACTCCGTTCTGGATCACATCGACGTAGTTGATAAAGTTGTATTGCAGTCCCGTGTCGCGGAGCATGTTTTCCCAGGCGCGGCGGACATGGGCTCCGCTGCTCAAGCGCTCGTCGGAGTTGCGCTGCCTCCAGGTTTTGCCGTGAGGCTCCGCATCAAGAATCCAGCCGAGCTGGATAGACGCGTGGCTGTAATAAATGGCGACGCCGTCATGACGCCATTCAGCACCGGCCATCAGCGGGCCGATCTTCCTGTCGGCCTCGAGATAGGACGGAGCGACTTCGGCGTGCCAGGACTTCGGCGTCTTTCCATCGAACCACTTTTCCACCCAGCCAATGTGGCCGCGGTTGCCATGCGCCAGATAATACCATGTCTGCCAGATGGTGTCGTCGGTATCCCGATGGAAATGGGTCGTGACGGTCGGCAGGGCGTTGCGTGGATTGAACGAGCGGATGATCGCCTGCGACGATCCGTTGTTATAACTTTCGATGAACTGAATTTTCCGCATGAGCTTGGCGTAGTCGTAGCCGCCGAATGCATTCGGGGCCTGTCCTCCGACGAAGCCGCAGGGTGTCGCCGGATCCAACTCGTTGGAGAACCGCACCAACCGTCCCAACAGGTTCGCCCAATACGTGTCACTGAAACTCCATTGATCCATCAGCGGACTCGCGTCGAAATCGGCGATGCTCCAGTTCGGGAGCTGCGTCCGGATGTCATCGTAGCTCACCCACTTCTCGCGCTTGGGAGCATCGGGACCGTAGACTTCCCTCAACCACCGGGGATAGGCAGCGGGATCATCGGTGATCTGCCACATCGCGGGGCGCACGAAATGGCCCCACGAAGGCTCGTCATCCAAAGCGTAGGCCGCGCGGTGAGGGGAGTCTTTGACGGCGCCGATATGACGTTTCATGATCTCCTTGAGCTCGGCTTCCGCGCCTGCATTCAAAGGCACGTTCCGTGTTCCCGTCCCCTGCAACTGGTCCAAATGCGGCTTCACCTTGTCGCCATCCCACAGATGCAGGATGCCCTTGCCCGCCGCGTGATCCAGATAGAACCGGAGATCATGTTTGCTGATCCAATCGAGCCGTTCCTTCTTCGTGGATTCGGAAAGCAAGTGGCCTTGGTCAACCAGAGTGCCGCTGTAGCCATGGGCGCGGCTCCATTCGCCGGAGGCATCGTCATAGCCGATGTGCCATTGGTAGGTCCACGGCATGTAGGTCCAGGAAGGCCAGGCTTTGAGCGCACACTCCTTGTCCTGCTTCACGGATCGGAAATCCTCGGATGTCCGGACATACGTTTCGTAATGGTCCGCTGCTTCGGAACGATCCATCAGAGACAGAGAGCAGCATGCCACGAGCGGCCATGCTTTCAGGGCGTTTCGCTTTCTTTTCAATGCCAATGAGGCAAAGGCGATCATTCCCAGTAGTCCGGAGGATGGCTCGGGGACGGCGGTGACCAGGAAGTTGCCGGGTGATGAGGCGCGGGGAGTAGCACGGGTTTCCACCGAAATGGAATAGATATTTCCAGCCTGAGGCGAGAAAGCCACGAATGCGGAGCCCGCCGCATCGGTCGTGGCAATGCTGCCGTCCGCCTTGAAGCGCGTCGACGACAGCCACGCCGCACCCGTTGTGCCGCCGAGACTGTTGGTGCTGACATCAAGGCCGGTGCCTCCGAGGTTGGTGGCGGAGGTACCGGAGAAACTGTGCTGATAGATCACGTTGGCGGACTGCGCCACGGGCATCGCGACGATCGAGGGAATGATGTAGATCCATTTCCGAGGGAAGATTGAAAGCAGTGACAAGGGTTGTTTGTTTGGGTTGTTGGGGGTTGGGAGAGTTTTCGATGCGGCTGGCATCTTCCGTTTCTTTGTGCCACCTTTCATTGGGACTGTACATCTAGATTGCATGGATAGTTGCATGAAGAATGCGATTGCGTGCAGGATCCTTTCCTGTGCAAACCTCTTTGGCCGTCCCTCGTGGGGAATCGCAGCCATCAAACAGAGTTGGAACGTCGACAGCGACTTGGATTTGATAAAAAAATTGGGGCAAGTAGATGGTAGTTTTACACTTCCGCTTAAATTACTGGCAGCCGAATCTTACGCGAAAGTCGGAAAAAAAGAGATTCTGCTCCAGATTCTGTCAACGGAATGCACTCTTTCAAGGGTTGATGGGTTAAGTGAGATGAGTTTATACAACGAAATTCGATGCATTCATCGTTCGGGAATGACCCGGGAAGCACTCAACCAAGCAGTATACGGCAAGCGATGGCATATCGAATCCTTCATCGGCGGGATGAAGCGTCTGTGTGGATCAGCCCTGACCGCACGTCTCGACATTACCCAACGCCACGAAACCTTGCTTCGACTCCTTGCCTACACCCTCTACCGGTAGAGGCATCAAATCTCACAGAATGGTTTCAACACACCAAGGTTCCTTCTCATTCCTGGGCAGGCGGCCGACATCAGCAGCGCACCCGAACTGCTTGCAGGCATGAAAGCCAAGGCGGTCATCGCGGACAAAGGCTATGACAGCCGGGCGCTGCGTGATCTGGTGCGCGCCAAACGGATGCGTGTGGTGATCCCTTCAAAGGTCAACCGCAAGCGCGCCATCCGCTACGACAAAGAGATCTACAAGCAGCGGAATCTGGTGGAAAGATGCTTCAACAAGCTCAAACACTTCAGGCGCATCGCCACACGGTTCGACCGTCTTGATTGTCATTTCATGGGCGCACTTCACCTCGCAGCAGCCATGATCTGGTTGAAATGAATGTCGATTCAGCCTAGGCTTGATCGATCAAAGTCCAGGGCAACTACGTTTGAAAGTTCCAATGATCTAGGATTGCACCAAACAGACGTTTGGATTTTTGATCCAGATGGCCACCCCTACTTCAGGACTGACTCCAGGAAAAACCCCAATCGACCTTCGCTCCGGACTCCCGAAGGTCTCGAGATGTTCGATGTCATCGAGGATCCGCGCAGCGGCAACGCCATCCGATGTTTTCGTCGGCGTCACGATCTGCCCTTATGAACCTCCGACATGTCCGGAGTTCCGTCAAAGCGGGCATCCCGTCAAAACCTTCACCAGGATCCAGAGGTGATCCGGTAGAGGTCTAAATTGGTGGGTTATTGTGGCATTACAGGACCTCGAGCCAGCGAACCAAAGGCTAGGAAAAAAGGTCCTCGCGCGAGAGAGAGTTCCCTCCAACTTTCATCACTGCAATCACCGCACCCACTGCGTGTCACCGCAATCCTGCTCATTCCTACGAGATTTCACATTATTATCACCGCACGCCTGATTCCTATTGGGGATAACGACAAAGTCCAGCCGGGGGAGAGTCCCGAACGTCGTGCTGCGACGAGGAGCGCTGACATAGATCAGCGTCTGTCAAGAACCGGAATCCAGCTGGCAGAACACAGTACCTGATCCAGATCGCCGTCGGACAACCCTCTCAAAAGAGGAGAACTTGGAACTCCTATGTCTTGAAGTCCATCGATCCGCACAGTCACACGGAAATGTTCACGATCCACTGAGGATCAACGTGCCACCCTATGATCGGATCTACTGAACTTCTGAAGAACCCAACAATTCGACTTCCTCCACAGGTATCCCAACCTTGTCTTCCGTGAGGTAGTGATCAGCCTTCCCGGGAGCATGCATGATAGCGATCACAACAACCGGTCGGTCACTATCCTTGTTCTTCCACGAGGCCTTCCGCGGGACTTGGAAATTCTGAATGCTGCTGCCGTCAGCGAACATCCGTTTGGCTTCCATAGCAGGTAATTGTACAAGATCCTCACGTACGGGTGCGGGCCTCTTGCTTTCTGACGGATGAGATTCAGGGGACTTTGGAGTTGATATCGCATCGCACAGTTCCTCGGCCATGTCGAATTCCTGCGACAGAGTGAGAGGCTGTCTTGTACGAGATTTTCTGCCGCTCGACACCAACTTCACCAATTGATTGAGACTCGCCGACTTTACATTGGCTCCCCCTACCTTCAGCATCAAGCTGGCATTCATGTGCATTGCGTCCTCCAACTGGCACGCCGCGTCGCCATTTTCCATCAGCGCCCTGATGAAGTCATTGCCCCGCAAGCCGCTCAGATACTGCACGAGTTCGATATCCAGATAATCGTACCCCGCCCTCAAAAGCAGATCGCCAGACGACGTTCTAGCAAAATAGTCCTCATCCAGGGTTGCAAGCCGTCCGTCGGGATAAACGATATTCGCCAGGTAGAGCGTCTCATCGCAGCGGTCGAGAACATTGAAGTAGAGCGTTTCGAACGCTTCCACCACCTCCTTCCGTAAGCCCATTTTTTCTCCCACTATCTGAAGATGATTATCGGGATCTTCGGAAAGCCCGGCGATGATCATCGCTTTCAGAACCGCTGATTCCGGACCGGAGTATAAGCGAAATGCTTCATGTAGGACAGGATTGGCGAACCGACCGGGAGCCAAGAATTCATGATACGCTGAAACCACGTGATGGTCTCGGCCGGTCAGCGGCATCGGAAACTCAATCCGTGCTTCCGCGCACCTTCTCGCCATCCTCCATCCGACCTCGGGATCCATTTCCAGCACGAAGGCACTCGCGAGGCTCTTCCCTGTCAGTTGGAGGCAGTATTTCACCAGCAAGGAAACCGTGCGGGAGGTCATGTTGTCGTTCTACCCAAAATAGCCTCGCCGCTCAATCCGGACTTTAGGGCACTCCTAAGAATGGCGTTGCCCGACATTCAATGAGCGGATTCAACAGTTTTCCGATCCTTGGTGATCCGTGGGCAAATTAGCCATCGACCCGCGCAGAGAAAGGATCGGAAACCTCTATATTTCTTGAAATCAAGAAGTAGCAATGAATCACCGCCACCTTGTTCAACTGAAAGTGCAGGGTAATTCCCCGCGACCTTTTCCGCTTCCGGGAGAGCCGGGCCTCCGATAGACCCATTCCCGTCACATGGCTCTCAAGAAATCCGACCTCTACTCCTCCATCTGGGCCTCCTGCGACGCGTTGCGCGGAGGCATGGATGCCAGCCAATACAAGGACTACGTCCTCTTCCTGCTGTTCATCAAATACATCACCGACAAATACGGGAACAGTGACGACTTCGCGCCTGCGGTGGTGATCCCCAAGGGGGCAATACCAAGGGCAAGACCAGCGCTTACGATCCCACCTGCGGCTCCGGGTCCCTGCTGCTGAAGGTGGCGGCGGAGGCTGGCAGGCGCATCACCCTAGAGGGCCAGGAGAAGGATGTTACCACCGCCGGTCTCGCCCGGATGAACATGATCCTGCACGACTTCCTCACCGCCACAATCCTCTCCGGCAACACGCTCGCGGACCCGAAGTTCAAGGACGGCGAGAACCTCCGTGCTTATGACTACGTGGTGGCGAATCCACCCTTCTCGGACAAGGCTTGGCTGACCGGTCTCACGCCCGCCACGGACCCCTACCAGCGCTTCGCGTGGGGCGAGCCTCCCGGGAAACAGGGAGACTATGCCTACCTCCTTCACATCCTCCGCAGCATGAAAGCCACCGGAAAGGGAGCCTGCATCCTGCCCCACGGCGTCCTCTTCCGGGGAAATGCGGAGGCTGCCATCCGCACTCACCTCGTGCGCTCCGGCATCCTCAAGGGCATCATCGGCCTGCCGGCGAATCTCTTCTACGGCACCGGCATCCCCGCCTGCATCCTCGTGCTGGACAAGGAGAACGCCGCCGCGCGCAAGGGCATCTTCATGGTGGATGCCAGCAAGGGCTTCGCCAAGGACGGGCCGAAGAACCGCCTCCGCGAGCGGGACATCCACAAGATTGTCGATGTCTTCACCCGCATGGATGAGGGGGGTGACCGCTACGCCCGCCTCGTGCCGCATGACGAGATCGCGAAGAACGACTTCAACCTTAACCTTCCTCGCTACATCGACAGCAGCGAGCCGGAAGACCTCCAGGACATCGCCGGGCACCTCTACGGCGGCATCCCCAACCGGGACATCGATGCCTTCGCAGCGGATTGGCAGGAGTATCCCGGCGTGCGCAAGGCCCTGTTCAAGCGCGGGGAGCGTTCCGGCTACTCTGCCCTGCGGGTGCCCGCAGCGGACATCGCCGCCACCATCCGACAGCACCCGGAGTTCATCACCTACCGGGACAAGGCAGTCTCCCAGTTCGACCAATGGAAAAAGGCCTTCCGCCCAAAGCTGGTGGGATTCGGCCAAGTCGATCACCCTAAGGAGCTGGCCCACCTCATCGGGGAAGGGCTGCTGCTCACCATGCAGTCCGTCTCCATCCTGGATCCTTACGCGATTTACCAGCACCTCACGGACTACTGGACCGCCACCATGCAGGATGACTGCTACCTCATCTCCGCTGATGGTTGGGTGGCGGAGCCCACCCGCATCATCGAGACGGGCAAGAACGGTAAGGTGAAGGACAAGGGCTGGACCTGCGACCTAGTGCCGAAGGCCCTCATCGTCGCCCGCTATTACGCGAAGGAACAAGCCGCCATCGAGACGCTCCAGGCAGAATTGGAATCCGCCACCGCTAGCCTCACCGATTTGGAAGAGGAGCACTGTGGCGAGGAAGGCGTGCTGGGTCAGCTTGAGAAAATCGCCAAGAGCGAGATCAACGCCCGCTTGAAGGAGATCAAGAGCGACAAGGAAGCAAAGGAAGATGCTGCCATCCTCGTTCAATGGCTCCAGCTCAATAACACCGAGTCCGAGACCAGGAAGGCCATCAGGGAAGCTGAGGCAGCGCTCGATCAACTGGCCCACGACCACTACGCGAATCTCACGCCAAAGGAGATTCATACGCTGGTCGTGGATGATAAGTGGCTGGCAACCCTTACCACCTCCGTCCACGGTGAACTTGACCGCATCTCGGAGACACTTACCGCTCGCATCCGCACCCTGGCCGAACGCTACGCCACTCCGCTCCCGGAACTGGAGGCGGAAGTCGCCACGCTTGCCGCCAAGGTGCAGAACGTCACCAAGAACGGATATTCCGTAAGTCCCAAAAAGATTTCTCCAACAACAAGCATCCAAAACTATTCTTTTGAACACTTTAAGATTTCTGATATGATGGAGTTGTGCCGAGCCCCTTGGGTCGAAGATTTGCGCCGCCAGCTAGGGGAGAAATGTCCCTTCGTCCATGGCATGCACCCTGCCCCCCCGACAAAAGACGCCCCCTTTCCGGAAGCCTCCGCCATCCACTCCTTCCATCTCATCCCCGCCACCGAGGAAGCAGCGCGCCTCTTCTGGAAGCTGGAGATCCGCGAGCAGATCCGCTCCACCCGTTCCCCGGACGGTCTCCCTCCACCCGTGTGTTTATCGGTGACAAATATATTGGAGGCTCTGATGCGCTCCGCAGCATTCTGGGGAAGGTGTCCGCACACCCACTCCTTCGGTGTTCTTTTTATGAGGCAACACGCCCGAAATACCTCGACTACCAATTATCAAATGATACGCTCCATGGATCTCCCCCAGATTGTGCAGGTTGGTTGAATCTGCCGCAAAATCCCCCCTTTATTGATGAGAATCGTAACATCATATCACGTGACCGGACATTTTGCGGCGATCTTGGTCACTGCCCATCTTGGTTGTTCGTCCGTCCACGCCGGAGCGAAAAACCCCATCAGCATGCCGGAGTCCACCAACCCGTGGAGTTTTGGTACGGGCTACGCTCCATGGTTCAATCTCAAGGCTTCCTTCTCAGGACTCGGGGGGCTGCCAGCCGCGCGCCCGTTTCCCCTGCCAGGTGCCGCCGTCCGCGAGTATGACGACGGCTTCGTCCGTCCGGACATAAGCGGCAGCGCCACCACCACCACGAACTGGAGCTACCAGAATGCCTCACAGTATGATCCGGCCGGTGGCGGCTCGCTTACCTTCTCCATCACGGATGTTCCGGGCACCGCTTCCACGCGGGAAACGGATGACGCTCTGGCCGCTTTCGAAATGTTCGCCTCACGTGACATGGGCACATTCCAACTGGGCGGCCAGGCGGTGAGCTGGGGGCTCATCGCCCGGATGAACTATGCCAATATAGGCATCCGGAGCGGCTCGACGCTGGCCCTCGATGGCCGGCGGATGACGGACACCTTCCAGCTCAATGGGGTCGTTCCGCCGCTGGCCCCCTATACCGGCAGTTTCAACGGTCCCGGCCCGCTTCTGGGAACCACTCCCGTGCAGGACACGCTGCTGGTACCGGACGGTGCGACGGTTTCCGGTTTCCGGGAGCTGGAGGCCAACCTGTTCGCCTTCAGTGCGGGACCATGGATATCATTCACCCCGTTCGAGAAATTCCACTTCCAACTGGAGGCGGGCGTGACCCTCGCCGTGATCGATGGCGATTACCGCCAGCGTTCCACCACGGCATTTGGAGGTGCCACCGCAACGTCCACCGCCCGCGGCGGGGACCGTGACGTGCTGCCCGGGTTCTATGCCGGCGGCACCGCCAGCTATGACTTCAACAGCCAGTGGTCCGGATTCGCCGGACTCCGCTACCAATACCTGGACGCCTTCGAATTGAATGCCGGTGGCTCAAGGGCATCCCTTTCGTTTTCCCAATCTTTCATCGGCGTCATCGGCGTCCGTTTCCGGTTCTGATCCCCCTTCCCTCCCATGAGACTGCTTTCCCTGATCTTTCTGCTCGCGTGGTCGTCCTGCGTCCTACAGGCGCAGAACCTGATCGCCAACGGCGACTTTGAACTCGGCAACCAGGGCTTCACCTCCGCCTACACCTATTCCGCGACCAACCTCACACCTGCGGAAACCTACGGCGTCCTGAAACTCCCGAGAGAGGCGCACTCGCTTTTCGCCAATCCCGGTGACCACACCACAGGCAACGGGTTCATGATGGTGGTGAATGGCTCCGACACCCCGCCCCAGCCCGTCGTCTGGGCCCAGGAAGTGAATGTCACTCCCGGGACGGACTACACTTTCTCCATCTGGGCCTCCAACCTCTACGGTGCGAACCCCTCCCAACTGGAGATGAGGGTCAACGGCGTGGTGCTGCCCCCCCTCGCCAATGTCCCGATCCCACTGGGCGACTGGACGAATTTCTCGCGCATCTGGAATTCGGGGGCCGCCACGACCGCCCGGCTGGAGATCGCCTTTGCCACCACCAGTTACGCGGGAAATGACACGGCGCTGGACGACTTCTCATTCTCCGCAGCTGATGGTCCCTGCCTGCAGGATGCAGATATCCCGGTCGGCTTCGAGTATCAGAAACTGTCCGCAGATGTGACGGTTCCCGGACGATCCAACCCGTTCCTCGCCGGGCATCCGGACGGCACGTACGCGAAAGCCGACAGCGCCCCGGACCATAGCCCGGTCCTCGCCACCGCGGTGACCTCCGGCGACATCCTGTCCTTTTCCGCCACAGGATCCGTCTCATATGGTGGGTCATCCAACCCCACCGCGCCCCCTGACGGAGGGGCGGTGGGGAGCAGCGCCTCGGAAGTCGGCATCGCCGGCTATACGGGAGCGAACTCGCTCCCCATCGATGCGCTGGTAGGTGTGTTCCTGACGGACGCCATCCCGGCGAATCCCGCCCCGTCCGTGATGGAGTATCCGGATGGACTGGATTTCGAGGTTCTCGCCCCTGGCAACAACCAGATCTTTTACATCGGTGATGGCCTCACCGGAAGGGGCACCGGCACGCGCCAGCAGTTCGTCGTTCCCAGCGGGGCGACGCGCCTGTTCCTCGGCACGACGGATGGCTTCGGGTGGTATAACAACAGCGGCGCGTTCGAGGTGAAGATCTGCCGCTTGCGCAATGTCGCCGCGGGATCCCGCCTGGTGCCGACGGAGATCCGTTTCGACAAACCCGCCTACACCGCCGACCAGGGCGTCCCCATCAATGGCAGCATCATCATCGATCCGGTGCCCGTGGGCGGCCTCTACAGCCAGGGCATGATCATCAATGTGAGCAACCGGGAGGGAACCGTGGCCGGTGTCATCACCCCGGTGACCAATGCGACGCTGGATCACCACGGACTCATCCTCAACTCCCCGGCGGACACCAGCACTTCCACCGGGACAGGCGGACTGAAAGGCTCCGGTCTCTTTTCCCCCGCTCTGCCCGTACTCAGCCGCAATGAGCTGGCGACCTTCACCCTGACCGGGCTACCGGCCGGACTCTACGATCTGCGGATCTCGCCGTGGAACCAACTGGGACCCACGGAGGATATCTTTGTCACAGCCTACAGTGAAACCCTGGACCCTTTCATCACCTTCGTACCTTCCACCGTGGAAATCACCGGCATGACATCCGTCCCGGAGGTCACCGTCACGGGCAACGTCACGCTCAATCCGCAGACCGGCCTGCTGGAGCAGAACCTCACGCTCACCAACACCACGGGGCAAACGCTGCACGGCTTCCGCCTGCAAGTGACCGGCCTGCCGGAAGGCGTCATCCTCTGGAACCGCCACGGCTACGAGAACGGCATCCCCTACATCGATATCTTCGGCGACATCCTTCCGGGAGCCAGCATCAACATCCTGCTGGAATACTACCGCCCCAGCCGCATCGCGGATTTCACCCCCGGATTCAACCTGTCCCCGCAGGAGGCGGAGCCCGAGCAACCCGGAGATGTCCCACCGCTCGCGCTCGACCTGCGCATCCTCCGGATCGACTCCCGCGGTCTGCTCGTGGAGTTCAAGACCCTGGCGGAGAAGCGCTACACCGTCCAATACAGCGATGATCTCAGCGTGTGGAAGGTCAGCCAGCCCTCGATCGCAGGCACCGGCGAGCGCGTCCAATGGCTCGACGCCGGGCCTCCGAAAACCGCCACCTTTCCGAACGGAACCCGCTTCTACCGCATCGTCGAATCCGACTGAGCCGCCCGTCCACCCGCCATTTTTCTGCCATGCACGCCAAATCCCTCCTCGCCTGCCTAGGCCTCACCCTCTTTCCGCTTTCCCACGGCTCAGCCCAGGATGACTCACCGCCGGCGGTCACCGCCTCCTGGATCAATGCGGGCACCCCGCAGCGTTCGATGATCCAGTCCATCGGCGTCAGGTTCGACCGGAACGTTTCCCGGATGGTCAATGCCGGCAGCCTCAAGGTGCGCAACATCGCCACCGGCAATCTGGTCGATCTTTCCGGGACCACCCTGATCTATGACCCGCGCAACAACTCCGCCAACTGGATGGTGGAGAAAGACCGCAGCGCGCTGCTTCCCGATGGCAACTACATCGCGTGGATCGAGATCGACACCATGCTGGATGGACACCGGCGGGACATGAATGCCGCCGGGGGCATCCCGGTGGATGACCATACCTTCGGCTTCCACCAATACTCCGGCGACACCGACGGGGACCGGGACGTTGATTTCCGGGATGCCTCGGTGCTGCGGGAAACCTGGCAGCAGTCGCTCGGCCAGCAGCGTTTCAAGTCATTCCTCGATTTCGACCTCACGGACTACGTCAACGAGGGTGACCGCGGCACGGTCAGCGGCAACTATTTCACGGTCCTCCCCCCCGCGCCCGCCATCCATCTTTTCCTCCGCAACGACACGGGGGACAGCACCACGGACAACAACACCGGACTCTATGCCTCCGCCTTCGGCAGCGTGGGGGCCTCGGAGGCGGTGTCCTGGCGGGCACGTCTCGGGAATGGCACTCCGGCGGATATCACCGCTCTGGTATCCATGGGGGCGGCGGCACTGGACAAAGCCTTCATCGACCAGTTGAACGGAGCCGCCCTGGTTCCCGGCTCCTACTCGCTCACCGTCGAGGCGCTCGATGCCGGAGGCGGCGTCATCGCCGCGGACACGCTGGCATTCGACTACTCCGGCCCTCCGGCTTTCCACCCCCACTTCATCACCACTCCACCTCCGGGCGTTTCGCTGGGGCAGGTCCAGGCCGCCGCGCCGCTGAACCTGTCCACCTGGAGCGTGCAACGCTGGCCGGGCAGCCAGGGAGCCGCCAACTGGGTGATCGAACCGGACGGTCTCTCCGTGGAGCAAAGGATCAACTCCGCACCATCCGCCCTCATCAGCGACCAATCGTTCCTCAACCTCCGCATCACCGGATCCTTCCGGGTGGACACCACCGGGGACGATGACTTCATGGGATTCATCTTCGGCTACCAGAACAGCAAGCAGTTCTATGTATTCGACTGGAAACAGGCGACCCAGGGATCGCTGGGCGGCACGGCGCTGCGCGGCATGTGCATCAAGCGCTTCGATGCGGGCGCCGGGAATTTCACCGAAGCGGATTTCTGGTGGTCGAATGAGAACCGCCCGAACATGACCATCCTGTCGCCTCCGAATGACATCCCGTGGGTGGACTTCCAGGAATACAGGATCACCCTGGACTTCACGCCAGGCCGCATCGTGGTGGAAGTGCGGAAAGATGACGGAACCCTGCTGGACCGCATGGAAGTGAACGACAACACGTTCACCGGCGGCAGCTTCGGCTTCTACAACTATTCCCAGGACAGTGTGATCTACAAAGGCTTCACCCAGGAAGCGCTCAACAACATCTATTTCTACGATTCCGAAGCGGTGGATCCGGATGGAGGTTCGGTCACCTATTCCATCGGCCAGGGTCCGCCGGGAGCGACCATCAATGCAACCTCCGGCTCCCTCCTGTGGCAGCCCACCACCCCCGGAACCTTTCCGTTCCGCATCGTGGCCACGGATGAAGAGGGACTCACCGGCACCCAGGAGTTCGATGTCAATGTCACGCCGGTGGACGAACCTCCCACCGTCTATATCTCAAAGACCGCGCCATCAGTCCTGCCCGGCGAGGACATTTCATTCCGGGTCATCGCCACGGATGACCAGGAAGTCCGCCGCATGCGGCTGTTCATCGACGACTTCGAAGTCCCGCTCGATGATCAGGGGGTTCACACCACCAAGTTCAGCGCCATCGGGTCCGTGGAGCTGAAGGCGGTGGCCATTGATTCCGCGGGCCAGACCTCCTCCATCACCTCCTACATCAGGGTATTGGATCCGAATGCCCCGCCGACGGAGAATCCCAATGTCGTGGTCATCTCCCCACCGGGACAGACCACCGGCAATCCATCCGATCTGCGGCCGCTGGTGTCCTTCCAGTCGCCTCTCCGCCCCGGGGACAACCCCGCCGCATTCACCGGAACCGTCACGCCGAATGGCGGCACGCTCCAGCGCTGGGTGTTCGAATGGGCCCCCGCCCGCACCGTGGATTTCTCGAACCTCAATTCGCCCGCCGTTCTCTGGCAGACGATCCAGCAAGGGACATCCCCGCTCGCGGCGCAATCCGTGGCGGTCATCACGCCTGCGAACTATCCTGACGAATTGATCGCCTTCCGCCTGCGGGCGGAAAACACCAATGGTCTGGGAGCCATGACCAGCGTGGTCCTCAACCCGCGCTCCAACAACATCTCCGGCCCCGGCAGCACCACCGGCACCGGCAACGGTGCGACGCCACTCGCCAGCTTCACCTCACCACTCTCCGTTTCCAATGATCCCACCCTCATCCGCGGGACCATCTCCGCGAATGGCGGCACCCTGCAGAGCTGGGTGCTGGACCACGCCCCGCGGAATGTGGTGGATACCGCCAATCTGCAGGACCCGGCCGTCACCTGGACCATCCTGGCGCAGGGCACCACCCCCGCCACCAACGCCCTGCTGACCACCATCGATCCCGCCAACTTCCCGAACCAGACCCAGGTGTTCCGGCTCACAGCCATCAACACCAACGGCAAAGGTCGCATCGCCACGCTGATCTACAACCCGGTGGCCAGCGGCTATGCTGGTCCGGACGGCTCCACGGGCGTGATCCCCGCGAACGCCAACCGCCCGGTGACACGCATCACCTCCCCCGTCAAAGCGGGTGATGACAGGACCACGCTGGCAGGAACCGTCAGCGCGAATGGCGGCACCCTCCTGAACTGGATCGTGGACTATGTGCCGCGCACCCTGGTCAATCCGGAGGATCTCAATGATCCCTCCGTCTCATGGACGGAACTGGCCACCGGCACCACGGAGAAAACGCAGGAAAGCCTCGCCCCACTCACCAATCCCTTGTTCCAGACCGGTCTCTGGATCATCCGCCTGCGGGCTTTCAACACGAACGGCCTGGGGTCCCTTGCCACCATCCAACTGGATACCGGTGACACCAGCATGCCCTCGGTCGCCTTCACCGCGCCCGCCGCGGAATCCAGCGTAGACTACATCACGGATGTCCGTGGCACCGTGGTGGCGGGCACCGGTAGCCTGGCATCATGGAAGCTGGAGATTGCCCCCTCCGAGGAGGTTCCCCTCACCAATCTGAACGCCAGCGCCAACTGGGTGGAGCTGGGCTCCGGGACCACGGCCACCAACGACCAGCTTCTCGGGAAGATCGATCCCACCTCCCTCCGCAACGGCTCCTACGTCCTGCGTCTGAAGGCGACGAACACGAATGGCAGGGGCATCGCGGACGGAATGATGGTCCACGTTTCCGGTGAAGCGAAGCTGGGTAACTTCCGCCTGGAGTTCGACGATCTCGTCCTTCCGCTGGCCGGCATCCCCATCCGCATCAACCGCATCTACGATACGCTGAATTCAAACCGCTCCGGCGACTTCGGCTATGGCTGGAGCCTCGGCATCGGTGACCCGGACATCCGTGAAACCGTGCCGGACACCGGAGACAGCTACTTCTTTGCCACCCCCTTCGAGATCGGCACCCGGGTATTCCTGACCACACCGGAAGGCAGGCGGGTGGGGTTCACCTTCAACGCCCGCAACCCGCGCAACCGGTTCCTGTATGTGGACTACGAGCCTTACTTCGAGCCGGATCCCGGAGTCTATGAGACGCTCACCATCGCACCCGTCGACTACGAGCGGATCGAGCTGGATGCGTCGGGCGCCGCCTACACTCCGCTCCTCCCCTTCGGATACAATCCGGAGAACTACCGGCTCACCACCAAGGACGGCCTCGTTTACGACTACAACCAGCGCACCGGACTCAAAAAGATCACCGACCGCAACAACCAGTCGGTCACGGTGTCACGGAACGCGATCACCCACAGTTCCGGCGAAAGCGTCGCCATCGCCCGCGACTCGCGCGGCAGGGTAACCTCCATCACCGCTCCCGGCGGCGCGGTCCATACCTACCGCTACGATGCCAACGGCGACCTCGTCGCCATCGACGATCCGGTCGGCGGAACCACCACCCTGACCTATCTCCGCAACCCCGCCCACTTCCTCTCCACGGTCGCCAATCCCGTGGACACGGAGCGTGGGCGCTTTACCCGCCGGGTGATCTATGAGAACGGCCGCTTCGTCCGCGTCGAAGATGCAGACGGAAATACGATCTCCAGCAACTCCGTCGCCATCAATCAGTTCGAAGGCACCCGCACCGATGCCTTGGGAAATGTCACCACCCTCCGCTATGACACCCGCGGAAATGTCGTCCAGGAAACAGACCCCGATGGCGGAACATCCTTCTTCGAATACGCCGATTCTGCGAACCCTGACAAGGAAACCGCCATCACTGACGCCAACGGCAACCGAACCGAAATCACCTACGACCCCCGTGGAAATCCGGTCTCGATTCTCGACGCCGGAGGGAACCGAAGGAACGTCGCCTACAATGATCGCAGTCAACCCACCTCGCTGACCCTGAATGACAAAGACGGGATCCAACTCTACACCATTCTCGCGGAATACGACGCGAGAGGGAACCTCGTCAAATTCGTCAACTGCTCCGGACAGACACGGACCGTCGCATACGACACCGCAGGCAGACCCATGGAAATTGTCAATTTCGATGGCTCCACCACCTTGCTCACATACGCCTCGGCCGGAGCAAGCAAACCCTCCTCGGTCATCAACGCCGAAGGGGAAACCAAACAATTCCGGTTCGATTCCGCCGGACGCATCATCGGTGCAGAAGTCGAGCCTGGCAGCGAACTCGCTTTCCGATACAATTCAAAAGGCCAACTCATCGAGCAGATCGATGGCCAGGGCGAGTCCGGCACCTTCACCTACGATGCAAACGGGAACCCCACCCGCGTCATCGACCGCTTGGGGAAAATCACCGAAATGGTTTATGACTCATCAAATCGCGTCATCAGAGAAACCAAAATCATCACCGACAACGGCAACGACTCGGACGACCTTGTCACCGCCATCGCATACGACGCCGCCGGACGCATCACCTCCGTTACCGATCCCGCCGGAAAGACCACCACCTACGACTACACCCCAGGTGGCCGCGTCTACAAAACTACCGACTCGATCGGCAGGGACACCCTCTGCTCTTACGATGGAAACGGAAATGTCACGACGATCACGGATCGCATGGGTCGCAGACGCACCTTTGAATACGATTTCCAGAATCGTGTCACCAAAGAGGAGTGGTTTGCCCCCGGAGGCACCGCGCCCATTGAAACCTTCACCTACGAATTCAATTCTTTGGGCCGTCCCCTTCGCCTCGCGGACAGCCGCACCGTCCTCAATTACGAATACAACTGCGGGAGGCTCAGCCGCCAGCACAACGCCGGCTCCATTGGGATTCCCTCGTTCGATTTTTCCCTTACCCATGGCACCGACGGACGGGTGCAAAGCATCACCGATCAGTCCGGGGCCAGCGTTTGGCGGGAATATGACTCGGAAGGCGGCTTGACCAAGCTCATCTGGTCCGGCGGCACCCTCCCCGGCAGCGCCGTTACCTACGGCCGTGACTCTCACGGATTCGTCACGGAAATCGCCCGCTTTACAGACGGACTCGCAAGCATTCCCGTATCCCGCAGCATTGTGGAGCGGGATCCTTTCGAAGGCACCGTCACCCGCATCCAGCACCTGCGCCCGGACGGAGGACTCGTCGCTCCCGGATCAAATTTCGAATTCGATCACGGTCCGGACAAACGCCTCCTGCAGCAAAACCATCAGGGGATCTCCTCCCAATACCAATATGACAACCTGGGACAACTGACCGGAGCCACCCACGGCCCTTCGGCGCTCCCGGACGAGTCCTACACCCACGACCGTCTGGGGAACCGCACGAATTCCCACAAAGGCGGCGCCACCACCGTCAACGCCCTCGGATTGGTCACCGGAAATGCATCCCGCACCTATGCCCATGATGCGGAAAACAACCTCATCACCGAGACGGACCTCACCACCGGAAACATCCGCAGATTCACCTATGATCACCGGAACCGCATCCTCTCCATCGCGTCCGAAAACAGCGGCGGCACGGTGGTTTCGTCCACCCTTTTCCGCTACGATCCCCTCGATCGCCTCATCAGCCGCACCGTCAATGGTGTGAACACCTTCACCACCTATTGGGAAAACAACCCCTGGGCGGAAACCACCCCCGACGGCACCGTCACCGCAAGGTATCTCTACGATGACACCATCGATGGCCTCCTCGCCCGCTGGACACCCGGAGAGGGCGTCGAATGGATGCTCACGGATCACCTCCGCTCCGTCCGCTACGCCACCGATGACAACGCCAACGTCACCGCCACCATCACCTACGACTCCTTCGGAAATCCGGTCACCGGAGAGGCCGATCTCATCCGCCTCCGCCACGGCTTCACCGGGCGGGAATACCTCGGTGGCGGCCTTCACCACTACCGCCGCCGGGTGCTGGACTCCTTCACCGGCCGCTTCCTCTCGGATGATCCACTCGGCTTCACCGCTCAGGATTTCAACTTCCAACGTTACGTTTTCAACGATCCCCTCGGCCTCATCGATCCCTCCGGAACGATCTCCGTATCCCTTCCCGAAGTTGGATTCGCAAGCTCCCTTCAAGTCTCGCTCGGCTCTCGAGTCCTGTTCACCATCAGCTTCAAGGCCGTCGCGGTCAACGCCGCTGTCGGTGCTGTCGCCGCACCGCTCTTGGACATCCTTTGCCTCAGCCTCACAGACGAAGGCCTCGATGGATACACCGCCGGCCGTTTCCTCAGGCAAGCCGCCATTGGAACATTCACCGGAGGAGCCGGCGGCGCATTCGGAAGCGCTATTGGCAGCGTCGCCGCCACTCCCGCGGTCTTGGGCGCTGTCAATACGATTGAAAGAATCTCCCCCACCGCCCTCAGTCTGCTTGGCAACTGGTTGATCAATATCGAATCCATGGGTGCCGCCGCCATCGCCGGACGGGTCGGCCTTCGCGCCGCCTTCACCACCCCCATGACCGTGGAAGCCGGCCTGAGTGGAGAAGGCTGCGACTCATTCTTCTACAACCTCATCGGAGGCGAATAATAACAACTCCTCACAAAACAAACAGCAAAGGTCTGGCGTGCGGCTTAAACGTCTGTAAGTGTTACGGGCTGAGCTTTCATCGTACCTCGTTGCCGAATTGTGATCGTAGGATTCCGGACGGATTTCCTCGGCCCAGCGGGTGAAGGCTTCGTTGAGCTGGCGCAGCGAGGTGATGGCGCTGAGATCGCGGACCAGGAACTGCTCGCGCACGGTGCGGAAGAACGTAAGCGTGGTCCGCAGCACCTCCTGAACACTGTTGCAGGAGCAGTATCGTTGTCGTCATAGGCATAGTGGCTATGACGACAACGAAAGAGGAAGGCGGGAAGCTGATCAGGATGGACGCCATCGGCAGGGTGAGGACCAGCGCCTCGCAGCGGGAGGCTCTGCTCGATGCTTATGGATCGAGTGGCTTGAGCGGCCCCGAGTTCGCTGCCCGGCATGGGGTCAAATACCAGACCTTCGCCACCTGGCTCCAGAAGCGGAAGCGGCGGACCGGAGGGTATCCCTCAATGGCTGCTCCTGATGGAGGATCCTTCCCCTTGCTGCTGGCGGAGGTGGAGTGCGCGGAAGGACCACCAGCATCCACCACGCCCCTTGAGGTGCGGTTGCCGGGAGGAGCCTCCATCGCCATTCATGGCGGTGCCCAGCTCGGTCTCGCCGTGGAACTCCTCCGCCAGCTCGCCCGGCCATGCTGACCTTCTCCGGCAGCCTGAAGGTATTCGTCGCCGTGGAGCCTTGTGACATGCGCCGCAGCTTCAACGGTCTGCACGACCTCGTTGCCAACAAGCTGCGGGAAGATCCGAGGAACGGAGCCATCTTCGCCTTCACCAACAAGCGCCGGACCTTGCTCAAGATCTTGTATTTCGACGGGAGCGGGCTGTGGGTTCTGGCGAAACGGCTGGAACGCGGTACGTTCTGTTGGCCGAAGGGAACCGATGTCCGCGACGGCAAACTGCGTCTCAATTCCACCGCACTGGGGTTCCTGCTGGATGGCATCGACATGCGGGACGGCTGCAAGCGCCCGTGGTATGAACTTGGATGAAGCGGATGCTTGTCATCAGCTACGACATCTGGCGTAGTAGGCGGCATCTTCATGGAACCGGACCGGGAGAAGCAGCTGCTTGATGAGATCGCCCGCAAGGACGAACAGATCGCCCTGCAGGAGCAGCGCATCATCCTTCTGGAGCAGAAGCTCGATGCCTTGGTCAAAAGGATCTTTGGCTCGAAGAGCGAGGTTCTCGACTCCGCGCAGCTCGAACTGCTGCTGGATCCCGATGCGGCAAAAAAGCCCGTGGCCGCCGAGTCCGCAGACCCAGGACCGGCGGCTGAACCAACTCCTTCCCGCCCACGGAAAGGCCCGCATTCGCCCCGCATCCCGGAGCATCTTCCCGTGGAGGAGGAGACCCTTGAGCCCGACTTCGTGCTGGCCGATCCCACCGCATGGCGGCGCATCGGCGAGGAAGTCACCGAACGGCTCGACTACCGTCCCGGCAGGTTCCTCCGCCATCGTCTGGTGCGTCCCAAATACGTCCGCAGGGGAGATCCTTTGGGGAAGCCTGTCATCGCCGCGTTGCCCCCATCCTTGCAGGACCGCTGCACCGCCACCCCGCGGCTCATCGCGGAGGTTGTCGCCAACCGCTTCGCCCACCACCTTCCGTATTACCGGCAGGCGGAGATCTTCACCCGCCAGGGAGTTGCGTTCCATCGCCGGACACTTTGCGACTGGGCGGATCTGGCGGCCCACTGGCTCGGCGGCATTTACCGGGAGATCCGGGATGAACACCGCGGAAGCGGCTACCTACAGATTGACGAAACTCCCATCAAATACCTCGTCCCCGGCCAAGGCAAGGCGGCCACCGGCTATCTCTGGACCAGCCATCTGCCCGGAGGAAGCGTCTTCTACCACTGGCGCGAGGGCCGCGACCAGGGCGGCATCACAGATGTCCTCGGGAATGATCCCGTCACGCGGATCCTCCAGTGCGATGGCTACAGCGCCTACCTCGCGTGGGCGAAGGGCAAGCCCCACATCCGGCTGATGGGCTGCCATGCCCACGTGAGGAGGAAGTTTTTCGAAGCCAAGGATCAATCGCCCAAACTCACCGCATGGCTTCTGCGCCAGCTCGGCCACCTTTACCGCATCGAGAAGGAGCTGCGGGACCAACGCGCCGGACCCGCGCTGCGCGAGGCGATCCGGGCATCCCAAAGCCGTCCCATCCACCAACGGCTCCGGCAAGCCATCGACCGGCTCTCCCGCCGCCGTTCCATCCTGCCGCAGAGCCTGCTCGGCAAGGCCATTCGCTACGCACTCAACCAGTGGGAGCACCTCATGGTGTATCTCGGCGACGGCCGGGTGGAGATCGACAACAACGGGACGGAGAACGCCATCAGGCCGACCAAGCTGGGTGCGAAGAACTGGATGTTCATCGGCAGCGGGGAAGCCGGACAAAAGACCGCGGTCCTCTACACCATCGTGGAGAACTGCCGCCGCCTGGGCATTGCTCCGGCGGACTACCTCACCGATGTCCTGGAACGGTTGCCCGGCATGACCGCCCGTGAAGGAAACCGCCTCACGCCCGCAGCCTGGCTAGCGGAATGCCTGGGGAAGCACAGGACTGCCGCGTGAAGTCGTTGTCGTCATACAACCTCTCACTATGACGACAACGATACTGCCGGAGCAACGGTGATCGCACGGTGGCAGGGAACACGCTTACGGAAGAACCGCTCGATCTTTCCCTTTGCCGCCCCATCGCGGACCGGGGTGTGGATGAGAACGGTTCCGAGGCGGGAGCAGATGGTGGCGAATTCCCCGGAGGAATAGTTCGTAAGCGGTAAATCCGGCACCCACTAGGCGGTCGTGCCTAAGTATCGTATTTTATACGGCTATGGCGTATGCGCTCCTCGCAGCACCCGTTCCATAAGCGGTCATAGAGGTGATAGGTAGGTATGAATGACCTCTATGACCGATACCGATGGTGGATCTGATTTGATCCGGGCTGATTCCAGGGGACGGGTGCTGGTGCCCGCCGCGCACCGCGAGGTCCTGCTGGACGCCTTCGAGCGGAGTGGCCAATCGGCGATGGCTTTCAGCCGCCTGCATGGAATCAAGTATCCCACCTTCGCGAACTGGGTTCAGTGCCGGCGGAAAAAAGCGGAAGGACTTCACCAGGATGATGGCCCCGCATTCGCCGAGGTCATCATGGAGGCTTTGCCGGGATCGGGCGATGCCACCCCGCTTCCGGAACCGCTTCGGATTTCCCTCGGGAATGGATTCCATGTCGACGTGGCTTCCCGCAAGCATCTTCCCTGGGTGGCCGAGCTGCTGCGCCATCTTTCCTCCTCCCGCCCATGCTGACGCTCTCCGGCAGCCTTCGCGTGTTCCTCGCGCTGGAACCCTGCGACATGCGCAAGAGCTTCGACAGCCTCCATGCACTGGTCGTCACCCATCTGGGCGAGGATCCGCGCGGAGGTGCGGTCTTCGCCTTCACCAACAAAAGCCGCACCCTCATCAAGTTGCTTCACTGGGATGGCACCGGTCTGTGGGTCCACGCCAAACGTTTGGAAAAAGGCACCTTCTCCTGGCCGAAGCCCTCCGGGGAAGGACAGACAAAGCTCAAGCTCGCCCCGGAAGTGCTGGCCATGCTCACCGATGGCATCGACCTGAAGGGTGCGAGCATGCGTCCGTGGTATGAACGGGGGTGATCCATCCTTGCCATCACTACGCCATTCATCGTAGCTCATGGTCATCAGGATGACGCCCGAACGCGAACAACAGCTGCTGGACCGCATCGCCCATCTTGAGCGCGAGAACGAACTGCTGCGCCGCAAGCTCGACCTCGTACTGCGGAAACTCTTCGGCAAAAGCAGCGAGACGCTCGATCCCGCCCAGCTCGAACTCCTGTTGGGCGGCGAAGAAGGCACGCCGCCGGGAAAATCTCCGGCCTCCCTGGACGCGGGCGCACCGGAGGAGGCCGCATCAAGCGCCGCAAACCCTGATCCGCCTGCCTGCAAGCCGAGGCGGCAGCGGCTTCCCGACCACCTTCCCATCGTCGAGGAAGTGCTTCTGCCCGAGCCAGTCAAAGCCTGTCCGGATGCCTGGCGCAGGATCGGCGAGGAACACAGCGACCGGCTCGACTACCAGCCCGGGAAGATCTTCATCCACCGGCTCGTGCGCCCTGTCTTCGTCCGCGTGGCGGATCGTGACGCCGCTCCCGTCACCGCGGCGCTTCCGCCACGGCTGCAGGATGGGCTGAGCGCCACTCCCGCGCTCATCGCCCACACCCTCGTCTCCAAATACTGCGACCATCTGCCGTTTTACCGGCAGGAGAAGATCCTCGCCAGCCGCCACGGCGTCCCCATCGGCCGCAACACCTTGTGCCGCTGGGCGGAGCTCGCCGCCTTCTGGCTCCAACCGCTCTACCAGCACATCCATCGGGACTTGCTGGCCGGGAGCTACCTCCAGGCCGACGAGACTCCCGTCAAATACCTCGCCCCCGGCACCGGCAAAACAGGCCAGGGCTACCTCTGGACCCTGCACCGCCCCGGCGGTGGAGATGTCCTCCACCAATGGCATGCCAGCCGTGGCAGCGCCTGCCTGGATGATCTGCTCGGCGGCTTCCGGGGCATCCTCCAGAGCGATGGCTACCAGGCCTACAACGTCCACGCCGCGAAGCATCCCGGCATCCAGCAGGCCGCCTGCTGGGCGCATGTGAGGAGGAAATTCCACGAAGCCCTGCAAACCGGACAGCACTCCGCTGCCGGACCGCTCAGGGCCATCGCCCGGCTTTACCTCGTCGAGAAGGATCTGCGCCAGAGCCGTGCCGGACCGGAACAGCGCACGCTCATCCGCCAGCGGGACAGCCAACCCGTCATCGAACGCCTGCGGGAGGATCTCCTCCGGCTCCGTTCGGATGTATCGGTTTTGCCGAAAAGCCCGCTGGGCCGTGCCATCGACTACACTCTGACGCTTTGGCCGAAGCTTGTAACCTACCTCATCCACGGGGAGGTCGAGATCGATACCAACCTGACGGAGAACGCCATCCGTCCGACAGCGGTGGGCAAGAAGAACTGGCTCTTCGTGGGAGGCGAAGGTACCGGGCAGACCAGCGCGATCCTCTACACGTTGCTCGAAAGCGCGAAACGGCACGGTCACGAACCCTATGCCTACCTGCGGGATGTGCTGGAACGCCTGCCCGCGATGAAGAATTTGGAGATTGATCTTCTTCTGCCCCGGAACTGGAAGCCCGCAGGAGAACCGGCCATCCTGAACCACATGGCCTGAACTCTCAACTGGGGCTGCAAGGAGCGCTTACGCTATGGCACTTACGACTACGGTCTTGAAGACCGACGCGCTGGGACGGATCACGCTGTCAAAGGAGCATCGCAAAGCCTTGCTGGATGCGTTCGATGAAAGCGGGCTCAAGGGATTGGAATTCGCCCGCCTGCACGGCGTCAACTACCAGACCTTCGCCAGCTGGGTTCAGAAGCGTCGGCGTGAACGGGGTCTCTATCCTGTGGAAAAGCCGGCCATCAACGAGACGCTGAAACTCACCCTGGCGGAGGTAGATCTGCCGGCTGCCATCGAGCCACCGGGCGCGAAAGACAGAACTCCGGCAGCCCTGGTGGAAATCCTGTTGCCCGGAGGCCTGTCCATCCGCGTCACCGGCAGCGGTTCGGTTCCGCTGGCAGTTGAACTCGCCAACGCCCTGCGGCCGTGCTGAGTTTCGCCGGCAATCTCCGTGTCTTCGTGGCGTTGGAGCCATGCGACATGCGAAAGTCATTCAACGGATTGCAATCGCTGGTGAGCGAAAGGCTTGCCGAGGATCCGATGCAGGGTGCGGTCTTCGCCTTCACCAACAAAAACCGCACCCGTCTGAAGCTGCTCTATTGGGATGGAACGGGCCTATGGGTCATGGCCAAGCGGCTTGAGAAAGGCAGCTTCAGTTGGCCGAAGGTTGCTGATCCGAAGAAATCCAAACTCAAGCTCGCCCCCGAAGCATTGTCTTTGCTCATGGATGGAATCGACATGAAAGACGGCTGCCTTCGCCCATGGTATGAACGTGCATGACGGCTGCTTCATGGCATGCCGGATGCCACCAGGATACAGCAAATGGACGGAACGACGATTGCGAGACTGCTGGAGGAAAACGCCCGGCTGCGGCAGGAGAACGAACTCCTGCGACAGAAGCTTGATCTCGTATTGAGGAAGCTCTTCGGCAGCAGCAGCGAGAAGTTCGATCCCACGCAACTGGAACTTCTGCTGGATCCCGATGCTTCAAAAAAGCCCGTGGTCGCCGGAAACGCATCGGCGGTTGAAGTTCCATCCGTCCGCACTTCCAAAGGTGTACCCCGCAAAGCGCGCCTGCCCGAACACCTTCCCGTTGAGGAAATCATCCTCGATCCCGAGCCCGTAAAAGCATGCCCCGAGGCATGGCGTTGTATTGGGGAGGAAGTCAGCGAGCAACTCGACTACCAGCCGGGGAAATTTTCGCGCCGCCGCCTCGTCCGCAGGAAATATATCCGTCTGGCCGACAAAGCCGCCGCTCCCATCATCGCCCCGCTACCCGCCCGGTTGCAGGACGGCTGCCTCGCCACTCCCGGTCTCATCGCCGAGATCCTCGTCAACAAACATGCCTGGCACCAGCCCCTCCACCGTCAGGAAGCCATGTTCCGCCAGCGTCACGGCGTCACCATCCCACGGCAGACCATGATGAACTGGGAAACTCTCGCCGCCGACCGGCTCACACCGCTCTACCAGCTCATCCGGAAAAGTCTGCTTGGGGTCGATTATCTGCAGATCGACGAAACGCCCGTCCGTTACCTCGAGCCCGGCAACGGCAAGGCGAAGACCGGCTACTACAGGGTTTACCGCAGTGCCGGAGGAACCGTGCTTTACGACTGGCGTCCCGGTCGTTCGCACGCCCACCTCCACGAAATCCTCCGGGACGGACAAAACGCCTTCCAGGGCATCCTCCAAAGCGATGGCTACGCCGCCTACGACACCTATCGCCGGAGCGCCGCCGCACAGGGCCAGGTGATCGGGCTCGCCGCCTGCTGGGCCCATGCCCGGAGAAAGTTCCATGACGCCCGGGATCAATCGCCGCGCCTTGTCGGATGGATCCTGCACCAGATCGGCCACCTCTACATCGTCGAAAGCCGCCTGAGGCAGGTTCGCGCCGGTCCCGCTTTGCGCACGGCCATTCGCTCCGCCGAAAGCCTTCCCATCTACCAGCGGCTTGGAAAAGCCTTCCGCATGCTTTTGGGACGCCATGGCATCCTTCCCAAAAGCGCGCTGGGCATCGCCCTTCGTTACACCCTCGGACTTTGGGCCCGGCTCGGCGTGTATCTTGGCCACGGACAGGTCGAGATCGACAACAACGGGGTGGAGAACGCCATCCGTCCCAGTGCCGTCGGCAAGAAGAACTGGCTGTTCATCGGCAGGGAGGACAGCGGCTGGAAGTCGGCGGTCTTCTACACCCTCATCGCCAACTGCCGCCTCCACGGCATTGATCCGCACACATGGTTCAAGGATGTCCTGGAACGGCTGCCAGCCACCACCAACCACAATCTTGGCGAACTGCTTCCGGTGAATTTGAACCGGCAAGGACAGCCCAAATGGGTTGCGGCATCATAAATGCCATAACCGATACGCCTACGGCGCTTATGACCTCAGCGGGGTGGTTCGCTTACCGCTTACTCAAGATCGCAGAGCTATTCAGAACATGGATATTTGAACGTTTCGCGCCGTATCGGCCTGGCGGACAAAGTAGGAATAGAGCCGGGATGTGTTCGGGCCGCAGGTCGTAGCAATGAAAACCGCAATGTGAATGACTTTGATTCTTGTACCACCGTTCAACCATACACCTCCGCTCCCCTGCTATGAAGGCGTGCCACTCCGTTCAGCATCACGATCCACCCATCGGTTTCCGATCACGGTGAATGACTTAGAAAGGTATCTACCACCGGGCAATCCTCCAAGACTTGGCTTTCCCGGTTGCCAATCTCAGTCCATGTGTCATTTCAACCGAATGTGAAGCGATATGCTGGACATGGACATAAATCGGCGGGATTCTTCGTGATGCCGAATCGTTATTTCACATTGAACAATGTCGTCGGCGAATTCGTGCAAATCCAGCAAGGCAACCGGACAATTTTCGGTCGGGTGATTCAGACCGGACGTATCGCTCAAGGTGGGGCGCGGAAAATTTATCTGCGCCTGATCGTCGATGACCCCATGGACCGTAGCGGATATTCAATCGCACTGGCCGGCGAATCCAATCCATGCGTGGTCACACGTAGGGTTGCCTTGGATCGAGGCCGTTATGAGACCCGAATTGAACTGTTCGTTCCTGCCGCCTTCATCAATGGAAAATAAAAGCGGAGACGTTGATTGCAGCATGTGGAACTTCCATCGGCATTGAAGCCCCACATGAATACCTAGGAACGGCGCCTGCGAAGCGTGATGCCGATGGAGGCCCCGGCCAGGAGGAGCGTGATGGAAGGCTCTGGGATGAAGGCGACGATCTCACCGGTATTCAGAATGGAGGCCCCGAAGGTGCCGGTCTGGAGGATGCCGTCCACCTCGGGATTGACGAAGAAAATCTTCGACAACTGGTCCCCGGTGATGCCGCTTTCATCGGAGCCGATGAAGAACTGGTCAGGCCCGCCGCCCGCGGCGTTGCCGTTCCAGTTGCGGATGGTAAGGGTGCTGCCCCAGACCTGGTCTGCGGAGGAAGCCATGCGGATGACGTTGGCCAGCCCGACAAGATCAAGCGTATTGTCTCCCATGAGAATGAGGCGGCCCATGTTTTCCGTCTGGTTGCCGACGGTGGTGATGACACCGTTTTCCAGCGTGATATCGGCATTGTCGTTGATGACCTCGGTGGTTCCCAGGCCGAGGGTGGAGTTGATCACATGGACGGCGGTGGTGGCAGTCAGCCCGGCACCACCTAGAAGCAGCCTGCCTCCCTCGACGCGGGTGGTGCCCTGGTAGTCGTTGATGCCTGTGAGTTCAAGGGTGCCGGAGCCGGTTTTCACGAAGCGGGAGGCGATGCCGGAGCCGGTGAGGCCGCCGGAAAGGCGGGCGTCCACATCCGCAGAGCCATCCGCCACATCGACGGTACGGGATTTGCCGTTGAGGTTGATCTTGGACTGGAAGTCGATGGTCGCATCTGACTTCGTGGAGGAAAGGCGGAAGGTGAAGTCACCGTCCCCGCCGGAGGTGTCAGTGAGGAAGTTGGCAGCCCCCCATACGACTCCATCTCCGTCCGTGACCGTCAGGGAAACGGTGCGGTCCGCGCCATGGGCGCTGAAACCAGCGTCTCCAGTGAGGCGGAAGCGCGAAGTGTTCTGGTTAAGGTCCGCCGCGGCACTACCGGAAAGGTCAGCCCCCACCTCGAACACGGCGTTGTTGATGCGGTAGATCCCGGCGAGATTCTGGTTGGTGCCGATGCGGAACAGGCCGCCGTTGAGGACGAACTCATTCGCCGCAAGGGTTGACCCGGTGAAGTTGGTGAAGCCGGTGCCGCCCACCAGGAGATAGTCGCTCGTGCCCAGAGGGTTGCTGATGTTGAGCTGGGCTCCGCCTTCCAGGTAGTTGTGCAGCCAGACGGATCCGACGATGTCCCCGCCCGCGCCGCTGAAGTTCACATCATGGGTTCCGGTGAGCAGAATGCCGCGACCGTTGCCGTTGGGACCGAGGTTGTTGCTGGTGGTGGCAAAGTTCAGGTTGATGACATCATCCGTGGAATCGAACGTCAGGCTCTGGAAGTTGAGGTTACCTGTGCCGGAAGTGGTGTAATCGCCAGCTTTGAAAAGATAGTTCGTGGTGTTGATGTTGACGTTGCTGAAGGTACCGGGGGCGATCTCGACTTGGTCGCTGAGTGTTCCGATCACTCCGGTGCCGTCGTCATAAGCGGCGAGGCCGTAAGTGCCGTCGTTCGTCCTCACCACGACATTGGCGCGGTTGGCGCCCGTCATGAGCAGGCCGCCGCTGCCAGTGGTGACAGGAGCGGTGATGGCGGTGGCGGTGAGGGAGTTCCCCGCCCCGAGGAGGTCGATGAGGATGTGTCGCTGGCTCTGGGTGGTGCTGGTCAGAGTGTTGGCGGTGAGGGCCATGCCCCCGGAAACACGGATGATGCCGAAGCCGTTCTCCGTCTCCGACAGGGCGAGGGTGCCGATGGTGGCGGAACTGGCGCCATAGAACTCCACCGTGCCATTCTGGATGGCGACGCGACCGGTGGTGTCTGAAACGGGCTTTTTCCCGTTGGAGAAGTCCAGCCCGAGGGTGCCGCCGCGCACGATCGTGCCACCGGTGTGGGTGTTGTTCCCGGAAAGGATCCACTTGCCGGAACCGCTCTTGATGACGGTGGTGGTGTTGGTGCCGCCGGTCACGTTCGCCAGGTTCACGTTCATCCGGTTGTCCGCGCCGCTGTAGCCGGTCAGAGTGAGCGTGCGGGCACCGCCTTCCGCGCCCATGGTCGCGGCCCGATCGAAGACCAGTGCGCCGGTGCCGGAGGCCTCGATGGCGGAGGTGGCGGTGAGATTGAAGAGGCGGTCCGTGGTATCCCCCGCTCCGGTGTACTGGAGGCGACCGCCAGCGAGGATGAGGCCGTTGACCACGTTCGGAGAAGCGCCCATCTGGCTGACCTCCCCGCCGTTCTTGATTTCGGAGACGGAGAGTATGCCACCTGCGATCTGGGTGCCGTAGGTGTAGGTATTCTGCGCGGTGAGGAAGAGTGTGTTGGCCTCCGCCTTGGTGAACCGCACGGGCCCGGCGTCCGGAAGAACATTTCCGTAGCTGAAGTCCCCGTGGAAGGTGCTGATGCCGAAGTAACTGGCGTTGGCGAAGGTGAGCGAGGGGGATGTGCGGAAGGCGGCAATCTCCGCTGCGGTGAAGCCGGAGCCGCCCGCTCGGACGGTGAGCGCCGCGTTGCTCTCCACGCTGATATTTCCCGTGACAAGAGAGGGTGCCGCCAGAATGAGACCACCTTCACTGATTCCCACGCCGGCGCTCGCATTGATGGTCCCGGTGAGGACAAGGTTGTTGCCGCCGGTCTTCAGCAGGCGCACGGGCGAGTCATAATTGCCATCATAGGTACCCCCTCCGCTGGAGGTATCCAGGGCGACGAACGCGCCGGTGGCGAAGTTCGCGCCAGCGATGTAAGTGTTCATCTCGGCAGAGGTCATCCCTCCATTAACCCGGAAACTCAGGATTGCATCGGTCGCCACGGAGATGGAGGAGGGCGCGACGCCCACCGCGCCAAGACGGAGGGTGCCTTCGTCGATCTGGGTGGTGCCGGAGTAGGTATTCGCGCCGTTAAGGGTCCAGACGCCGCTGCCGGTCTTCAGGAGGTTGAGGGTGCTTCCGGTCCCGTTACCTACGATGCCATTGATGTAGCTCCCCGTGTTGTTTCCGGATAGTTCAAGCGTCTGCGTGCCGAGTCCCGCCGCAAGGGTGACGCTGTTGTTGATGAAGAGGGCCTGGGCACTCCCGCTGCCGCCGCCGCGGGCGCTGTTCCATATTTGGCCAGCGGCCAGCACGACATCCACCTTCTGTCCCTCCGCACCGGAGCCGATGGTGAGGCCGCCACTGTAGTGGTTGATGCCCAGCGAACCGATGGTGAGCGTTCGGTTCACGGTATTTCCGAGCAGATTGTGGACATTGGTTGCCGCTCCCGAAAGGGTTTCCAGCCCGGCGACGGTCTGGTCTCCATCCAGCCTGACGTTGATCACGCTGGCGGACTGCGAGAAGGTCGCCACATCCCAGCTGCCGGGAACCGTTCCTCCCGCCCAGTTGGTGCCTAGGGACCAAGCCCCCTCGCTGGCACCGGTCCAGTTGATGGGATCGGCGTGGACATTCATGGCCGCCACCGAGAAAACAAGCGGCATAAGGAGGGACGGGAACAGAGGAATTCGGCAGGGTTTCATGGGATTTTGGAAAAGGCTCACCGGGCGATGCACCTTTCGCCACTACAAGAAAGTCGACGACGCTTACAAGAGAATTCCCTCAGATGAAGGGGGATCTCCGAATCGCTGGAAAGCGATACCTCTGGATTCCACCCGATTCAAGATGCTCAGGGGCAACCATCAGACTTATCCAGTTGCTCGACAACCACAGCCGAGACACCGCCGGAGCGAAGAACGACATGAGATTCGATGCAATGAGCGGTTTTCCGCCGTCGCGGCGACAATCTGCCGATTGCGATAGCCGCTTGAATTCGCCGTGAAAATAGCTTGAAGCATTTGAGCTGTGCTTGGCAGCGTGGGCGCTGTAGAACTTTCGATGCGCGATCATTCAAGCTCCCAAGAACACGAAGCGGCGCCTCTCGCCCTAACCGTACTGACAGTCATTGGAATGGTGTTGGCTATAGGAGCCTACTTGCCCTTGGGAGACTCGAGTTCCCGGTTTTTTATTATTTCGGGATCATCGCTCGTGTATCTCGCAGGAGGGTTGCCGACCGCTTGGAGGGCTCTTTCCACCTTATGGAAGGAGCGCGTCCTGGACATCGATCTTCTGATGGTGTCGGCGGCAGCGGCGGCGCTCGCGGTAGGCGCTCCTTTTGAGGGAGCGGTTCTGCTAACGCTATTCAGCATCTCGACCACCTTGGAGCAACGAGCATTGGGACGGGCACGCCGGGCCATCGAGGCTTTGATGGCGCTCCGCCCGGAAACCGCCTTGCGTAAGTTCGAAGACGGGACCATTACGGAGGTCCCGGCGGCCGATCTGCGATTGGGGGATGTGGTGGTGCTTCGCCCGGGCGCGCGGGTACCTGCGGATGGAACGATCCTGAACGGACACAGCTCGATCGACGAGGCGAGCATCACGGGCGAATCCATGCCTGTGAGCAAATCTCCCGGTGCCCCCGTTTTTGAAGCAACGGTAAACCTTGATGGGGTGCTGGATATCCAGATCACCAAGGGCTTGGCGGAAAGCACCATCGCACGGATGATCGCGCTGGTGACGGAGGCGCAGGCGACCAAGGCTCCGTCCGAGCGATTCAGCGCATGGTTCGGGCAACGCTATACCATAGGCGTTTTTATCGGGGTGGTTCTGGCCTTCGTCGGCTTCTACTGGGCGGGGCGTAATTGGGACGATGCACTTTACCGGGCTGCCACTCTTCTTGTGGCCGCAAGCCCTTGCGCGATCGTAATCTCCGTCCCGGCAGCGATTTTGTCGGCTCTCTCTGCAGCAGCCCGGGGGGGAGTCCTGTTCAAAGGGGGAGGTGCTCTGGAAACCCTGGCTGCCATCGACACCTTCGCGTTCGATAAAACTGGAACACTCACCACCGGGAAAGCTTCCGTAAAAGGCATCGTGGCGCTCGACGGGGACGAACGGCAATTTTTATCGCTTTTGGCGGGCGTTGAAGCGCAATCCGAGCATCACAGTGCCGAAGCCATACGCCGGGAGGCGGTTTCGCGCGACATTCCTTTCGCGCGAGTGGAGAACGTTAGCAACCGCCCAAGTGCAGGCATCGTCGGAACTTGGGCAAATGGACAGATATGGGCTGGCAACCCCCGACTTGCCGCGCAGATGAACGCACCGATCGATCATCCTGCTCTTGCCAGTCTATCCGACACCTCACAGACCGTTATTTATCTGGGAGTGGATCGCCGTGTATTGGGAGCCGTCAGCATCGCCGATCAACTACGCCCCACTTCCAGAGCGGCCCTTACAGCACTTCGGGAAAGTGGCGTAAAAAAGATTGTGATGATGACTGGTGACCGCCTTCCTGTCGCCCTGAGAATAGGGGAAGAACTTGGGCTGCCAACCGACGCGATCCATGCCGACATGCTACCCCAAGACAAAGTCCAAATGGTAGGGTTGCTCACCAACAACGGAAAAGTCGCGTTCGTTGGCGATGGAGTGAACGACGCAGCGGCACTCGCTCGCGCTGATGTTGGCATCGCCATGGGGGCGGCGGGTTCGGAAGTGGCACTCCAGGCAGCTGACGTCGCCCTGCTATCGGAAGACATGGAACGCCTCGCGGCAGCGCATAAACTGGCACGCAGAACGGCGACGATTATCCGCCAAAACCTTACTTTCGCGATTGGGGCGATGGTGGTTCTTGTCATCGGCGGGTTGTTTATGAATTTTCCGCTGCCCCTGGTGGTGATCGGGCATGAAGGCGGAACCGTGCTAGTGGTTCTGAATGGCTTGCGCCTGCTCGTTTCGCCGCCACGTTGAACTTGCTTGGATCAGTTTCAGCCAACGCCCACGGCAGGAAAAAACTTCTAAAAAGTCGTCTGAAATGGCGCCTAATATCCATTCCGGTCGGTTCCCATCTGTCAGGACTGCGTGCTAAAGATATGCCCTATCCCCTGAACAAATCCGAATTTCTTTCCGGTTGGCTCGCCTTCCCAGGCATTTTCGAAACCACTTCTAAACCCGATTGTCCGATGTGAACAGATACAATACCCTCCAGCGGGCAAAAGAGTTATAATTATTGATCCATGCAAATTAAAGTGAGTTCCAGCTTCCTTTCTGCTTGTATCGCGCATGCTCACCGGTCCTGTTGATCAAACCGAACTCCAGAAGCGCAGGATGAAGGCCGTCCGCCTCTTCGAAAAGGACATCTCCGCGGCAACCTCCGGCCTTTCCGCCGGGGCCATCCTCGATTTCTGGTTGGCCTACCGGACCATCAACTGATTCACGGCCTGCTTGTTCATCTGGGGAGCCCGCATCCGGCAACGGGTGCGGGCTTTTTCTTTCCATCCACCATCATGCCTTCCTCACCCACCGACATCTGCAACATGGCGCTCGCGCGGATCGCCGCGGCGCGCATCTCCATCCGGCCCTGCGCCGCGCCGAACCCCCTTATCCTCGAGCTTGGCCTCCTGCGCTTTCTTGCTTCATCGGTCGCAAAGGAATTGGCGATCCGCCTGCTCAATGAACCCCATCTGTTCGGCAACCGCCATCACGGTGCTTCACCCTCATGAGCCGCCCCATGGAAACCATCACCCTTGAGCAGATCATCCAGCCGGAGCTCATATCGGCCGCATTTGAAAGGCTCAGGCGCAACGACGGTTCGCCCGGCGAAGACGCCCTTACCATCCGCGACCTTGGAGAGGCAATGCCCACCCTCTGGCCCGCTACTGTGGAAGCGCTTCGCAACGGCACCTATCAGCCCGCCCCATTACGTCCCGTTTCCATACCCAAGCCTACCGGCGGCACCCGCAAGCTTGCCATACCTTCCGTTCTGGACCGCCTCATCCAGCACGCCATCACCGCCGCTCTGACACCCCCTTGGGAAGCCCGCTTCCCCCCTGCTCCTATGCTTACCGCCCGGGTACCGGTGCACAAGCCGGAATAGACGGCATCCTCGCATCCGCTCCCAGGTTCGCATCACCTGTCGCCCTCCGCTTCGACATCCGGGACTTTTTCAACAGCATTCCCCGTTCTGCCATAGCTGAGGTTCTGCACTCTACCCCCTGCGATCACGTCCTCACAAATCTCGTCCTCCGCTCGCTGTCGGCTCCCGTCGCTTCTCCGCTGGGTCCCATGCCGACCACAATGGGCATCCCCCAAGGCAGCCCACTTTCACCTCTCCTGTCGAATGCAGTGCTTATCCCGTTCGATCAGGTCATGTCCACCAACATCGGCCAATTCTTCCGCTATGCGGATGACATTCTCATCCTGTGTCGGGATGAAATTACAGCGGGATCATTTCTACAGTATGCCTCGGATGCGCTATCTTCTATCAGGCTCTCGATCAATCCCACGAAAACCAGCATCCAGCCTTTCGGTGACTGCTCGTTCCTGGGCTTCGGTTTCACCCATCGAAAGGAAGGATGGGTCCGAGACTTACACGTAAATACCCGGGAAGGTTGCATCTCCCATCTCCGCCGCATGGAGGATTCCGGAAAATCCCCGCCGGAGATGGCGGTATTTCTCCGTCAATGGACTGCCTACTTCCTACCCTATGCGGACGACCGGGCTCGTCACGCCGCATTCCTTTCGGAAACTGCCTCTACCTTCAGGTTGGTGCTCCCTGGCGCCACCCGCACCCGACAGCAGCGCCCACCTCCGGGATACACCTACGATGCGAAGACACCGGAATGTTCCTACCGACGCTTTCCTTGGATTCTCCGCTACTTCCTGCGGCGCGTGCGCTTTGGCCTGCACTTCCGGCGGAAAGGATTCATCCCAATTCCTTCCGGGTTCCACATTACCATCGCGGGCCATCGCATCCACCTCCGCTTCTGACCCGCCATGCTTGTTGCCGTCCACACTCCGCAGACCAGGATCCACCTGCGCCGCCGCTGTTTGTTGATCGTCCTGCCGGACGGCCAGGAAACCCGTGTTCCTCTCGAAGAAACGGAACGCCTGCTGGTCGGCTCACGGGTTTACCTCAGTTCCGCCGCACTTACCACCCTCATGGGCCGCGATGTTCCGGTGGTCATCATATCATCATCGGGACGCCATCTGGGGTCATTTGAACCTCCGTCGCCGCCACGCGGAGCGACACGCCGCCTCGTGCACCTGGCGACATCGGACGCCGGTTTCCGCGCCGTGATTGCCGGACGGATAATCATCGCCAAGATTCTTAACGGACGCCGCGCTTTACAACGCCTCAATAACCGAAGACCTGCATCCGAAAAATCCGTCCTTGCGCAATTCAAGCACTTGGCCCGTGAGGCTGAACGCGCTGCGTCTGTTGAATCTCTTCGCGGCATCGAGGGAGCCGCCGCCGCACGTTATTTCCCGTTATGGGCACGTTTCCTTCCTCCGGCATTTCCATTTGTCTCCCGATCGAAACGTCCGCCACGCAACCCAGTCAACGCCGTCCTGTCCTTCATCTCCGCATTGGTACATGGCGAGATCCTGTCCGCAACCCTCAACCGCGGGTTCGATCCTACCGTCGGCTGCCTCCATGAAACCACCGACGACCGGCACTCCCTCGTCCTCGATCTCATGGAACCCTTTCGTCCGGCCCTCATCGAGCCTCTAACCCTCCGTTTGTTTTCGCTCGGCATCCTGTCGGAGAAGCATTTTAGGCCTCACGGACACGGGATTTACCTCAATGATCAGGGCCGCTCCCTTTTGCTCGAACAATATGAAGATCGTCTATCCCGCAGGTTCACCGACCCCCGCTCAGGATACCGAACCACGCTTCGAGCCTGTCTCCATGCCGCCCCGTTGGAGTTCAAGCTCTCGTTGGCGAATCCCGCCTGCCTCAACCCCTTTCTCCTCCCATGATTTCCGCCCGCCTCCCCCCGCCCCCGGATGACGCTTGGTGGGAGGAATTCTTTCCGGACACGCCTCACCCCAAGCCTCCCGGCGACCCTCTCATGCTGCGCCTCATCGTCTATGACATCACCGCCCCCAGGCGTCTCCGCCGCGTCGCAAAGGTTTGCGAAGATTATGGAATCCGCGTCCAGAAATCCATCTTCGAATGCTGGCTGGAGAACGAACCGTTTGAGAGCTTGTGGGATGCCCTCCTGGCTGAAATTGATGAACAGACTGATTCACTCGTCGCCTATACTTTGGATCGTGCTACTGCACGCTGCCGTCGCTCCGCGGGAAACCTGACCAGAATTACGGAGAAACGCACCCGGGTCATTCTTTAAGGAATTTGACCGACCGGGAGTGCGGCAAAAACACCGGGACATCGGCCAACAATCCAAAGTGACCTACTGCCAGTCGCTTGAGATAAATCCCGTTGGTATGTCAGCTCTTCCTCCGAAGATTTTTCCCTCGATCTCAGGATGGTAGATCAAACACCTCGGCTTGCCTTTTAACTGTCAGCACCATACACTGACCGTACTCCCCCACGGGAATCCGCCGAAAGGCATTGGAGACTTCTGGGATGCGAAGACGGTCAGGGCGGTAAGGGTAAGCTCCCGCACCGGGAATCCGCCGAAAGGCATTGGAGACTCATCGACGTGCGGTGCAAGATGCGTAACGACTTCGGTAATCTCCCGCACCGGGAATCCGCCGGAAAGCATTGGAGACTTAGCCGTGGGATTGCATTCCGAAGTGCCAAAAGCGCGCCTCCCATACTGGGAGTCCGCGTCCTGCCCGAAACCGCCGAGAAATTAAAGTTGCAGACGGTGCCTTTTCGCAGGTCCACATGCATCAGGATCAACCCGCGAAATTGGATCAGCCAGCTTGTGATTCACTCAAGGAAACAATGTTGTGCAGAGCTTCTAATCCCTCCGTGTCCTATCAGTTTGTTTGACAATCTCCAGATCGATCTGCCGGTGAAGTGGCAAGTTCGCAACCTCACCCACCAGATTCTCTGTGCAGCTCTGCCCTCCCATATTTTATTGAGCCACCCATTTCGGGCCTTGGAGGCTCCCATCATCAATTTTCCGAGCTGATCTCGACCTTTCTCAGATCAAGGATCCTCGACTTGCTGAAATCCCCCATGAGGGCCTTAATGTCCGCTTGGGTGCCGATGGCCAATCCACGGTACGATTCGTCATACCACGCGATTATTCCTCCTTGAGTGGAAAGGGACGACATGTCCGCCCACACACGGTATCCCTTCGCCACATCGTTTGGGTCCATTTCCAACCACTCCGCGTCAGGTATCTTTCCAAACCCACGCAACGCCCCGACAATCTCCGGTTCGGTCCACCTGCGGGGATTCGAGACATTTCCCTCGGGATGTTTCAACAATGCGAGAGCCTTGACGGTTTCATCCCTGACCCCGGCGAACATCGTAAGTTCTGAAGTGAGGGCGAAACCGAAATACCTGAATGCGGTGTCTGTGCCCTTCGGCGGCAACAACACATAGATGAACTTGTCGTCCCCGAATTTCTCGACGAACTGTGAAATATCCGAGCCAATCGTGACCGGTGTTGATTCGGTCGTTTGAGAATTCCATTTCTTTCCACGATCCGGATCTTTGTTCCGCGCGGGGCGATCTTGCCCGCCTCCTCGTCCGGCGAAATAAGCCGTGGATATGATCCAGACCATCCCAGCCAAGAGAAACGGTGCCAGAAGCACCGCAACCAATGCGACGGGTGGGACCTTGTTAATTTTCTTCATCAAGCTCATGATATCCGGCGGCGGAATTCAGGAAGGGCGGTTCCCGGGCAGGGGCGGCGGACCGTTCTGCGGAATTGGCGGAGGCACCGGGGTTCTCATGCTTCGCGCGGCGATGTTCCGCTGCTCGACTTGTGATCTGTGGCGCGGTTTGCCCGTGATCCAGACGACGAAGCTGCAGATCGACCAGACCAGCGAGCCAAGGAATACGAGCAGGAGCAGCAGCACGATCACACCTGGGAGGCTCTGAAGGCGGGTCAGAGCCATCGCACTGACGCAGAGAACGACGTAGGGGGCTTTCATAGGGATATCGGGAAAACTAGAAATGCTCCGTTTCTGGAGCATTGAACAAATCCGCCGCAAATCCGGCAAGCTCCGATTTCGGAACAATCAAGACCTTTGGCTTCCCTGCGCAATTCCCCCACTCCCGGTGTCATAAGAATATGAAGACGACAGGTTGTCGTCCTGCGGGTCGCCCTGTGGCATTCCCGCTCCCCCACCCGGCCGGTCCTTTTTGGACCGGCCGTTTCCGTTTCAACCTCATTCCATCATGGCCATCAAACTGATCGCAAACTACAGCAAGCGCCTCGGTCTCCCCGGCTACTCGTCCCACCAGTTCTCCATCTCGGTCGAAACCGAGCTGATGACCACGGACGACATCCCGGGCGAGTCCGAGCGCCTCTACCTGCTCCTCCAGTCCAACGTGGACGAGCAGATCCAATCCACCGGCTTCGTCCCTCCCGCCGACTACGGCATAGAGGACACATCTCCGGAGGATTCCCGTCCGGCAAACTCCTCCTCCGCTACCGCCAACGTCACCCAGTGGCAGCGCGGCCCGGCGTGGAAGTGTTCCGACAAGCAGCGGGATCTCATCCTCAAGGTCGTCGATGAGCACCAACTCGACAAAGCCCATATCGAATCGCTATCCAACGAGCGCTTCGGCAAGGGCGTGCGCCTCCTCAACAAGGTGGAGGCGTCGGGCCTGATCGACGAACTGCTCGACACCCACGGCGGCGGCCAACGCCAGTCCTCCGGCCAACGCCGCAACAACGGCGCGGCTTACGGTGGAAGGAGGAACGCCGCATGATCGCTCCCGCCTCCCCCGGGCGGTTCGAGACAGGTCTCGCCCCGTATGCAGGGACGCTCCCGGACCACATCAGCCCGACCGCCGCGAAGTCCTACCTCGCCTGCTCCCTGATGTTCTGGTTCGAGCGCGTTGCCTGCCTGCGGAAGAAGACCACCGTTTCCCTCCATCTGGGGAAATCCATCCACGCCGCGCTCCAGGCATTCCACCTCGCCCGCTGGCGCGGTGGTGACGATTCCCCGGAAGCCGTCGCCGCCGCCTTCGAGGATTCCTTCCTCCGACTCGAACGGGACGAGGGACCGGTGAACTTCAAGTCGGACGACGATCGCACCAAGGCCCGCGAGGACGGGCTACGGGTGATCGCCGCCTACCTGGACAGTCCGGAAGCACTGAAGGAGAGACCGCGTGCCGTGGAAGTGATGCTCCGGGAGGAGTTGCCCGGGCTGTCCGTTCCGCTCACCGGCGCAATGGATCTGGTCGAAGGCAATTTCACGCCGGTGGACTTCAAATCGGCTGCCGCCAAGCCCGACACGGCCCATGCGGCGTTCGATCATGAAATCCAGCTCGTCTCCTACCAGCTCCTGCTGGAAGCGGCGACCGGCGAAACTCCCCCGTCGCTGGATCTGGTGTTCCTCGTGAAGACCAAAACTCCGCAGGTGATCCGGGTCAAATCCCCGCCCGCCGGCGAGCACCGGAAACGGCGGGTAACCGCACTCTTGGAAACCGCCGTCGACGGTATCGCCTCGAACCGGTTCCACCCGCAGCCAGGCATGCAATGCTCCTGGTGCCAGTTCCGCAACGGATGCGCGGCCTGGCTTCCGGAGCGGTTGGTGGAAAGGAGAATCGCCGCATGAACCGCAGCCTTCTCCTTCCGCTCGCCGCCGTCCTCTTCGCCGCTTCGTCCTGCAAGGACGAGCCGGTGAAGGTGGCACCTCCCCCGGTCACCGACGTCCGTCCCCTCGGGGACGGACTCAAGGTGATCGGTTTCGCGCTCCTCGGCGCATCCGTCGTCCTGACGTTGGGACGGCTCCTCCGTTGAACACCCCATGAACCCCAACCCGTACATCCACGTCTTCGCTCTCATCGCCATCGTCGCCCTGGGTTTCCATGTTTTCAGCGACTTCTGGCTGCCCATGGCCCTCGGTGCGGTGGCGATGTTCCTCATCGCCCTGATGCTGCGGAGATAAACCCCGAACCACTCCGGAAAACACCCGCCCCGGCATCCGTGCCCCGGCGGGTGTTTCCGTTTCCAAACCTCAATGCAAACCAACCATACATCCATGACCCCATCATCCCAGAATTCCCTCCTCGACGCCGTGTGCCGCCGGGGAGTCCTCATCGCCACCTCCGTCCGCTACTGGCGCGGGTGCAAGAAACTCGCTCCAGAGGACCTCGGACTCGATCCGGCCACCGTCAGCGACCGCCTCATCCAGCTCGGCCACAAGCGGCTCATCCCGCGCGAAGCCCTGTCGAAGTTCGCCCTGATCGAATCCCGCGCCCACTCGCTGGTCGAAGGATCGAGCTTTCCTTTCCTCGGCGGCATCGCCCGCTACGTCCCCAATCCGCGGCTGGCCGATCTCACCGACAGGCTCGAAAAGCTGCAGGACGAGTTCCGCGAGGAAACCCTCGACTTCGTCGCCAACTACGGCCCGATGCGCGAGGCAGCCCTCCTCGAATGGCGGCAGGCCGCCCGCATGCTGGGCGGACGATCCGGCCTGCTGCTCGACACCATCGAACAATCGTTCCCGCCCGCCGGGAACATCGCCGGTCGCTTCGCCTTCGAGTTCCGCCTGTTCCAGGTGGCCGCACCGGACAGCATCCGGCTGGAAGTCGTCGAGGGTGTCGAACAGATGGAAGTCGCCGAAGACCGCCGCCGCATCGCCGATGATTCGGCGCGTCGGCTGCGCGGTGACCTTGACGCCTTCATCCGTGAGAGCGTCGCCGCCCTGCGCGAGCAAACCGCTCTCCTGGCCGGTGAGGTGCTCGCCACCATCAACGGCGCGGAAAATGGCGTCCACCAGCGGACCCTCAACCGGCTCACCACCTTCATCGACGAGTTCCGTTCGCTCAACTTCGCGGGCGACCAACAGTTGGAGGCGACGCTGGAGAAGTTCCGCCGGGACCTGCTGACCCGCAGCGCGGAGGAATACCGCAACAACGCCGGGGCGATGCAGGATCTGACCACCGGTCTCGACCGCCTGCGTGAATCCGCCGTCCAGCTCGCCAAGGGGGACGCCAGGGATCTGGTCGCCCGCTTCGGCCAGATGGGCGTGCGCCGGTTCGCCGCGGTGGGTTGACAAAACAACCCTGTCCGCTCCTCTATTGGAGCATTCACCCATGCCCTACACCCGCCGCACACCCCGTCGTCCGCTCCGGCATGTCATCACGTTGCCGGAGCTGGACTCCGCCAACGGGAAGGTGACCGACGAGTTGTGGCGGCTCGGGTTCTGGGCGGGTCAGGTGCCGGAGATCGGGGTGTATCTCGTGTCCTTCTCCGCCTACGGCCTGAAGTGCTACGGCTGGTACGAGGGATCGATCCACATCCCACGGGTGTCCGGAGCGCAGTTGTTCGACCTGGTGTCCGGCCACCACACCCGGCTCACCGACATCCTGCGCCACGAGTGGGCGCACGGTGTCGCTGACGCCTTCCCCGGACTGATTGATTCGAGGAGGTTCAGGGAAGCCTTTGGCGGCCCCTATGAGGAGTCGGAACGAATCCACGATTACGATCCGGTGCTCCATGTGACCCGCTATGCCTCCACCATGCCGTGCGAGGACTTTTCCGAAGTCTTCCACCACTACCTCCGCCACAAGGGACGCATTCCCGCCCACCTCACAAAGAAGCCCGTCATCGTCCGCAAATGGGATTTCATCCGGCGCATGGCGGAGCGCACCGCGAAGAATCGTCACCACTGGTGACGCCCCCTTCATCACTCCTTCCTCCCGCACAGGCGGTCCGGTTCTCCGGACCGCCTTTTTCATTTTCCTCACCGAGCACTTCCCCACACCCCGACCGCCAGATCCGTCCCATCAGCCCGAATGCCCCAACCAACTCCACTGCCAATCCTGAAAACCGAACACTGAAAACCAACAAACTCCACACCATGTCCCACTTCACCTCCATCCGAACCGAAGTCCGCGATCTGGAGGCCCTCAACGACGCCTGCGTCGAGATGGGCCTCCGGCTGCTCAAGGAAACCCCATGCCGCGGCTACGCGGGCGCCACCCGCATGGCCGGTCATGTCATCCAGCTCAAAGGCCCCTACGACATCGCGGTCGATCCCGTCGAGGGTGGCCGCTACGGCTTCACCACCGACTGGTGGGCGGGCCATGTCGAACAGGAGGTCGGTCCCGCCTATGGACGGCTCCTCCAGTCCTACGGTGTCCACAAGACAATCCGCGCCGCCCGCTCCCGGGGGCTGCGGACGACCCGCAGGCTCCAAGCCGACGGCTCCGTCGTCCTCACCTTGGAAGGAGGCTCCCTATGAAACGCCAGATCATCGTCCAGGTCTACCCCGATGGCAGAACCACCATCGAAGCCAAGGGCTTCAGCGGCCGGAAATGCCTCGATGCCACGAAATTCCTGGAAGACGGACTGGCTGCGCCCCCCTCCGGTGTTGTCGCCCGCTCATACCGGGGGTCAATACCTGTCCCAAATCCTCAGAAACTGGGAGGTGGCCAGTGAATCACCGTCTCCGTTTCGATCCCACGGGATGGGTCGGGTGTCTCTACACCGAAGCCATCGACCTGCGGGAACTCGGGACACTTCAGATTACCCGGGCCACCTCCATCGAGTTCAACCCGGACTCCCAGCAATGGGAGGTGAGGGCCGCCGGTGAGGGCAAGCTCCTCCATTCCCATCCCTCCCGGGACGCCTGTCTCCGCTGGGAAAGGGAAAACCTCCACCCCGGCTGAGTCAGGCGTTGGTATCGCCGTGGCGGGCAACCTCCACGGCTTTCTTCACCGAAAACCCTCCCAGAAGATCCGCCAGGTCGCACTTGAGCGCCTTCGCCAGCACGATGACCTCCGCGTCGTTCACGCGCCGGAGGCCCGCCTCAATCTTGGCGAAGGTGCCCCGGGTGATGTCCCAGCCCTGTCGCTGGCATTCACCCGCCAACGCGTCCTGCGAAAGGTCGGCTGCGACCCTCAGCTTGCGGACCCGTTCGCCCACCAAATTCTGACTACCGGCTGCCATTGCTCCAAAAACAGAGCTTGACGCTAACCGGCGGAAGGAATCCGAATGCTCCCATATCGGAGCAAAACACATCATCCTCCAATACCCCTCCAAACCAATCCATGAAAACCAATCCCATCCTGATCGTCCTCCTGTCTCTCGGGCTTGTCTGCTGCGGCCCGAACGAAGCGGATCTCCGAGCGGAGCTCCAATCGATCGACGCCGAACTCGTCCAGCTGCGGACCGCTGCCTACCGTTACCAATCCCAGATGAACCAGGCGGAGTTCGCCTCGTTCATCGGCTCCTTCGCCGCCGGTTATGGAGCGACCTCAGGCGACTACGGCCTGGCTGGTGACGGCGCGGGTACCGTCATCGAGGCCGCAGGCAACCACGAAGTCGCCAGCTACTCGCTGGAACAGATCAAGCAACGGCACTCCCAGTTGATCTCCCGCCGCAACGAGGTTGTGAGACAGCTGAACTGAGCTAGTCCGGCATCATCCCCCCAACCCGCACCGCCCCGGTTCTCCCCATGGAGGACCGGGGCTTTCCACTTCCAACCCACAACACAAATCCATCATGCAACACCAGCTCACCACTTATCTCCGCGCCGGGCATCCCGGCATGGTCATCGTCACCGCCGAGGAGGCGCGGGCGGAAGCGGAAATCACCGCCGCCTGCGCCTCCCAAAACCGCCACCTGTCCGCCTGGTCCTCGTCCGACGGCCTGGTCGATACCATGGCATCCACCTCCCAGCCCTGCCCCGACCCGCTGGAAGCCCTCCAGTTCATCGAGGGGAAGTTCGGCCGGACCGATCCGCGTCATGTGGTCGTCATGCGCGATCTCCAGCTCCATCTGGACCAGAGCGACCCCATGCTCACCCGCCGGATGAAGGATCTGCTCCGCCTGGCCAAGTCCGGAGGGCATTGCCTGATCCTGCTCGGCTGTCGCTCGAAACTCCCCGCCGAACTCGAACATGAATTCGTCCGGCTCGACCTGGAACTCCCGGGCCCGGAGCAACTGGCCGCCGTTCTCGATGGGATCATCACTTCCGCCGGGAAGGAAGCTCCCGCAGCGGATGTCCGGAATGCCCTCCTCTCCTCCGCCCTCGGACTGACCACGATGGAAGCTGAGAATGCCTTCGCCCTCTCCCTGGTGGAGGCCGGTGAACTGGCTCCCGCGGTCATCGCCCGGGAAAAGGCCCGCACCCTGAAAACGAACGGCTTGGTGGAGGTCATCGAAACCGCTCCTTCGCTCGACGCGGTGGGTGGTCTCGACCAGCTCAAGCAGTGGCTCCTTTCCCGCAAGGAGGCGTTTTCGCCGGAGGCACGCGCTTTCGGCCTGCCCCTTCCAAAGGGGCTTCTCATGGCCGGCGTGCCCGGGACCGGCAAAAGCCTCACGGCCAAGGCGACCGCCATGGTCTTTGGGATGCCGCTGCTGCGTCTGGACATGGGAAAGGTCTTCGGCGGCATCGTCGGCCAGAGCGAGGCGAACCTGCGTTCCGTCATCGGGACGGCGGAGGCCATCGCTCCCTGCGTGCTATGGATCGACGAGATCGAGAAGGGATTTTCCGGCAACCAATCGTCCGGATCGGCGGATGGCGGAACATCGTCCCGGGTCTTCGGCAGTTTCCTGTCCTGGATGCAGGAGAAGGAAAAACCCGTGTTCGTCGTCGCCACCGCGAATGACGTGTCGAAGCTCCCGCCGGAGTTCCTCCGAAAGGGCCGCTTCGACGAGTTGTTCTTCGTCGATCTGCCCAACCAGGCCGAACGCGCCGCCATCTGGGACATCGTGATCCGGAAATACGGACGCTCCATCGTCCGTTTCGATCAGGTCACCCTCGCCCGTGCCACCGAACAGTACACCGGAGCTGAGATCGAGGCGATCTTCGTCGAGGCGCTGCACGAGGCGTTTTCGGGATCGCGGGATGTCACCGAGAAGGACGTTTTCGCCGCCATCGGTGACATCATCCCGATGGCGACGCTGATGGACGGAGAGATCGGACGGCTCCGCCATTGGGCGAAGGGCCGCGCCCGCGAGGCCGCCGCACCATCACCGAAACGCCCGAGGACGTCCCGGAACCTTTCGGAAAACTGAACCCCTTTTGAGGACAGGCATCGCCTGAGGCAAGCCCGGCCGCACGACACGCCCAAGCGCGGCCGGGGCAACACACGGGTCGGCCCCGCGGGAATGCGTTCCCCGCCGGGTCGGCCCGATTCCTTTTCCCCCTGAACCAACCACACAAACACCATGACCCAAACGACCCTGTATTACCGCGAAGGCTCCTCGGACAAAATCTACCAGGCCTTCATCGAAACCACTGCCGAAGGGTGCCATGTCCGCTTCGCCTATGGGCGGCGGGGATCGACACTCAACACTGGCACCAAGACAACCCACCCCGTGACGCTGGGCGAAGCGGCGAAGATCCTCGAAAAGCTGGTCCGCTCGAAGCTCGCCAAGGGCTACACCCCGGGCGAAGATGAAAAGGTCCATTCATCGTCCGGTAATGACGGCAAGGACAGCGGCATCCGCTGCCAGCTCCTCAACCCGGTGGAGGAAGGCCGCCTCGCCACCCTTCTCCGCGACGACCGCTGGTGCCTCCAGGAGAAATTCGACGGACGGAGGATGATGATCCGGAAAACCGGCGACACGGTCACCGGCATCAACCGCCGGGGGCTCGTCATTGCCGTCCCGGAACCCATCGAACGCACCGCCCGGGAAATCCCATTCGATTTCCTGATCGACGGGGAAGCCGTCGGGGATGTTCTCCACGTCTTCGATCTCCTCGGACTCCGCGGCACCGATCTGCGTCCGATGCCTTACCGCGAACGCCTCGCCCGCTTGGTCCGCTGGATAAACCCCGGCGAAGGTATCCAGCCCGTCCGCACGACCATGGACACCGCCGGCAAACAGGCGATGTTCCACGCCCTGCGGAGGGAAGGACGCGAAGGAGCGGTCATCAAGGATCTGCATGCCTCCGCCAGCGCCGGCCGCCCAGCCAGCTCTGGCAGCCAACTGAAGTTCAAGTTCACCGAAACCGCCAGCTTCATCGTAGCCTCAGTCCACCCGAAGAAACGCAGCGTCGCTCTCGAACTCGCCGATGGAAACGGAAAGCCGGTCCCCGCCGGGAACGTCACCATCCCACCGAACCACGACATCCCGGCACCCGGGACGATCATCGAAGCCCGTTACTTATACACATACGAAGAAAGCGGCTCGATCTACCAACCCGTATTCCTCGGCGTCCGGGACGACATCGCCCCCTCCGAATGCACCACCTCCCAGCTGAAGTTCAAGCGAGCTCCCCAAGAGGAGGCCGCTTGAACCAAAGCCGGATGAGGGAAAAATCCACTCCTTCACAGGTGTGGATTTTTTTACCCACCACTGCCAATCTCTGCCTGTGCGCATTCGTTTCCAGGAGAGCACGAAAAAAGGTATCCTCATCCCATAGACAGCTCAGCCCCTTTATTGTGAACGTAAAGTTCCATCCTCGGCACTGTTGTTGATTCTTAATAGGTTAGAATGGGTAGATGTCCCGAAAGACGCCCTAGCCCACCCGTTCTAATCCCCTGATACAATCTAATTCATTGATGGTAAGAGATTCCCGTAGAGTTCGTTAGCGATTCATGCGGGCGTTCTTCGTTGTAGCTGATGAGCGTGTTCCCGCACTTCGTCGAGGGAGGCGAATACGTGGGCATCGAGCACTTCGTTGAAGAAAGCGTTCGACGTATCCATTCTGCAGGGGGCGGCGTGGTTGGATATGAAGCAGTTGAGCGTGGTGCTCTTCGCACCAGTTAATGATTTTGACGGATATGAGCTAGGGGCCGTTGTTGACGCGGATCTGCTTTGGCAGCGGATGGCTGCCCTTGAGTTGTTCAAGCAGACGGATGGCCTTGCTGCCCGAGGTCAAGACGAATGGCACCTTCGCGAAGGAGTCCGGTTGAGCTTGAATGACTGCTCACTTCCGATCATCGAAGTTTGAGTGGAGTGGCGGCGCTTCTCGCTCGGGAGGGGGGAGAGACATAGAGCACCCGAGGCGGATTAGGACGCAAAATCGTGCCGACACTCCCGACAACGCCGACAACGCCGACAACGCCGACAACGCCGACAACGCCGACAACGCCGACAACGCCGACAACGCCGACAACGCCGACAACGCCGACAACGCCGACAACGCCGACAACGCCGACAACGCCGACATCGTGCCAACAGCAGGCGGAATCCGTGTGACTTTCAGGTGACATCCGGGTGACAGGGATCGGTTTCCGGAGGATAACAGCAGCCCGGATAATAAGTGCAAAATAAATACACATCACAGGGCTCCAACAAAAAATCCCGAGGCTTCTCAGCTTCGGGACTCTTTGATTTCCAACGAATGGTGCTCGAAAGAGGACTCGAACCTCCACGGGTCTCCCCACTAGATCCTTAGGCCGGTAAAAAGCGATTTTTCAATGATCGTGGATGAGTGCGGATGAGCGCGCTTAATATCTCGTAACTCTCTTATTATTAGAGTATAGTAAGGATGAAATGACCATCAAACGCAGTCATCCGAACTCATCCATGGACGCGACAACTGGCAGCAAACTGGCAGCAGAAACTCCGAAGCGGTCCTATTCAAAGAGCGATGCGCGTTACTGGCTCACTCCGGGAAGACTCTTCAAAAATCACGGTGCTGCGGACTATTCGTGCCGGATCTCGTTCAATGGTCGTCGAAGCCACGTCAGCCTCAACACCCCGAATCACCGTGATGCGGCAAAAAAAGCTGCGGAGCTCTATTCGAAGATCGTCAGCGAGGGTTGGGAGGTCGGGTTAGCCGACTATCGTCCCGAAGCGAATCCGGGAAGTTCAACCTGCGCCACCGTCGGCGAACTGATCGGAGCGGTTTCCCGACTTTCCTCCGTGCGTCCCCAAACGCTCAAAGTCTATGCCCAAGCATTCCGCTGCCTCGTGGCAGAAATCCACAAGATCACTTCCCCCAACAAAAATGATTTCGGAAAAGGTGGAAACGAGGCGTGGCGGCAGGAGGTGGATGCCGTAAAATTGGATTCCTTCACTGCTGCGGACATCGTTGCTTGGAAGATTGAACGTATCCGCACCAAGGGAGAAGACCCTCTCACAAAGAAGAACGCGACGACAACGGCGAATTCCATCATCCGCAATGCCAGAGGTTTGTTCGGCAGGAAGATCCTTCCTTTTCTCAGCCAAAGCATCACCCTGCCTCATCCGCTGCCATTTGAAGGCATCACACTGGAGAAATCAGGGTCAACCCGCTACATCTCAAAAATTGATCCGTTCGCCATCCTAGGCAGGGCCAAAGAGGAACTCGCAGTATCCGAGCCGGAGGCCTTCAAAATCCTTGTTTTGGCCCTCGTCTGCGGACTCAGGCGCGGCGAAATCGACAGCCTTCTATGGAGGGCGCTGGATTTCGGCAACTCCGTGTTGAAAATAGAGACGTCGGAATATCACCAGTTGAAAAGCGAGGACAGCTCGGGAGTCATCGACCTTGACGCTGACACAAAAGCTCTCTTCCAACGGTATCGCAACGAGAACCCTACCGCATTGTTCGTCATCAACAGCCCAGTTGACCCCGGGCAGGTGGGAACCGGGAAAGGCCCGCGCTATCGGTGCAATCGCGAGTTTGCGGTCTTGATCAAGTGGTTGAAGCAGCAAGGAGTGACCACCCAGAAGCCCATCCATACTCTCAGGAAGGAGATCGGAAGCATCATCGCCTCGGAACATGGAATCTTCGCGGCCAGCCGCTACCTTCGTCATTCGGACATTCAAATTACGGCCGCCGTCTATGCGGATAAGAAAGCAGTGGTGACGCCAAAATCGCTAGGAAGCATTCTTGGTAACGGAAGAACGTCCCCGATGCCCCAAGATGAAATCCGCCCGATCAGCACGGAGAAAGCGGGCGAGTCTCCCTTCAAGTTCACAATCTCCCTCGGCTGATGGACAGCCAAGGGATCGCTACGACTCAGACACTTCGGTGAGCGCCCCTTTTCCCCTCCCCTCTTTTATTGGAATGATCCACCGCATCGGCCATTTTACGCAGCGTTTCCGCGTCCACCTGGGTAGGCGGATAGACTACTGGTAGGCGCTCGGGCGTCCCACACTCGATTTCATCGAAACGGCGGAATTCGCCGGATGCTCGAAGAATTTCCCGCAAGACCGGTTCCACTTCTGGGCCTAGGATGAGTCGGGCGGAAATCGCCACAGCGAGAGCTTCCGCGAGCCGTGGATCTAGACCTGAACAAGCGTCACCCAAATTGACCAGATGACTGCATGTGTAGAGGCTCCACAAGATGTGCCTGACGCGGGTTCCCTGCCCAGTGCTCCAGTGGAGCGTCAGCGTTTCCACAAGGAAGGGCGCGACCTTTGTAAGCGCTTCGCCGATATGTCCTTCGAACGGCGGGCCTCCGATCAGGCCATTTGAGAATAAGGTGGTTAGATCGAGATCGCCTCCGCATGCGGCGTGAATGTTAGAATTAGACATGGTGTTCAGGTTCTAGTTGCCGTGCATGCTGGATGGCTCGTCCCCTAATCCTGTTCCCATATGGGTGCGTCTTTTAGAGTGACTGATAATCAGAAACTACGTGCTTTTTGCGGATGTTTGAGCTATTGTTCCCAATGAATCTAATCGGAAATTTATTCGGACCGATTCCCGGAGTTCTAATCCGGTCGCCGACCCGCTTTCCCCACGGGTTGAATAAAGTTCGCGTAATCAATCAGGCCAGACCGGTGGGCCATCGTGCATGGAGTCCACGGCAGCCAGCCAGACAGGTAGCGGGCCAAGCCGTCCCCACGGATCAAAGCTACCGGGATCTTGCACCCAAAACAGAACAGGAAGCCCCCCTAAATAACATACCACTCATGATGAACGGCCCCCGTCATGAGACATCTCAATCTCATAGGACCCCAAGTGAGGAAACTGCGCAGCCAACGGGGCTGGACGCAGGAAGACTTGGCGGGTGCCTTGCAGAGGGCCGGGCTGGATATTTCCCGGAGTGGACTGGCCAAGGTCGAGTCCCGGATGATCCTGGTGCGGGACCACCACCTGCACTTTTTCATGAAGGCGCTGCGAGCGTCACTCGACGACCTGTATCCCCCGATCAACACGGACGACCCGAACATGTATGACGTGATGAACAAGTTGATGGAGAGCCGATTCTAACCAGAAAAGAAAACAACGGTTTTTCGGTAACGAAAAAACCGATACCGGCAAATCTTCCCAAGGCGGAGCGGGGGCAAGGAGAAAACGGAATAAGTGCCGAAGGCCGAGCGGTGCGTCTAGCAACGCGAGTTATGCCGGATTTCTCCTTGCCGCCGCGAGCACATGGGGAAACGCGACCTCCCACCCCGGCGGGCGGTCAGGGGCGGATGGCGCGGGGCTTGGCATTCACCTTCTTCCGCACCGCAACCGTTTCGGTATCGGCGATTTCATCAACCTGCGCGGCCGCCTGATTTTTGGTGATGTCGAGAGCCTCGACGATTTCCCGCTGGCGGTTAAGAGTGGTGACGAGTTTCTCCTCATGCTCGAAAGGTTGCTGAGCTTGCGTTTCGAGTTGCTGGCGCTGCTTCTGAAATCGAGGCAAACTTTCCCGAGCTTCCTCCAGATGTTTTTCGAGACCTCCCAAGGCGTGTTCGATGGAGGCTATCGATCCCTGAGGGCTGTCTGTAACGGTCGCTTCGTAATCGTTTCTGCCGTGGATCTGCAATTGGATCCGCGCCCCGACGTTTCGTACGGAGATATTGAATCCGGCGATGGAGCCGATTTTCTTGCTGTCTTCGTATATTTTCAGGGCGGCACCTATGAAAACCAATTTCCGGCCCGCGTCGATGCGGTCCGTGAAAGTTTCTTTCCCGATGGTGATGGAAAACAGATCCCCACGGGTCGGCCTGCGAGTGGAAATATCGTGCTCAAGGTTTTCGATGTATCGAAGGGTTCGCTTTGCCTGATCGTCGATTCCCCGGATACGTGAGCGGATGGAGTGGGAGCTGTCCATGTGCTGGCGTTTGAGCCGGGTGAGGCGGATCACCTCCGCGTCCACTTGTGCTTTTTCAAGCACCATCGGATTGCCGGAGGCGATGGCCTTCACCTCCGCATAGCTCAATGCCGTCGAGTCCACGTCCTCGGCCTTCCGCATCGTTGCATCCCCCACCATGACCTGGGAGATGAACCGCGCCTTGGTTTCGAGGGTCTGCCACATGTACGCGTCGAAGGAGCCTTCCGTGACGTAACGGAAGATGTTGACGTATTCGTTGGTATTACCCTGCCGGAGAATGCGGCCCTCGCGCTGCTCGATGTCGGAGGGACGCCATGGAGCATCCAGATGGTGAAGGGCAACCAGCCGTTCCTGAACATTGGTGCCTTCGCCCATTTTGAGCGTGCTTCCCAGCAGGACCCTGACCCGCCCCTCGCGGACGGCCTTGAACAGGGCGGCCTTTGCCGTGTCGGTGTCATGGCTCTGGATGAAGGCAATTTGATCGACAGGTATCCCCCGTTCGGTGAGTTTGTCGCGGATGTCGTGATAAACGGAAAAGCCGCCGCCCTTGCCTTTCCGCGGAGTGGAAAGATCGCAGAAAACAAGCTGAGCGCCGCGGTGCGGAGTGGAATCCTTCCAAATGTGGTGAATCCGATCAACGGCAAGATTGACCTTGGAATCCGGGTGATCACCGGATGCACCTCTCATGAGACGCATGTCCAAGGCGGCAAGCCGTCCCTCCGACGTGATCTTGAGCATGTTGTCCAGCTTTGGATCAACACGAGTGCCTTTCAGCTTCGCCGCACGCTCCACAAGGTGCGCTACGAAATCCTTGAGCATGGGAGTACACGGGGCGCTTACGGTGATGGGCTTGCCGGTTTCAAGTTTCGGAATCGGAAGCTTGAGCATTTCAGCGGTTTGAACGTCGGCGCTCCGGCGAAACTCCTGCATCAATTCGGGGACGTTGACGAAGCGGGCGAAGCGGTGGTTAAGGCGATAGCCCGCGCCATCGGGGCTTAGTTCCATCGCGGTAACGGTTTCACCAAAGGTTCCGGCCCATGAGTCGAAGTGCTGGAGTCCGTGGCGGCGGAGCGAGTTCATTTGCAGGTAACGCTGCATGGTGAACATCTCGGCCATCGTGTTGGAGATTGGCGTACCTGTGGCAAAGACCACTCCTCCGCCATCGTTGAGGTTCTGAATGTGCTGGACCTTTAGAAACAGATCAAAGGCACGTTCGGATGCGGTTTGCGGGAGGCCAGCCACTCGGGTCATTTTGGTGACGTAGAAGAGGTTTTTGAACTTGTGGGCTTCATCCACAAACAACCTATCCACGCCAAGTTCCTCGAATGTCAGTGTCGCATCTTTCTTGTCGCTGGCCGAAAGGGTTTCCAGCTTCACCTCCAACCGCTTCTGGACCCTCTCCAGTTCCTTGACCAGCCGCGTTCCGCTCCTGTCGCCTTTCTGCTCGCGGATAGCGTCTTTGATCTCCTGGATCTGATCTTCGATGAAGGCTTTGCGGGTGTCTGAATCCAGAGAGATTTTCTCAAAGGAGGAATGGGTGACAATCACCGCATCCCAATTTCCGGTTGCGATCCGGCTGAACAGCTCGGAACGCCGATCCTTCGCAAAGTCGGCTTTTCCTGCGGCGAGAATATTGGCATTGGGATAGAGCGCGAGAAGCTCGGTGGCGAACTGGTCGAGCATGTGGTTGGGGACGACGAACATGGGTTTCTTCGCCAGCCCGAGACGTTTCATTTCGATACCCGCCGCGACCATCGTGTAGGTCTTTCCCGCACCGACGGCATGGGCGAGCAGGGTATTCTTGCTCTGGATAATGCGCCAGACGGCGGCTTTCTGATGGGGCCGGAGGGTGATCTGTCGGCTGCTGCCGGGGAGGGTCAGGTGATCGCCGTTGAAGGCGGGGAGACGGACGGAATTGAAATCGTCGTTGTATTTGCGGGCGAGGCGTTCCCGGCGTTCGTCGTCTTCCCAGATCCACGACTTGAACCGCTCCTTGATTTTCTCCTGCCGTTCGCGGGCACCTTCGGTCTCGGTGACGTTGACGTACGGATTTCCATTTTCGTCCCGGTTATAGACGGTTGGCGTTTTGAGGTTGAGGGAATCCTGGACGAGATCGAGGGCGGAATAACGGTTGGTACCCCATTCGTCGGTGTTGGCGACGGATGACTTGGCGCGTTCGCTGGCGCGGACAAACCAAGTTCCGACCGCCGGAGAGTGGCTGACTTCGACCTGTTCGCCGCCTAGCAACGCGGAAGCGAACGCGGAGACATCGCCGGCGGGAATCCACGCAGCTCCCAAACGGGCTTCAATCTCCGATGGCCGGAGGTCGTCCGGTTGGACGGCTTCGAGAGCATCGACGTTTTCCTGAAAGCGTGGATCTTTGGCGGCGGCTTGTCGTGCTGCCGCGAGTTTTTCGCGCACCTCACCGAAAAGATACCGGTCTTCGGTTTCCCACCGAAGGTTCTCGGGATTGAAGTAGAGCAACCCTTTCAATTCGGGGAGGAAATTCTCTTCAGTCCGTTGGAGGAGTTCCGCCATCCGGGGCAAATCCACCACGCCACGCTCATTGAGCGTCACCACGAGGGCATCCTTGGGCGATTCGGCGTGGCGAACGGGTGTGGCGGAATGAATCGTGCGCTCACGGAAGATTGCAGTCTTGGATGCCCGTTTGGTGTCGTGGCGGTAGTCCTCCAGCGAGCAAAGCAACGGAAAGTCGGGATCGCTCCGGAATGCCCTGCGGTTGGCGGTGGCATTGATGGGTCCGGAACGGGAAACGAAGCGATCGTAGCAAAGGTTGAGTCGCTGCCGTGCGGCGACAATGGCGGGTTCGCCGAGTTCCTCCAGTTGGGTGCGGATGGTTTCGCGGGCGGCATCCCGGACTTCGATAAGGCCACGGATGCGGCGGGAGGCTTCGCCGGAGAGTTTTTTTACGAGGATCAATTCGGCTTTCTGGCAACGGGCGATCTGGCTTTCATGCAAGACGAAAGATCCTTCCTTGGTGTCCTGCGGGGCGGCGATGATGTCCGGCTCGTCGTGTTCCGCCGGATGATCCAGGCGGACGGAGCGAAAGACGCCCTGCGGGAGTGCATTGACGGCTTGGCGGAGGGCGTCCGCCAAATCCCGGTTGTCTGGTATCAATGCGGGTTCACCCTGACTGTACATGCTGTTTTCCGAAGCCATCGTGCCGCACATCATCTCCGGTCGGTGGGCGAAATACCGGTTGATCCGGAACTTTTCCCCGTCGGGGTTGACATGCTCCGCCAGCTCGCGCCAGACATGGCCGCAAGGCTGCTCGCCGACTTCAAGCCGTCGTAGAAAGATAACGTCAGTCGTGACTTCGGTGTTCGCACTCCGCTTGAAGGCGGTATTCGGCAGTCGGATGGCCCCGAGCAATTCAGCCCGTTCGCCAAGGTAGTTGCGCAAGCGGCTGTCCGTCTTGTCCATCGTGCCCATCGAGGTGACGAAGGCCACCAGTCCACCGGGTCGCACCTTGTCCAGCGCCTTGGCAAAGAAGTAATCGTGGATCAGGAAATGGTGCCGGTTGAATGCGGGATCGAATACGGTGTAGTTTCCGAACGGGACGTTGGAAATCGCCAGGTCGAAATGTCCATCGGGAAATGTGGTGTTCTCAAATCCCTGCTGGCTGATTTGAGTATCAGGATAAAGCGCCCGCGCAATGGCGGCGGATATTGGATCGAGCTCCACTCCGGCAAGCGTGGAGTCCGTCCGCATTTCTTCGGGCATCAGGCCGAAGAAATGTCCGATGCCAAGGGCTGGTTCTAAAATTCGTCCGTGGGTGAATCCGAGGCGCTGCACGCCGTGGTAGATCGCGGAAATGACGGTGGGCGAAGTGTAGTGCGCGTTGAGCGTGGATGCTTGGGCAGCGCGGATCTCCTCGGAACCTAGCAACTCGCGGAGGCGGTCGCGTTCCGCCTGCCAGTTTGGATCGTCATGGGCGGCGAAAACCTGCGGCAAGCCGCCCCATCCGACATAACGGACCAAGATGCTTTGTTCTTCAGGCGTCGCCGGGCGGTGTTCCGTCTGCAGCCGTTGAATCAGTTCGATGGCGGCGAAGTTCGCCCGGCATTTGTCCTTGAGCGAACCACTTCCAAGATTGTCTCCGGCATGAATGCGGAAATCGCCGCCGATTATTCGTGATCTTCCTCGGGCAGGAGGATATAGCGTTCCCGGACGATCTCCCATGCTTGATCGTGGGCCTGCTGGACCGTCAGCCCCTGCTCCGTTTCCAGCCGTTCCGTGATGGCCTCCATTTCGTCCAAGGTCCGTTCCTGGGCGTCGTATAGCATCTCCTCCAGTTTGCCCTGTGCCTCCAGTTCGCGGACCATTTTCGGGCGATGTTCCCTCCAATGGCTTTCCGCCATCATGCCGTAGCCGGTGATCGAGTATTCTTCCGTCTTCATGGGATTCAAAGAGGTCAAAGAAGCTGAGTTGTTCGGCGGGTGGTTTCGAAGGAGGTCTGCCGTTTCGTTTGATCATACCATTTTTGGGCAGGATCGTAAAACCAAAGATGGATTGCCCTTGCTCCGGTTCCGGTGCGAACGGCATCGGACATGCGAGAACTCAAATGACTCTGCTCTTTTCATGTTCGGGCAGAAAAGCCGGCAAATTCCTCTGCGGTCCGCTCATTGTATTGGCAGGTGCCTGACAGGGCATTGCCTCCCTGAAATCAGCTCCCCCAGAACCCCCACTCCCGACCCTCCCCGAATGCGCCTGATAGACGTCCCCGTCACCGAAAAATCCTTGCCGAATCAACGCTTTAGGACCCAGACTCTAGAAAAGTGGGCGGTGGATATCGCCTCCTGACCCGCTACCTATTCAACTGTTGTGCCAAAAATGTTCATTCTCTACATTCTCGGAGTCCTGCTTTGCTTCATTGTCGTTTCGTCGCTGCTTGCCGTCACACGTGCCGGAACCCGGGCAGAGATCGGGGCGCGTGGTTTCGCGAAGGAGAATTAACATGGTATTCCAGACCTTAAAGAGCTTCGACAAGCCCGCGCTGGTGGAAGTCCGGGACAACGATCAACTGCGCATATCCGAGCGGATCTTGATCCTTATGATCAAGGCTTTCGAGAAGCCGATCCTTTGGGCAGCATGGATTGCTCTTAAGATCCGATGGAGTGACTTTCAGGAGACCCAGCAGGCCGATCCTTTTTCCAGATGTTCCAGAGTTCGTATCCATCTCGACGAACATCATTCAGCGCTCGGACACTGGGGTTTCTCATTGGGCTGGGATCCAGATCATGATGACTATGGCGGCATGGAGATTGAATACACCTACTTCTTGGTTTTCCCCATCTCCTGTGAACCTGTTTTCTAGCAACCGAACGAATTGCATATATCCGAAGCCAGCCAAGCCGCCATGCCTATCGGGTAACCTTGACGAAGTTCGGATTTCAGAAGCTCCAATTGTTCAATTTTAGCCTGAGTCACATATTGACAAGATATATCCAGCTCCTCGTCTCAGCGAGGGTCCTCGTCCTTCTCATAATCAAGAAGGGTTTCACACGCCTTTGTGAATTCCACGGTCCTGTAAGTGGAGCAAACCGCAGCCGCCATCAATGCTCCCTAATCCCGTGTCGATGCGCCGTCGATCACCGCATCGGCCACCCTTTGGAGTGTCCTGGCCCAGCAATAGATCGGGGGATGCAGCTCACAATCCCAATCGGGTTCCTTTAGCTCACGCTCGTGTTCCTCCGCGGTCATTCCTTTTGGGGTGGTTGGGCGAATCATAATCATTTGATGGAAAAAATCAGACGCGGCCACCGGCGAGTTTTCCCGGTGGCGGCGTCGAGGCAGGGTGGAGGAACCAAGTCTTCGGCCCGGTTAGCGGAGGTGTGCGAAGCGAAAACCGCAGCGGTCCGGGCCGATGTCTTGGGCGGCAGGGCGGTCAGACTTTCAGGCTCCCTTGAGCGGGTGCCTGCTGTTGCCTGGAGTTGATTCCACCCATCGTGCGGGCGATGCTGACTATGGCTTTTTCCCGCTCGTTCTCGGGCAAGTGGGAAACAAGGTTTTCGTAGGTTTTCTTGAGTTCTGGATCGGCTTCCAGTTTCTTCATCACACCGTTTGCCATCTTCTGCTGGCGTTCGGCTTTCTGAACGTCGCTGAGAATCACGGCTCGCTCCAGCCGCTCTCTGGGCATGGCTCGGACGTATTCCCAACGCTTGGGATTTTTCGCAATATGGTCGTCGATCTTGGCGTTGATCTCCGCGTTGTCGCGATAGGCGGGAGCCTGGGTGTCACCGGCGTTGGCGGTGCCATCGTTTGCTTTCTGTTTTTTTATCATCGTTTTGGGGGTTCCTGATCGGAACGGTTTGTTGTTTTGGTTTCTGATATCGGGCAACTGGTCATGGTGGTTCACCACGGCTCGTCATCCGACAACGAAGGGATTTCAGGAGCGGCGGGCTCGTTGACCTTTTTCTCCAGTGATTCGAGTCGCTCGCGGGTGGTTTTGAGTTCATGGCGGATACCGCTGTTCTGTTCCGCCAACGCCTGCTGGTTCTTGTGAAGTGAAGTCGCGAGGTCGGTCAGCTTCGACGAAACGTCCTGTCCGCTCCGCATCACGGCTTTGGTGGCTTCGCGCTGGCGGGTGAGTTCCACCAGCAACTCGTTCCGGGAAAGATCTGCCGATGGCGGATGCTGCGGGACGGGAACGGATGGTTTCCCCTGTCGGGCGAGATTCCATTTCGGAGTGGTTTCGACCCTGTAGATAGTATGGGCTTCGTGCATCACGCCGCGATGATGTGGGTCCACATAGCGGCCCAACGGATACGCTTTGAGCGATTCGGGAACGCGGACGCCACGAGCTTCCTCGCGGCTGAGGTTTCGACCCGGCGGGCCGGGTTCGACTTTGACGACCGGGGGCGTCTTGCTCGCGCAAGACATGACTAAAACTGAAAGAAGCAGAGGAAGTGGTTTCATGGACGATAGCGGGTTGAATATTCAGGGTGACGATGGATTCGGGGCTGGCGTTGGGATCGCAGAGCCGCCAAGGGATGCCTTGGCGACATCGACGGTTTCGGTGACGTAGAGATAAAATTGCTTGCCCGCCGGAACCCGAACGAAGAAGCCTTCGCGCTCGATGGTGTCCATGATCTGCTTGGCATAAGTGTTGAGAACCTGCTGGGTGCCGGTGAGAGCCGCATTCTGTGCCGAAGCCATCGGTTGCGATCCGAGCAAGGTGGCTTCGCGTTGGGTGAACGCGCCCGCCGCCCCGCTAAGGAAGGTGGCGGCGAACAGCTTCACTTCGGCGTAGTCGTCGCTTTTGAGAAGCTGGCCGCGCAGTCCCGCACTGCCATCGGTAATGGCCCATCCGGTACCGTCGGATTCTTTCTCGCGATCCAGAGCAATACCCGAAACGCGAAGTTCCCTGCCGTCCTGCCAGACAAGTGTCCAATTTCCCTGGCTTGCGATGCGCTCACGCATGCGGTCCGATTGGGCGGAGCCATGGACTTCGGTACCGGCGGGTATGATCAGACGGCCATCGTGCCAAATGTCTTCCGTGACCAATCCTACGACTGGAGTATCCAGACTGGAGGAATCGACGGTGATCACCAACTGGCAGGAAATGAGCCGACCGAACGGTGCGTAGTCTGCGCTCAAGGGGCTATCGGTGGATGGCGAAGCCGGTGCCTGGGCAAACAGGGTCAAGGGTGGCAATGGCTTGGGCGCGGGCGGAGCTTCCTTGGGCGCGGGCGGTTCAGCGGCTGGTGGCCGCTCTTTCGCCGGACGGAATGGAGTCATGTCGCGCGTGACGGATTGCACCGTCTGCGGCTGCGGAGCCGTTGGGACAGGCTCGGAGGACTTGGCCGTCGTTCCGAAGCCGACTGGCTGAAATCCCCGGACAAGGATGTAACCAACCACACACAAGACGGCGAAGATTAGGAATGCGCCGGTGCGCGTTTTGAAGAACTGGACTGCCTGACGCGGATTCATTTTGAGCCTCCTTTAAATGGTGATTCGAGTTCCGGCAGCACTCCGGGAGAATCCATCTCCTCAAGGACGATGACGAAATCGTTCTCTAGCGACAGGTCGTTGCGTCCGCCTGTGGGTGTGCCGGTAACGGCAAAGTAAGCGGCGGCATCCTGCTTGGCCGGGATGATTCCACTCGCATCAGTGATTGATGCGTCAAAACGGTTCTGGCCAACCCGCAGCACGAAGCCGCCCGCGTTGTATTGCAATTCCTGATCCGTGGCGTTTCGCAGGACCACGCGGAACACCAGCGTGTCCTGGGCATCGAAGCGAAACGCTTCTTCCAGACGAATCTGGAAATCACCATGATCCATGACGGGCGGTTCGGCGCGGAAGTCCTTGTAGCCGATTTCTTCCACCACATCAGACTTCGCCTCTTTCAGCACCGGATAGGCTTTGGCCAGGTCAAGCGCACTGAGCAATGTCACCGCAGTGACGGGGGCCTGCCTTTTGGCTGCGGCAAGCCGGGGATCGGGCGGAGATTGGAAGATGAGCGACAGGACAGGAGCGGGGCTGTCTTGTAGTTCCAATACATAGGTCTTGTTGTTGAAGCGGACGTTGACGTTCGTGGAAACATTCTTATCGAGGCTTCGGACGGAGAAGAACGAGGTTCCGGGCTGGTGCGCCAACTGGAACAGCCCTTGGGTCTCGTCGTCGGTGGAGACGAGCGCGGCGTCAATGGCGGCGATGGGTCCCGGAAACGAGATGGTCGAAACACGGGCGACGGAGACGGGAACGGAGTACACCCGGTGTTCATCGAGCTGGATCTCATGGATGGCTTTCGGCGCTTCACTGTCTTCTGCAACCGCCATTGCGGACAGCGGAAGAACAAAGGCGAAGCCATGTCTGGTGATGATGTTATTGAGCGGGTTCATATTTGAAGTCGGTTACTGCGGTTGGAAATCTGCCGTTCTGCACCATGTCGGGATTGCGGCGCATTTTGAGGGCGAGCTTGAAAGGGATGGCTTCGTTAAATGTTCTTCCCTCGAACACACCAGTACGGATCAACTGGCCGGTGACCTGGGTGAGGATGAAATCCTCGCGGGTTTCGAGGATGTCGATGCGGGCTATCTCCGGCTTCTGGTGTTGGCGCTTCGCGGTGAACTCCGGGGCTTCGGCGGCGATCTGCCGCTGCGCCTTGTCGTTGGCAGGTTTGAGGAGAAGCTGATTGAGAAGCTCGGGATGGTCCGGCCCCTTCGGATTGCGGTTGAGGAATGCCATCACGACCAACGTGCTTTGCTGCGCGTGGAATTCGCGCGCGTCCTGAAAGCGCAAAAGCGGGGCGACATGATACGTGCCAGCGGGATCGAGGATCACCACGCGCTCACTTTCCTTGAGTTTGCGGATGAGGAAATGCGGCTGGATTACCGCCACCGCGACGGCGGCGGAGGCAACGCAGAACCAAAGGAACGCGGTGCGGTCCTTGTCCACGAAGATGCGGGTTGGCTGGAGCGGTCGTTTCGGAAGCCGGATGCGTTCGCCCGGCACGGGAGTTTCTCGTAATGATTCAGTGGAGGTCATGTTTTAGTTGCGGTTGGATCTGCGTGATTTGCCAATGGCGGCGCTTGCCTGCCGGTCATTGGCCGGATCGGATGAATTGAAAGTGGATTTGCCCCAGTGGGCGGCATTGGACGCCAAACCGCCGATACTGGAATGTGGGGATCCCGATACCGAAGACGAAGCGGCGGCCATCGCACTGGCTGCTGCGGCTCCGGCGGCTGCCATTGGCGCTCCCACACCGGTTCCGGCTATAGCGGCTCCGGCTGTGGCTGCGCTTTGGATGCCAGCCTTCGCGGCATTGTATCCTCCCTGAAGAAAGGCGGCTCCGGCGTTGGTGCCTTCGGTGATCATTTTCTGGATGACCAGTGGAGCGGCAATGGTGCTGAACACGATCCACAAGCCAGCGGCTGCCACGGCGAGAAGGTTTTCCATTCCTTCCATGCCGGAGGCGGCAACAAAGCTCTCTTCGGCCATCACGTCGAGAAAGGTATCGGTGACGAGCGATGCGAAACCCCAGCCCAGCGGCCAGAGGAGAATGCCGACGGTGCCGAGCATGAATCTCATGCCGACGCTGTTGAGCGAGCGCACACTTAGAAAGCCGATGAAGATCGGGCTGGCCGCGATGGCGAAAGCCAGCACGACCTTGTAAATGACATAGGCGATGAAAACAACGAGCTTGGCGATGAACTGGGCGATCCAGAGAACGGCGGCGACGAATGCCTTGAAAAGTCCGTCTTCGGAAAAAATCCTGTGCCAGAATCCGCCGCTCGCCTCATCCGAGGACGAGGCGGTCATGGATTTGTATTTCTCGTAAACCTCGTCGGGTCTCGCTTGGAGCGTATCGCGGACGAGCGAGTCAACGATCCGCTCGCCCATCGAGAGCCACTCCGAGAATTGCGAGAGCAATGCCACTACGACAATCGCATGGACCAGAGCACGAAGATACATCGTGGCGGAGCGGTTGCCGTTGCTGACGCTGCTCCACAAGGACAGAACGATCAGCACGAAGGCGATGGGTGCCAGGATCGTGAACAGCAGTTCGGCCTTTTCATAGAGCCGTGTGTAGAACTCATTCATCTTCGTGTATTCCTTGGATCGTCAGCGGGCGGTGCTGCTGGGAATCGTCAGCACCTTATCGAACTCCTTGTTGGTGACTCCCCATTCGGCGGCGTCCTTTTCCCGCCGCGCCTCTTCCTGCTTCAGGGCGTCGTTGCGGTTCATGGCATCCTGAACCAGCACTTGGGTTGCGGCGTTCTGGACATCTCCTTGAAGAGAGGCGAGCTGGGCGTTCTGACTGGCCAGCGTGCCCTGAAGTTTCTGCACCTCGGCATCCGTGGTGGCCGTTTGGAGGGCGGCGGTGGTTTCGCTGATGTTTTCCTTGAGCGTGACGATGCGTTCGGCGGATTCTTCGTGTACGGTCTGATAGTTAGCGGTGGTATTCTCAAGCGCTCCGTATTTTCGATAGAGTTCGTCGTTACGCGGAACCTCGACTCCGCTGAACGAGATGCTTTCAATCGGACGGAAAAGACCGTTGGCGTGGTTGGTTAGCGATGTCGCCCCTGATGCTGATTGCTGGAGATTCCCGAGAAGCTGACCGCTTGAGGGAAGTTTGAGCTGGTTGATGACCTGATCGGCACCGGTGATGTTCAGGAGCGATGAGGGATCTCCGAAGGCGTCGGTGTAGGCGGTGACCTGCTCCAATTGCGAAGTCAGCAAACCGATCTGCTCGACCTGGTTGCTGACCATTTCGACGTACTGCGCGAGTTCGGTGGCATGTTGCACCGCTCCCTGGGCTACGGCGATGGGATCGTTGACGATGAATTGGGCGTGCGCGGAAAACGGCACGATCGCCGCTCCGAAGATAATGGTATGTACTGCTTTCATAGTATTTGTTATGGTTGATGTGGGATGGTGTTTTAGGGTAGGTTGAACCGGCGTTGTTGTTCCTGCAAAAGGCGAAGGCGTTCATCCTCCTGCCTGCGTATGCGTTCCTGTTCCTGTTGGCGGACTTGCTGCTGTTGTTGGCGAAGCTGTTCTTCGCGTTCCCGGCGCATCTGCTCCGAGTCGTTGATCCGGTCCAGATGCGGTTCGTAAGGATTGTAGGGATTTGACATGGCGTTATTGGTCGATGCGAAGGGTTCGGGTTGCTCCGTGATGAAAAAGGGTTCCATCCGGCATTTGATCGGGCAGCGGAAAGTCGAAGAGGCCGACATCAGCGCCCATCGGACCGGCATCGATGCGCTGGCGATCCACAAGCAGCCAGTATTGCTGTTTCACCGCGTCGCTGCGGCCTTTGTTGTAGCCTTCGTCATGGATTTTCCGGGCCTCCTTGTCCTGCGCGTGATTGAGGGCTTCTCCGGCGAGCAAGCCCCCCGCCGCTCCAGCGGCGGTCATCAAAGGGTCTCCGTCGCTAAGTCCATGGCCGAGGGCGGCACCGCCGGCCGCTCCGAAGGCATTGTTGAAGAGACGGGACGACGACGCGCAATTTGTTAGAAGCAGCGCCAGGGCAATGGATGGGAATGTGAATTTCATGATGGTTCTGGTTTGGATTGGGCGTGAAACGCGATGCCCTCGATGATGTTGCCGTGGCCTTTGAGTTCCTGTGCCCGGCGCTCGAAGTGATCGCCGCTGGAACTGCTGCAATACAGCATCTCGGGAGATGCGATGTTGTGGACCGTGCCGCAGACGGGTCGGGGCGTATCGAGGTGAAAGTAGGTGAACGCGGAAAACTTCTGACCCGGTTGCTGGTCGGGTAACGGATAGTTCATGATCCGCTGCCTGGTGATATCCGGCAGCTCGATGTCCTGGGAAATGTCTTCCAGATCGGCGCGATCATTCTGACGCATCAGGATGAACTGGCGGCTGTTACCGAACACCGTGGAGCGAATCCTGCTTTCCTTGAACCGCGAGTATTGCTGCACAATGGAAACCGCCCAACAGTTGAACTTGCGCATCTGCGCGTAGGTCTCCCGAACGATCTTTTCGCCTTCGGGAATGTCGAGGAAGCGGGCCACCTCCTCATACACGATTCGCTTCCGCTGAGACCGGGGCAATGTAACGAGATGCTGCCGGGTGTAGTGGGAGATGAGGAATCCCGCTGCCGCCTTGAGTTCCGGCGCGGATTCTGGGATGCAACCCAGCTCGAAGTGGGCGATCCGTCCGGTAAGGGAAAGATTGGTTTCGCCGTCGAAAAGCGGGCCGTAAAGCCCGTTGCGGCACCATGGCAGCAACAGGGTGGCGATCTGGCGGATGGAATCCTTTTCCGGCCCGTGCGACTCCAAATGCATCAGCTCCTGAAGCATCTGGTGGGTCGGTTGCTCCGCTGGCGTGAAATAGGAAAAGGCGAGATTGCGTACTTCGCGGCTTGTCTTGGGGTCTTTAAGAAACCGGAGGATGTCCCCCTCCCCCATTGTGCTAATGTAATCGCTGGATTCGTCCGGATTGGCTTTCGACCAATCGCGGAAATCCGCGAACCCTTCCAGAAAAGAAGCACCCGGCGGCATTCGATTCCTTCGGTAGTCAGCCAAGGCGAAGGCATGTCGCGCCACTTCCACGATCTTGTCGGGATGGCGTTGCATCCAGTCGCTGAAGGCGTCTTCGTAAAGCTGGTTGAGGTAGCGCGAGATTTGCGCCTGTTGCAGGCGTTGCCGGTCTTCGTCGGACGGAAGACCGGCCATCCGTGCCACCAGCGCGGTGGCGGTGGAAAGGTGCAGCGGAGTGAGGGGCAGGCCGGTCGTATCCAGATAGTTCAGCGTGTGCGTGCCATCTGGCTGGAGAATGATCGGCTCCGCTCCGGGTTCCACGGTTCTCGTATAGATGCCGTAGGAAAGCCCTTCCTCGATCAGGACCGTGTAATCGTAGTAGAGTTCGGTCTGGGAAAGCAGGTCGCACATTGTAACCGACTTTCCCGCCCCGCTCATGCCCAGCAATACCGCGTGCTGCGGCGTTCCTCCGATGAACGTGCGAAGCCCGACGAGATTGTCGGCACCTCCATCGTAGAGGGCTTCCGCTCCGTTCAAGTGTCCGGTGAACGTGGCGCTGATCGGAAGCATGTCGGCGAGATAAGCGTGCTCCGCATAGAGATTGCGGCACTCGTAGCGGCTCCAGAGCCACCCTGGCCAGGTTTGGAAGAACAGCTTGCGCGTCGTACCCGGCAGGCTGCTCTCGACATACTGAGCGCCGTTCATGGAATTGATGGCGTTCTTGATCGCGGTCGTTTTGGCGGAGAGTCCGGCTTGGGTTTTATCCCAAGCCCGGATGACGAACAGGGCTTGGAACGGTAGCGTGTGTCCTTCGGATAGCGCGGCGATCTTGCGTTCCTTCTTCTGCAACGCTGTCAGCAGAGAAACTTTCTTTTCACTCGCATAGTCTCCTGCGATCCGGTCGTGGGCTTTTTCCTCACGGGTGATCTCATTACGGACGGAAAGCGGAGCGACGTTGACGGTGATGGAATAATCCAGAAGCCGCAAATGGGTCAGGCGGTGCGTGATGCCGGGAAACGTCGCTCTCGGCCAACGACTGATCGTGAGTATCGAATGGTAATGCCCGTCCATCCAAAATCCGGAATCGGACAACCCGTTGCCTTCGCTGTGCCAGCAATTTTCCTGTATGGATCGCTGGGGATCGAAGGTTTCCAGCGGATCATAGTCGAAGCGATCCGCGAACGAGGGATTGAGGAAGCGGGCGTAGTGGCGATAGTGGTCTGCATCGGTCATTGGGAGGAGACGTGCCCCCTGACCTGCGAAAATTCCGCCCAACATCTCCCGCACTTGGACAAACTCCTGTTCAAGCTGGTCGAGCATGTGATCGTAATGCCTGGCAAGCGAGGAGCTGGTCGAAGCGGGTGGCGGCGAAACGTCGATGCGCCGTGAAATCCAAAGCACCAGCCGTTGCCTTCTGAGCTTGCGGTTCGCCATCGCCTCCCAATATCGCGTGAAGCGTTCGTTGCGAACCCGGCGGGTCCAGATGTTGTCGGCCTTCTGCGTTTCGTCGTGATAGGCCAGCAACTCGTGGCGGTAGTCGGAATCGCAAAACCACTGGACTTGCAGCCGCTGGTGGTCACCGAGCGAAGCAAGCAAAACCGTGAGCTGATTCTGAAAAGTATTGAGGTCGGAGATGGCCGCATTGGCCAAATCGGGAGGCTCGAAGATGAAGCCCTTAGCAACCGAATCGCCCGCACGCAGACCGCCGAAGACGATCATGTCGCGGATGAAATGGCCGTTGGGCGCGGTTTCGGAAAGAATGTCAAACAGTGCCATGGTGATGAAGCGGGTGCTCAGGTTGGTGTTCAGGGTTGGGGGCGAAGCCGGTGCCGTTGATCCAGCCGTCCAGCAGGTCGCGGTCGTAGCCTGGCGGTTTTCCCTGCCGGAAACCGAAGACGTAGGTGAGGGAGAGCGTCAGCGGGATGGCCGCCAAGAAGGCCGATGTCGCGAAGCTCCAGCGCAACGCGCTGAAGCAAAGTAGAAGGGTGAGGACCGCGACGAATACTCCGGCCACGACGTGCCAGAACAGGTTCCCTTCCAATCCCCACGTGCGCCCGGAAGAATCCTCGGCGCTATTGGTCTCGGTCAGGCGAAGGTCTGAAGAGGTGTCGTTCATCAGAATGCACCGGGGTCAACGGTTGAGCCGTCCAGACCGAAGGCAGCGAACAGCGCCTTCACGATGGCGGGTGCTCCCGCGATGATGAGCCCGCCGATGATGGAGAGCTTTCCTGCATCGGTGTCGCCACGCCGGATGGCGAAACCGCCACCGACAACGCAGATGGTTCCAAAAATGAAACCTATCAGCATGACGATTCCCATTGCCTGGCTTGCCCCTTCGGACAGGCCGTTGATTTGCGCCAGGTAAGGCACGGACTTGGAGACGAGATATGTGTTATTCATGACGCCGATGGATTTACCAAGGGCATCGCCGTTTCTTGTTCAGGTTTGGGTGCAGGATTCACCGGGAAGCCTGAAAGGCTGGAAATCAATCTAGCCATGAACACATCAACCGATTCTCCGGGTATGCCGGATCACAGCCGCGCCCTTCTCCAGAACCTCGAAAGTCATTTGAAAGCCACGATTCGCGGGCAGGACTTGACATTGGAGCGGATGGCATCCGTTCTCCGCCGTGGCGAGCTTGGTTTGAGCGCGCCCAACCGTCCGAAGGGAAGTTTTCTGCTGCTCGGACCCACCGGAGTTGGAAAGACGGAATCGATCGTGGTCTTCACCCGCTATCTGGCGGGAGACGAGCGGCTGTTCCGCTTCGACATGTCGGAATACCAGACGCAGGAGAGCCTTGGGTTGCTGCTGGGAACGAAATCCGGCGAACGGGGAAATCTAGGGCAGGCGGCGGCGCGGGCGTCCGGAGGCACGCTGCTTTTCGATGAGATCGAAAAAGCGCATCCCCGCATCATGGACGTGTTCCTTCAAATTCTGGATGCCGCCCGCCTCACCGTCGCCGACGGCACGACGCTGGATCTGAGCGGATTTTATGTGGTCTTCACCTCCAACATCGCATCTGGCGAACTGCTGGACTGGCAACATTCCTCGTTCGCCACGATGGAGCGCCACGTGCTCGCCCGCGCGCAACAGTGGCTGCGACCCGAACTTTACGCCCGGATCACCGAAAAGCTGGTGTTCCAACGTTTGGACTATGACACCCAAGTGGAGATCGCCCGGCTCATGCTTGAGCGTCAGCTTTCCGAACTGGCGGCTAAAGGCCATCACCTCACTGCGGACCCGGAATTACTGCCTTTTCTGGTACGGATGGGTTTTCATCCAAAGCTTGGGGCGCGACCGTTGCGGGATGCACTTGAAAAACTTATCGGAGACGCGGTGGCCCGCAAAATACTGATGGATGGCGACTGCGAAGGCATTCTGGTTGTGTCGAAGAACATTGTCGAAATTGAAGCGAGGTATTCTCCCATCCATTCTTCGACGGCGGCGCTGAAGGAAGTGCACATTCCGAACAATTGAAGGGAGCCTGAGCCGGCAACCAAGCACGCATAAAATCGGCCGATGATAGGATCGCCAGTTACAAGCGGTCGGTGACATAGACCATCGCGCAGAGCATAGCGACAATTACGATCAGGATCACTAGCAGTTTCATCAACGACCGGATCAAGCGACTTCGCCTGAGCTGGCGTCGCTGCTCCAGGGTGATCCTGCCTTCGCCCTCACAGAAATGGCATTCTGTCTCCCACGTCGTGACTGGCTTGCCACGGCAATCACGACATGCATGGATCTCCCGATGTAAAATGGTTTTTTCTTGGCTTCCACGGCCTCCGCAGCCCAAGCAGGATTCGCCGTAAGGTCCCAATGCGCGACCGCTGCCACCGCATCCTCCACAAGCCGCTTGGACCCGTTCATGGGTCACGGTTTCGAGGGTTCCTCTACCGTAACATTTGCTGCAATCCGAGCGATGACCAATGCTGCCGCTTCCCCGGCAGAACGGACACTTCACCAATGAACCGCGGGCAGTCACCATTATAGGAACAATACAAAAAATCATTCGTTGTTCAAGGGTTCAACGATCAGAAGAATTTTCGCCGAAACCAAGGCGACACCTTTCCATCCGGTTCCAGGGGCGGAAGCAGGGTGCGCTTGAATCCCTGGTTGCCGTGGACAAGCACCGCCGTGTGCTTCGGCAGTTCGCGAAGGAGGTGCGCCTTGATCTTGTGCTCCTCCTGCTCGGTAAAGTTTCGCGACATCCTCCCGCCGGAGTATCCCCACGATTTCTTGACCACCCTCTTCTTTCCGAGGAAATCCGCGCTCTCGTTCGCCCCTTCTTCGTCGGCGGCGCGGAAGATCATCCGGTTTCGGAGGTTCAGAGAGAGTACTCGGGCCTTCTCACGTCCCAGCGGCGGGATGAACGAACTGGAGGATTGCGCAGCGGCAACGATGGTCGCTCGTGCCTCGCGGATCACATCAACACAGTTGTAATCGCTCATTCCGTCCTCACTGGCGGTGACGAAGCGCTGTGCCTCGTCCGCCCACATGATTAGAAGGTTGTCGTCCTTCCTCTCTTCCTTAGACTTGTCAAACCGGCGTAAAACGTGGGTGTAGAAGAGCATCTTGAGGAAGGTGCAGGCATACCGGCGTTCGGTCTGAAATTTCTGTGGCATCGCCACACAGATAATCTTGCCACGGTCGATGTCCGCGAAGTCGAAGGTGTTTTCGGTTGGGCAGAATACTTCCGCAATCTCTGGCGTGAGAAAGTATTGAAGGTAGTTGGCGATGGTCTCCTTAACCCCGCCGATCTGTTCGGGCGGCTGGGAAAGGAAGCGGTGGCGGAAATGCTCGTCCAGCAATCGGCGACGTTCCGTGGGTTCCGCTTCGGCGATTTCATCCAAGGCTTCCTCCATGTCCGTCTGGTTGAGGAGGAAGTGATAGACGTTTTCCAGCGTCACGTCCGCACCGATCTCGTAAAGAAGTTCAAGCCCGGCGGCGATGTGGGTCTGTGCCTGGTTCTTGAAAAAACCCTTGTCACCCTGCTGACCGAGGCTTGATGCAGTGTCCACGACGAACTTGGCATAGGTTCCGAACGGAATGCCCCGGTCGGAAGTGAGGTTGAAGGTATGAGTAGGCGTCCAGCCGGAGGTCGGTGAGTCGGGGCGGACCTGCAACAAAATCAGGTCGTTCTCCCGGTTGAAGTGACGGGCCATTTCCGAGAGAGTTTCCCAATAGAGACCTTTGTCGTCGATGCAAAGGCCACCCCAGCCGGGCGAGTTCTTGAAGACCTGATAAAGAAGCGGCGTGATGCCGCTGCGAGTCTTGCCGGAGCCTGTGTCGCCTGTAATCAACCAGCCACGGCAGAAGTCTTCTATCGTCCATGTCATGCCACCGAGCTTGGCGACGACCGGTGAACGCCGGTCTTTCGTGGCGGAGGTCGTCAGAATGACCGCAAGCGCAATGGCCACTCCCCCGCCGACGGCGGCAAGGTTCCACGGCTCCGACAGGACGGTATAACCGTACCAGCCTGCGGCGACTACGAAGGCGGCGATAAGCGGGCGGAGGATCACCATACAAAGATCCCGGTGAGGAGTCCGACGGCGAAGGTTGCAATGGCGGTCAACACTACGGAAAGCAGACTGACTCGGCGCAGTTGCCGTTGCGCTTGCGTTGCTTGACGAAGCTCCTGGATCAGCTCGGAAGCGTGCTTGGCAAAGCCTTTGCTGCGGCTATCCAGCAATTCCATTGTCGAGCGGAATTCTTCGAAGCGAAGCGGCGGGCCGTCCGGAGTGCGTTGGCGGAGGGATGAGACGTACAGATCAAAGAGTTCCAGACAGGCCAGTGCCGGATCGCCGTCGGCGATGTGGTACTTCTTCTGCCATCGGGCGATGTCAGCGCGGAGGTCGGTATCCGGTGGATCTTCACTCATCCTGTGCGACCGGTTCGGTGGGAGCTAGGAGCACGTCTCGATGTTCATCCACTTGTGTGAAAAACATCTTTTGCCAATTCTTCAACCGCTGCCGGTCCACGATGTTGAATGCCTCGTGCTTCAAGGCGTCGGTGGCAGTGAGGTTGTGCTGGTTCAACGAAGCAACAAGCCAGTCATACATGCGCGGCATGACCATTTCCCCGGCTTTCAATTCGTCGTTCAGGCGGCTGCGTGTCCGGCTTTTCTCGTAAATGGAGAAGTGCTCGCTGTGCGCCTGATTCTTGACGATGAGGTATTGGCAGCGGTCGCCGAGTGTGTCGGAAATCAGCTTTGCCTGGGTGACGCTGTCCGCCTCGTGATTGATCGGGATGGCGAGAGTGAGGCTGCCATCCATCCCTTCCAACAGTTCGAAGGCCGACACTTCGGCGAAGTAGTCCAATATCAGGTCGGTGGACGCCGCCCGGCCATCCATGACAACCAGCGGGGATTCTGCCACGGCGGCGAACAGGATATCAAGCCCCCGGGGATCGTTCAGGTCGACGAAATCCGCCTCCCGGTGGTATCGCTTCAAAGTGGAGTTCTCGTTGTCGGTGTCGATGGCATGATGTGGGTGCTGCCGGTCCTTGAGGTATTGGACGAAATTGGTGGCAAAGAAGCTTTTTCCGACGCCTCCCTTGCCGTTGAGAATAATGACGAGTCGCTTGGACATGGGGCTGGTGTTTGTGAGGATTCAGCGCGGGATCAGATATTGTCGGGATCGGCGATGCGTGGGCCTTTGCCGCGTGGCGTAGCTACCGATTCCGCTACCTTCGCAGTCTTGGCGGAGGCCGGAATGTCCTGCACTACAGGAGGCGGTGCGGGTTCGGACAGCGGAGCTTCCGCGCGCCTGGATGCTGGCTGGATGCCGGAGCGTCGGCGGCTCCCGCGTTCGGGCTTGTGTTCGATGGTTTCCCGGCAGAACCGCGAGAGGGTGTCGAGCGAAACACGGATGTCCACCTTCCCGAGAATCTTTACGATTGCCCGATAGGACGCTCCCTTGCTTCGGAGTGTGGCAATGCTTTCACGGTGCGGCATCAGCATCGTATGGCTTTGCGGTTCCGGCGGTGTGTAGCTCGCGGCTTCTTCCGCGATGACACGTTGTTGTTCGGCGGTAGTCGGATCGGTGTTCATGGCTTGTTTTGTCGCTGTCTGATGCGGAGCTTTTTCCAAACGCCAGTTCGGGGTAGGGCGTCTGTGATTGAAAGCGATGCCTACGTTGCATCGCTTCCCCCGATTTAGAGTTCCCGAATGGGTGCAAACTTTCAGGCCAATGAGCTGATGCGATTTTCCCTTCGATGCGAATTTTCGGATGATCATTCGGTTCGCTGGGACCAACCAAGCGGGATGGTTCTCCGTGTGGAGTCGCTTCAAGCAAGGTTGTTGCTCGAGCGCTTCACGACCTTCGCGGGGACTTCGATGCCGCAAGTCCGCCCGGCGCAACGTCCACGAACAAACTTGTAATTCCGGCTTGCTACGTTATTGACGGTCGCTAGCCTTTCTGGTGAAGGCGCGTGGGAGTGGCTCCAGTCTCCCCGAACCTTGTGAAAAAGGAATGAAATCCATCTTACAGAGTCTCCTCGCCATCGTCGTAGCGTTCGTCTACGGGGCTGGTCCTAATTTGACTTTCGAGATGGAGCACACGCACGAAGTGACCGATCACCACGGACACCAGCATTCGGGACATGATCATGATCATTCCCATCATCCTTGTGATGAAGATTCTGTTCCGTCCTCGGAAAGTCCGGATCCACCGGATTCGGACGGAAGCAGCCACTCGCACACGCACATTGTTTCCTTAGGCGCGGATACTCCTTTCGCCCCTGTCTCGCACAGGAGTGCCTTCATGGCAAACCCGATGGGTTACTGCCATCTTGTGGCCGTCTCGGATTTCGTCCCCGACGGGCCGTGCTTTGCTTTGATCAAGCCTCCCCAATTGGGTTGAGGCTCCTTGCGCTGACGGATTGCCCGCTCTGAGTTGAGCGGTTTTCTCGCTCAATTCTCGATTCGGGAATCCCGTCACGCGTCATTTGTGACCCATCGCGGATCGGGCACATGCCTGCTTGGAACCGCATTCCCCATTCTTTCAAGGGGGAAGTAGTCCCCGCTCATTTGGACGCGGAGAGTCATCCGGGTCATTTCAAATCAACTTTCCACCGTCATTTTCCATGCTTTCATTTTCCAACGATACTTCACCTGAAAACGTCTGTCGCCTTTTGCGAACGGGCGCAAACTTCATCATTTCCGCATCGGTGGCAGCGCTCACCGGTTGCCAGTTCTATCAACCCTCACCCCTTGACGCTTCCGGCCAAGCAGGAGCTTGGCGGCAGCGCGGCCCGGCGGACGAAAAAGTCCGCGACTTCGCACGGCAGCTCGAAACCAGTGCGCCCCGGACGGTTATTTTCGATCCCAGCGATGGTCTGACTATGGCTGAGGGCGAGGTCGTCGCCCTCGTTTACAATCCCGATCTGCGCGTCGCCCGCCTCAGGGCCGGGGTCGCCCAGGCCACCGCCGAACACGCGGGACGCTGGGACGATCCCGAACTCAGCATCGACGTGCTCAAGGTCACCCGAAGCGTGCCCAGCCCGTGGATCGTCGGCTCCGCCTTGTCGCTGACCATCCCGATCTCGGGCCGCCTGGCGGTGGAGAAATCCCGTGCCAATGCCGAGCACCACGCCGCTCTCGCCCGCGTCGCCGAAGAGGAATGGAGAACTCTGCGCGAACTGCGCAAGGCATGGTTCACATGGTCGGCGGATCGGCTACGGCTTGAGCAGGCGGAACGCATCGTCGGTTCGCTGGATTCGGTCGTCGAAACCACCGGCAAGCTGGCGGAGGCGGGAGAACTCCCGCGCACCGAATCCGCGCTCTTCAAGATCGAGCAGGAAAGCCGCAAGGCCGACATCGCCCGACTTCGCGGACGGGTGAAGGAGGGCGAGCAGGAAATTCGCTCGCTGATGGGAATTTCTCCAAACGCGGCAGCTTCAATCACACCGACGCTCGCCGCGCCCGGCGGGAAAGACCTTGGAAATCTTTCGGAAAGCAACCCTTCACTCATCCGTTTCCGCAGCGAATACGAAGTGTCCGAACTCACCTTGCTCCGGGAAATCCGCAAGCAATACCCCGACCTCGAACTGGGCCCTAATTTCGAGGACGACCAAGGCCAGTCGAAGATCGGCGTGATCGGCGCAATTCCGATTCCCATTTTCAACTCGAACAAGGGAGGCATTGCCGCGGCCCGCGCCGAACGCGAGGTCGCCCGAGCCGCTTATGAAACGGAGCTGGAGCGAACCGAAGGCCGATTGGCCGCCATGCGCGCCCGTCTCGGAGGTGCCCGCTCCCGCCGCCAGTCACTCGACTCGAACGTCGTGCCGCTTGTGGATCGCCAGATCGAAGACGCTGGCAAGGTGCTTGAACTCGGCGAAGGCGACAGCCTCGTGCTGTTGGAAAGTCTCGTCCGCGCGCACGAAGCCAAGCTCGACCTGATCGAAGCCCGTCTCGAAGAGAGCGATACCCAAAATGAAATCCGTTATCTGCTAGGCCCCGACCGCATCGCAGCCAGCACCAAATGATTCACAACCGCCCCATTTTCCAACAGATATGAAATCACCAATTTACCGATGGATTCCGCTCGCCGCCTTGATCGCGGCATCCACCTCGTGCGACAGCGGGAAGAAAGCCGAAAAAGCCCCAGCCATGGAGGAAGGCGAGGCCGCCACCAACCGCATTGAAATCCCGGCCACTGTCCGCAGCAATCTGGGCATCACCTTTGCCAAGGTCGAGCGCCGTCAAGTGGCCGACACCCTGCGCGTTCCTGGCTCGTTCGAACTCAAGCCCCTCGCCAAACACGAATACCGGATGTCACTGCCCGGGCACGTGCGTTTCGAAATCGACCAGTTTGCCGAAGTGAAACCCGGAACCTTGCTTTACCGCTTCCAGTCGCCCCAGTGGCTGGATCTCCAGTCGCGAATCGATCAAGCCGTCGCAGCTTACAACCAGGCCACGCTGAAGAGCGCGGCTATGGATGACCGGCTGGAAGCTCTTGAGAATGCGGACTTCAAACGTGCCGATCTCAAAACCGAGGCTTCCGATCTCCATGCCGAGCTGTTCGGTCGTAAAGCGGAACTTGATGCCGCACTCAGCAGTGCGCTGAACGTCGTCAATGCCCCCAGCGGCCCGGAGGAAACCGCGCTGAGCGCCGACGATCTGCTCGCACCCGTCCAACGGGAGGGAAGTTCGGTTCCCCGCTACCGCAGTATCTCCTGGATCGAAGTGAGAGCCATCAAGGCGGGCATCGTCAAATCTCTCTCCGTCACCGACGGCGGATTTGTGGATGGAACCACCCTGGTTCTCACCACCATCGACCCGACACAGGTTCGGTTCCGCGCACTTGCCCTGCAAAGCGATCTCGCAAAGCTTGCGAAAGCACCCGCCGCGAACATTGTCCCGCATCAAGGCAGCGGCGGTGATTTGAATGATTCTTTGCCCGCCGAGCTGACCATCGGCATCAATGGCGATCCCAGCCAGCGCACCATCCCGCTATATGCCAACCCAAAGGAGCTGCGCCCATGGTCCAGCCCGGGGGTTTCCGCGTTCCTTGAAGTGGTGACCGCCACAACCGGCGGCCCGGCACTCGCCATCCCTCGCTCCGCCGTGGTCAAAGACGGGATTGTTCATGTTTTCTTCAAACGCGATCCGCTGGACCCCAACAAAGCGATCCGCATCGAGGCCGACCTCGGGGTTGATGACGGACGCTGGGTCGAAATCAAAAGCGACCTCGGCCCCAACGACGAGGTGGTGCTCGAAGGAGCCTATGAACTCAAGCTCTCCTCCTCCCAAAGTGGAACGAGCCAAAAAGGCGGACACTTCCACGCGGACGGAACCTATCACGGGGAACATTAAGACCATGTTATCACGTCTCATCAAATTTTCGCTCGACCATGCCTCGCTGGTCTTGCTCGCCGCAGGACTGATGCTGGCCATCGTCGCCGTGCGTATTTCGGAAACCTCGGTCGATGTGTTTCCTGAACTCAACGCCCCGACCGTCGTCATCATGACCGAAGCTCCCGGCCTCGCCGCGGACGAGGTCGAGCAATATGTCACCTTCCCCATTGAAAGCTCGGTCAACGGCATGCCGGGTGTGCGCCGCGTGCGCACCTCCAGCGCCATCGGTTTGTCCATCGCCTATGTCGAGTTCGACTGGGAAATGGATATCATGACCGCCCGCCAGCTCGTGTCCGAGCGGATCGATTCGGTCCGCGAGGACCTGCCGCCGGATGCCCATGCGGAGATGACGCCCATCACTTCGATCACCGGAGAAATCATGCTGCTTGCTGCTTCTTCACCCGGCGGGGAACTCAGCGACATGGAACTACGCGCCTACGCCGAGTATGACCTTCGCAACAAGCTGCTCGCTCTCCCGGGCGTTTCCCAAATCTCAGTGATCGGTGGCGAGTTACCCGAATACCAGGTGCTCGTCCGGCAGGAAGACCTGCGTCTCTATGATCTAACCATTGAAGATGTGGCCACGGCCGCAGGCGCATCGCACAGCACGCTGAGCGCGGGCTACCTTGCCAACGTTGATTCGCTGGAACTGCCGGTCCGCCAAAGCGGGCGGGTGCGTTCCGTCGCAGACATCGCCGGCACGGTCATCAAATACCACGACCAGTTCCCCGTCACCATTGGCAACGTGGCAGAAGTCCGCATGGGGCCAGCTCCGAAGCGTGGCACCGGCGCGGATGGTGGCCTGCCTGCGGTCGTCATGACCGTCCAGAAGGCACCCGGCACCAACACGCTCGCGATCACCGAGCAGATCGACGCGATGCTTGATGAGCTGGAACCGACCCTTCCCGAAGGACTCAAAATCAATCGCCAGATCTTTCGCCAGGCAGACTTCATCGACCTATCTGTCGGCAACGTCGTCACTGCCCTGCGCGATGCCGCGATCATCGTCGCGGTCATCCTCATTCTGTTCCTGCTCAATGTCCGCACCACCATCATTACCCTAACCGCCATTCCGCTCTCGCTCGCGGCAGGCATCCTAGTGCTCGAATGGTTGAACGTTTCGATCAACGTCATGTCCCTCGGCGGACTCGCCATCGCCGTCGGCAGTCTTGTCGATGACGCGATCATCGACGTGGAAAACGTTTTCCGAAGGCTCAATGAAAACTCAGCGAAACCAACCGCGGAGCGACGACCGCGCCTCGACGTAATTCTCGATGCCAGCAACGAAATTCGTCCGGCGATGGTCTTCGCGACCGTCATCATCGTTCTGGTGTTTCTTCCGCTGATGTTCATGGAAGGCATCGAAGGCCGCTTTTTCCGTCCACTTGGAATTGCCTTCGGAGTCTCGATCATCGCCTCGCTGGTGGTCGCTCTAACAGTAACCCCCGCAATGTGCCGTTTCCTGATGAAAGGCAAAGCCGAAGGAGCCGAGGAAAAGGATACCCCGGTCGTCCGCTGGCTGAAAGGTTTCTACGTGCCAGCAGTGCGCCATGCGGTGCGGTATCGCAAAATTGTCGTCGGAGCCGCACTCGTCGCGACGCTGATGTCGCTATGGCTGGCATCCAGCTTCGGTCGATCTTTCCTCCCGGAGTTCAACGAAGGCACCTTTACCGTCGGCCTTTTTGCTCCGCCCGGAACTTCCTTGGAAGCCAGCGACCGCATGGCCAGCGCGATTGAAAAACAACTGCTCGCTCTCGAAGGAGTACGCAGCGTAACCCGCCGCACCGGACGCGCCGAACGCGACGAACACGCCGAGCCGGTCAGCAACTCAGAGATCGACGTAACGCTCAAAACCGGCTTCGACAAAGACGAAGTGCGGACGCAAGTCAGCGAAATCCTTGAAAGGGTGCCGGGCATCACCACCAACATCGGTCAGCCCATCGAGCACCGCCTCAGCCACATTCTCTCGGGAACACCTGCGGCCATCGCCATCAACGTCTATGGAGACGATCTCTCAACACTCCGCATCATTTCCAAGGAAATCGAAGGCGCGCTCAGGCCCTTGCCCGGCACACGTGATGTCGCCGCCAACCGCGAGGTGATGATCCAGTCCCTGCCTGTTGATTATCGCCCTGCCGATCTCGCCGCCTACGGCCTCACTCCCCAAAGTGCGGCCAAACAGGTGCGCGACTCGATCTATGGCGTGTCAGTTGCGGAGATTAACGAAGGATTGAAACGCTACGACCTTTCCGTCAGGCTTGCCGATGAAGAACGCGACGATCTGCGAGATCTCAAAAACCTCGTCCTCCGTGGCAAAGACGGCGCCCTTGTGCGCCTTCACGAAGTCGCCGACATCGGCCCCGAGATGACCTCCAACCTGATCGCCCGGGAAAACGCACAGCGCAAAGGAGTGGTCACGCTCAACGTGGCGGAAGGCTATAACCTCGGCGACCTTGTCGAGGAAGTCCGCCTGCTCGTCGATCCCATCGTGCAAAAGCATGGCTACACCGTGACTTATGGCGGCCAGTTCGAGGCGCAGCAATCCGCCAGCCGCACGATCCTCGTTTTCAGCGGCCTGGTGGTCATCATCATGCTCATCCTTCTCCAACTCGCCATCGGCTCGCTCCGTGTCGCGCTGCTGGTGATGGTGAACCTGCCCCTTGCCCTCATCGGCGGGATCGTCGCGATCTATCTCGCGGAATCACCCGGCGTGTTCAGCAACACCTGGGCCTTGTTCGGCCTCGGAGGGCACTACACCGCGCCGGTCATCTCGATTGCCAGCATGGTAGGTTTCATCACCCTTTTCGGCATCGCCGTGCGCAACGGAATCCTGCTGGTGAACCACTACCAACACCTTGTCCAACACGAGGGATACACCATGTTCGACGCGATCATCCAAGGATCGGCCGAACGCCTCGTCCCCATCCTGATGACAGCCCTCACCGCCGCGCTCGCAGTCGTTCCCATCATCTTGCACGGCGACCAGCCGGGCAACGAGATCCTGGCTCCATTGTCCGTAGTCATCCTCGGAGGCCTGCTATCCTCTACCTTCCTCAATCTTGTCGTCGTCCCCGCCGGGTATGCACTGCTGCACCGCGTGTCCGCCAAGAACCCCAATCCCCAAACCTAAACAACAAATAATAAAAGTATGAAAATGAGATACCTAATGATACCCGCCATCGCCCTCTCCACACTCGCCGCTAGCGGCCAGATGGAAGCGCAGGCGAAACCAAAAACGGAACAAAAAGCCCAAGGAGGCCACGACCACGACGAAGTCTCACTCGGCAAATTCAAAGCCGGTGATATGGAAATCGAGGTCTCCCAAGGTCACGGCAAAGTGAAGGCAGGCAAGGAAAGCCACTTGGTCATCAAGCTTCCCTACAAGGACAAAGGAGCCACCATCGTCCGCGCTTGGCTCGGCACGGAGGACCGTACCCTGTCTACTGTCGGCAAAGGCGCGTATACGGCATCGCACGACGATTATGACATCCATGCGACGGCACCCGACCCGCTGCCCAAAGGCACCAAGTGGTGGGTTGAGATCGAGAAACCAGACGGCACCAAAGTTGTTGGCTCCATTGAACCCAAGATGTGACCTTCATCGCCGCGAGCGTGGAGACTCCGCGCTCGCGACCGATTGAGCCGCCTCTCGGAATTTTCTCCCTGAGAACCTTAATTCTGAAACACATGCTAACATGAGAAAAATATACATAATGATACCCGTCATCGCCTTGCTGGTCAGCTGCGGTGAAAAGAAAACAACAGCCGGAGACGACCACGGCCATCCCCACGATGAAGGAGAAGCCCACGGTCATCCTCACGACAATGAACCAGACGATGACCACACTCACGATGAAGTGGCGCTTGGCAGTTTCAAGGCAGGCGAACTGGAAATTGAGGCCGCCCAGGGTCACGGCATTGTTGAGGCCGGAAAGGAAGGGCATCTCGTTATCAAACTGCCTTACAAGGACGACGGGGCCACGATTGTCCGGGCATGGATTGGCACCGAGGATCGGACGCTTTCAGCCGTCGGCAAAGGAGACTACGCTGCGTCGCACGATGACTATGACATTCATGCAACGGCACCATCCCCACTCCCGGCGGATGTGAAATGGTGGGTTGAAATCGAAAAACCGGATGGTACCAAGCTAGTCGGATACATCGCGCCGAAGATGTGACCTTCATGGCCGCGGGCGCGAAAATTTTCGCGACCCGCGGTCAGCTCCCGCGCCCCCTCAAACGCCTCTTTCACGGCATTTTCCGGGAACGACCCGGCTTCAACTCATGACTCACCGCACTCCGGCCAAGTGCAACGCAAGCCCGACCGCCGCGCCCAAACCGACGACGGTGAGAACGTCCCATTTCATCTTCCGCAGGAGGAAAAGGAACACCGCGCCGAGCGCGAGCGGGACCCAATCGAAGGCCCCCGGCTCCGGGCGGATGACGTGCCAAGAAAACCAAACCGCGAGGTTCAAGATCACGCCCGCCACTGCGGCGGTCACCGCGGAAAGCGCCGTTTCGAAACTCAGATTTCCCCGGCTGCGCTCCATAAAGGGCGCACCGACGAAAATGAAGAGATAGCCCGGAATAAACGTCACCCACGTCGTCATCCCGGAGGCGAGCGCCGCCATCGCCAGCGGTGACAGCCCGCCCGGATCATTCCACCCGCCGACGAATCCGACGAATTGCAGCACCAGAATCAGCGGCCCCGGCGTCGTTTCCGCGAGGCCTAGCCCGTCCATCATCTGCGTCGCGCTGAGCCAGCCTTGAACTTCCACCGCTTGCTGGGCGACATACGGCAGCACCGCGTAAGCTCCGCCGAAGGTTACCATCGCTGCCTTCCCGAAAAACAAGCCTTCCTCCGTCAACACATGCCCGCGTCCCAACAGGCCGAGGCAAAACACGACGGGCAGAATCCACAGTACCAGCCAGAAAGCCGTCTTCAGCAGCGTGCGGCCCAGCGTCGGGATGCCGATCCGGTCGGGAACGCTGTCGGAAATCACATAATGCGCCGTAGTTTCCGCCGCCGCGCCGTGGCCGCCACCGGTTTTGAAATACTGGGGAAACCGCCGCCCCAGTGTCAGCCCGAGCACCAGCGCCGAAATGATGATCAGCGGAAACGGAACGCCAAACTGGAAAATCGCAATGAAGGAAACCGCCGCGATCGCCCACATCACCGGATTTTTGAGCACCTTCCCGCCGATCCGCCACACCGCCGCCGCAACGATGGCCATGACCGCCGCTTTCAGCCCGTAGAAAATTGCCTCAAACCACGGCACTTGGCCGAACATCATGTAAGCCACGCTGATCCCCAGCATGAACAGCGCCCCCGGCAGCACGAAAAGCGCTCCCGCCACAAGTCCGCCTCGCACCCCGTGCAGCAGCCAGCCGGTGTAGACCGCCAGTTGCTGGGCTTCCGGCCCGGGCAGCAGCATGCAGTAATTCAACGCGTGCAGGAACCGCTTGTCGCTCACCCATTTCCGCCGGTCCACCAGCTCCCGGTGCATCAACGCGATCTGCCCTGCGGGGCCGCCAAAACTCAGCAGGCCGATTTTCACCCACACCAGAAGCGCTTGGAGAAAGGTCGGGTGGGCGGGCGGCGCGGGAGTCGGCGAGGTCGTATCCATTTTCATTTCAATCATTTGAAGGAGTCTTGAAGACGGCATACAGCGCGTCGAAACACGGGAAACCGCGGGCGAAAATCTCATCATCCGCCACACCCAGCTTGGCCCAGCCTTTGAAAATCCGGTCCAGCCCGAACGCTTCCACCGTCTGGAATTTCCCGTCCTCCAGGTCCGCGTCGTGGACCCTCTCGGCGAGCTTTCGCAGGCCGGGATCCACAAGGCCGAAGCGCTTCAACAGCGTTTCAAATGTGCAGTCATCGCCGTGGTGGGTGAACTCGACGCCCATCATGTCGTAAGGAATCGCCGCGGGCTGGCTGCCCGGATCATTCGCGAAAACGAACTCCGCTTGAGGATCGATGAAGTTCCGGATCAACCACGCGGAACCCACCCGGTCGATCGCGGGCTGCGGCCGGGTCAGCCAGGTTTTCGAGGAAAATTCTTTGGTCGAAAAGACCTGTAAAGCCGCTTCCGGATCGCGGTTTCCGATCAAAGAAGCGGCGCGGTCGAGCTGAATTTCGATGTTCCCGCCCTGCGCGGAATCGAAAAAATCCACTTGGCGGATCTCGCGGTAGCGCCGCCGCAGTTTCTCAACTTCCGCCTGCACCGCGTCATCCGCCGATTCCCGCTGGCGGGAGACCAGTGCGCTGAGGGCCGTCGAGAGCGGCTCGTAATCGGCAGCGCGGGCCTCGTTGAACTGGCGAATCATGTCTTCCCGGCTCAATCCCTCCAACTCGGAGACGATGGCCAAGGTCGCTTCTCCGCCGGCCTCGTTCACCTCCTGCGCCAGCCACTGAAAACGTTCCAGCAACTCCGGGCGGTTGGGTAACAGGTAGGCCGATGTCTTGAATGGCAGGGCGCCGGATTTCCTCAACTTCCGCCATACCGCAACCCGCGCACTGCCACGGCCGGTCGGCAGGCTGTAAAGAAGCAGGATCCACGGGCTCTCGGACATCTGTCATAGATATTACATTTGTGAACTTCCTGTTTCAAGAAATCATTTGCGCGCACCTGCGCGTGTGCCATTCTTAATCCGTGATGAAAGCCTTCCAACTCATTCCCGCACTGCTCGCCTGCCTGCCGCTGTCTCTCGCCGCGCTGGACAATCCGAAGATCGAGGAACTCACCGGTCTCAAAGGCACCTTCAACGAAGACGAACAAGTCTTCAAAGTTACGTGGCCGCGCGGCGACCTCGGAATCACCGTGGACGGGTGGAAAATGCCCGCATTCATGGGACTCACCACTTGGGCAGCCTTCACGGAGGGGAAAAAGGAATCCGCCATGGTGATGGGCGATCTGGTGCTGCTTCAGGACGAGGTCAACCCGGTGATGAGCGCGCTCCTGGATGCGGGGCTGGACGTCACCGCGCTGCACAACCACTTTTTCCATGACGATCCCAAAGTTTATTTCATGCACATCGCGGGCGAGGGCAGCGTGGACAAACTCGCGACGGGAGTCCGCGCCGGACTCGATAAGGTGAAGGAAATTCGTGCCGCCTCGGCCCAGCCCGCCACCTCGTTCGGCGGGGGTATTCCACAGGAAAGCGCGATCACCGCCGCGCCGCTGGCTGAAATCATGGGCAGCCAGCCGCAGGAGAAGGACGGCATGGTGAAATTCGTGATCGGCCGCACCGCGAAAATGGACTGTGGCTGTGAGATCGGGAAAGAGATGGGGGTCAACACCTGGGCCGCCTTCGCCGGAAACGATGACAACGCGGTGGTTGACGGGGATTTCGCCTGCCTCGAAAGCGAGCTTCAAGGCGTTCTCAAATCCCTTCGCAGCGGTGGCATCCACATCGTCGCCATTCACCATCACATGACCTCGGAAAATCCCCGCTACATTTTCCTCCACTACTGGGGCCGTGGGAAAGCCACCGATCTTGCCGCCAAACTCAAATTGGCTCTCGACACACAAAGCAAATGAAGTGGATCACCCGTCCGGGCTCCGCTCTCCCTTTCCTCCATCACGCGTAGTGTCCTCGGACGTGATGGGTTGCAGTGTGCTCATCGGGTTCTATTTCGCGGATGAGGTCTGGCAGATGTATGCACTCGCCGGCTGATGATCTCCGTTCCGTAATTTTCACGCCGATCGATCGCGCCGTGATCCCGCCCGAAAGGCCGATTCCTCGCCGAATTTCGTCGACCCCTGATGCATAACGCCACCTGAGCAAACTGATTGCGTTTATTCTCTATCATGTTGCTGCACCCGATTGGGAACAGCGACGAAACGGAGCGGTGCCATGCTCCGCGAATGTTGACGTTGAAACACCACTTTCCTTCTGCGGCCACATCGACTTTATTCGAGAACCATTTGCCTACCGCCGCCTCCGATGGTTGCCGGTGGTTTGGAATCGGCATCAAAACCCTGTCCCTCAAGAATCGTGTCACGGTGGAGGCGCTTCGGACGCTCCTCGCAAACCGTCATCCGATCGGCAACGAACTGTTGGCAACCTATCCAGAGGCAGCAATTGAGAAGCCTTTGCCGTTGTTGACCGAGGTCATGATGACAATGCCCCGAAAGCTCAGTAAGCTTGTTGCGACGGATGAAAGGATCTTCGCCGCGCATTGCCGGGCTTCCTCTGCTGCCATGAGGGATCTCGAATTGTTTGCTGCGACTCCCGTGTGGGACGGCAGGTTTCCACTTTGCGAAGTTACTTTCAACGTCGTGGCTGCGGCGTTCGATTATTCCTTCATCCACCTCGGTACGGAGATTCTGCAAAGCCGTTACCTTCTGTTCAATCTCACGTTCCACGAGAACGAGGAGGAATGGAGGTTCCTGGATACGGCTGAAATGGTCGATGTCAGTTGGCGCGTTAACGAAAACTACCTCTCGTATCTTGCCGCCGAATTGCGTGGCCTGGGACACGAGGTTACCGAAAAAATTCTTTACGCGTTCGAGTCTTCCGACCGGAGCCTCATCAAGCGTCTGAGCTGATTTCGATTCGTGTCATGCTCGCCCCTCAACACCATACGAATGTCCGGAAGGCTGAGGAGTATTTCGAGGAACATCTTGCCGTCGGCGACTACTACAGCGAGGGGCAAGCGGTTCGCGGCGAGTGGCTCGGTGAAGGAGCAAACTTGCTCGGCTTGTCCGGCGTGGTTCAGAAAAAAAACTTCCTCGCGCTCTGCGAGAACCTTCATCCGTCTACCGGAGAGCGGCTGACGGCCCGCACGAAAACCAAACGACGCAAAGACCCCGAGAACGAAGCGAACTCAAAGGTAGCGAACCGGCGGTTGTTCTACGATTTCACGATCTCACCGCCAAAGTCGGTTTCCATCGCGGCGCTCGTAGCCGGAGATAATCGCCTTGTCGATGCCCATGACCGGGCGGTGCGTATCGCAATGGGCGAACTGGAGCGTTTCGCCGCGACGCGGGTGCGCCGGGGTGGTAGGAATGACGACCGGCCTACGGGCAACACCGTCACCGCCGTCTTCAGGCATGACAGTTCGCGTGCGCTTGATCCCCATCTGCACAGCCATTGCCTCGTTTTCAACGCCACTTTCGATGCGGCGGAGAACCGCTGGAAGGCCCTGCAAACCTTCGAGATGTTTCAGGCGGGAAAATACGTGGAGAACGTCTATTACCACGAACTTGCACGCGACCTGCGCCGTTTGGGATATCGCATCAGGAACCTGGCGCGGGGCGATTTCGAGCTGGAAGGAGTGTCGGCGGCACTGGATAGCAAGTTTTCCAAACGGCACCGGCAGATTGCCGAGCAAGTCCGCGAGCTGCTGGCACAATCCCCGCAACTGGCCACAAAAAATCTCGCAGCGGTGCGCGAGCACGTCGCGCATACCCAGCGCCCTTGGAAATCCCCCGAGGTGAACCGGGACCGGCTGCGGCAATGGTGGGATGAACAACTGAGCGGCGATGAAAGGCAGGGATTGGAAAAACTTTCTACGGGAGCTACGGCAACGGTGGATCCGCTCGAAGCCGATCCGGTGCGGAAAGTGGATGCCGCTTTGCGCTGGGCGGAGGAGCATCTGTTCGAGCGCAAATCGCTCGTCAGGGAACATGAATTGTGGCGATTCGCGTTGGAAAGGGGGCGCGGAGAATCCTTCACGCTCGATCAGCTCCATGAGGCGACCGGACGGACGGATTACGTGCGGGACAAGGTCAATCCGAAGCGACTGACATCCCATTCCGTGATTCAACGCGAGTGGGACATTGTCTGTTTGGCCCGTGCGGGAGTGAACAAGCACGCTTCCCTCATTCCCGGATGGGAAGGAAACGCCGCATTGGATGAGGGGCAGCAAGTTGCAGCCCGTAGCATGATGAGCTGCTTGGACTGGCTGATTCTGTTCCGGGGCGGTGCGGGCACCGGCAAAAGTTTCACCCTGCGTGCGGTGCATGACGCCTTAAAGGAACGTGGCAGAAAAGTGCAGGTTCTCGCCCCCCAGCGCCAGCAGGTCGAGGGCTTGACATCGGACGGCATGACCGGCTCTCAGACCGTCAGCTCGTTTCTCACGCGGCAAAAAATGGAACCTGGCACGGTGGTGATCGTCGATGAGGCGGGCCAAATCGGTGCGAAGGACATGCTCGATCTGATGACGTTGGTTTGGAACCGCAAGGGTCGCCTGATTCTCTCAGGCGACACCCGCCAGCATGGGGCGGTACAGGCGTCGGACGCCTTGTGGGCCATTGAAAAATATGCAGGTCTGAAATTGGCCGAACTCAACGAAATCAGGAGGCAGAATCCGGCCAAGGGTCGCAACAAGGCGGAACGGAAATGGATTGGTGAATACAAGAAAGCGGTCGAGGAAGCGGCTCAGGGCAGGATCGAGGAATCGTTTGACCGGCTGGATCAAGCCGGCGCTCTGGTGGAATGCACTCCAACCGATCAACAGGAAAGGCTTGCCGGATGTTATCTGGAATTGTCGAAATCCGGCCAGTCTACGCTCGTTGTTTCACCGACATGGGACGAGATCGACCGCGTCAATGACGAGGTGCGCCGTGGTTTACAGCTTGAAAGGCTGATTGGCGGCGAGGACTGGAAGGTCTCCACCCTACAGGCGCGTGACTTGTCCAACGCCCAGAAGCGAGATCCCCGCTACCACACCGCCGATACGGTGATTGTCTTCAACCAAACGGCGCGGGGCGCTCCGAAGGGAACCACCGGCAACTTGGTCGCCATTGTTGATGACAGCCTGATCGTGGAGGCGGCTGACAAGATCCGCTCCATTCCCTTCAAGTATCTGGACAAGCTCACGCTCTGCCAGCCGAAGGAATTGCTTCTTTCCCGTGGCGACAGACTTCAGCTCAAAAGCAATGCAAAGGCCGTCACGGGTGAACGTCTCGACAATGGTGAACTTGTCACCGTGAAACGGGTCAAAGCGAATGGCTGCATCCAACTGGAAGACGGGCGCGAACTGCCCCCGAGCTACCGGCAATTCGTGCGCGGATACGCCGTCACCTCGTATGCTTCCCAAGGCAAGACCGTGGATCAGGTTTTGTTCTCGGACTCGTGCATCAAAGCGGCCATCAATGCGCGCCAGTGGTATGTGACCATCTCACGGGGTGCGCGGGGAGTGAGGATTTTCACCACGGACAAGAAGCAGTTGCGCGAGAACGTCAAACGGTCGGGCACACGCGAACTAGCGTTGGATCTGACGGGTGGGACGCTCCCCGATGCAGCCACACAATCCATCGCCCCGCCATCCCTGCGGAAAAAGACGCTGATGGACCGGATTCTGGAAATGGGCCGCTCGTTCACAACCTTCGTCGGAATCCGCGACCGAACCGGCAACAGCCGTCAAATTCAACACCACCAAATGACACCATGATCAAATCCGAAGAAACCACCGCCGCTGACCGCACTGGAACCAGAATCTCCAAGTGCTACCTCCGCAATCCCGACGCCCGAACAATCAAGTTTGAGCCGCTGAACGCTGACACCTTTGTTTTTCCATACCAACATCTGATCTACGCTTCGCTGGGTTCTGCCGATGAAACCGAGGTCCTCACGGTGGTGTTCGTCTCCCATGAGGTGACAATCCGCGGGAGACAGCTCCAGTCGTTGCTGAAAGTCTTCCAGGAACTGGCAGTGGAATCGGTCTGCGTTATTCCAGCCCGCTACTCGGAGACGCATCAGGAAAGTTCCGCCACGATTGAACAGATCGCGATTCGTTCCAAGGAAGAGCCACAAGGCATCGAGACATGATCTCAGGCTGTTCTTGGAACGTCGGCCTCAACTGGTCGAATTCGAATCCAATCAAGTTCGTTTTTGCAGATTCTGAAGTGTTTCGCAAATTTTAGTGGACGTTTTACAGAAAACGCAATACACAGTTGCGCGTGACTCCACTTCCACCTTCTCCAGACGAGGCCCTGAAAATCGTTCCCCCGCTGATTCAGGCATCACTCGTTCAGTGCATTCGAACCGCCTACTCAATCACCGAGCAAATCGCAGCGGACTTCCCGATTCTAAATGGACCTTTGGAAGCAACAATTTTAGGTCAGATCCGCTATGGGCTAGTCAACAACGTCGTAGCGAAAAGCGTCGAAGATGGCTTGGTCATGGGTGGGGCCAACTGGCATCCTATTGCCAACGGTTCAGGGTTCTTCATGGAGTATGCGTTCGGGATTGCCCGTATAACGTTCGCCTCTTCGCACGCGATGTATAAATGCCCAAAGAAATCGAACTTCCGGTTGAGCAGAGCGAATGAAAACCAGCTCAGCCTTTTCCCTTCTGATGTCAGCGATAAAAGCGACGAGGGACCAGCCCTCCTGATGTTGCACGGTTACAAATCGTTGAATTTTGCTCAGTTGATGGTTCCTGGAGATCGCGATGGCACCATAGTTGGCCTCGCTTGGTCACCCAATATTATTTCACCCGGCGCTGAGGGCGAGGGCTTCGGTGATGATCCTACTACGTGTCCAGTCGATCCTATTCCCGCAGAACCACTGGCAGAGATAGCACTTCGACTGAGGTCGACTGAAATTGAAAAGCTCAAAAATTCCGAGCACTGATGAATGAAGCTCCTATTTTTCATCCCCGCAGATTGACTGAAGCGCGCATCGCAAAAGGGCTGACCATGTCAGCGCTAGCAGCCCATTCCAATCTATCGCCGCAAATGGTGTCGGCTCTCGAGAATGGAACTCGCAAACCGACAGCCGAAGCGCTCTCGGCACTGGCACAAGTTCTTGGTATTAAAATTGCCTACCTCAAAGAAGAACGGCCATTTCCCGTAACTGCGGATAGCGCTGTATTTTTTCGATCTTCAGCTTCGGCACGCAATCGACGAAATCAAGAAATGAGAAAGCAGCAGGCGACGTGGGCTTACGAGATTGCAGCTTGGTTAGACCAATATGTGACCCTTCCGTCGTTTGATGCCGCAAATTTCTGGAACGAATCTTCCGAACCTCAGGAACATACTGAAGAATCAATTGAGGAGGCAGCAAGCAATCTCCGATCTGCATGGTTGATGGGAACAGGCCCTATTCCGGACATGGTGGCATTGCTCGAAAGCAAAGGTATCCGCGTTATAAGGCAGTCCAGTGGATCGGCCAAGCTCGATGCATTCTCGCGAGTAGTGAACGCGCAACCCATGATTTTTCTCTCAAGCGACAAGGCGTCGGGAACTCGATCCAGATTCGATGCCGCCCATGAGTTGGGACATTTGCTTTTGCACCCCCATTTATCATCGGAAGAGATCACAGATCCGGTTACATTGAAGAGAATTGAGAACGAGGCCAATCTCTTTGCCGGAGCATTTCTTTTACCTGAAACTTCATTTAGCCGAGAAATACATGGAGTTACTCTGGGGTCATTCTTAGCGATGAAGCTTCGTTGGAAAGTTTCCGCTCAGGCTCTGATCCGAAGAACGTTTAACCTAGGGGCGATTGATGCATTCCAATACCAAAGATTGGCGGTAGACATATCGGCACGAGGGATGAGGAGAAAGGAACCCCACGATGATGCAATTCAAGTAGAAAATCCCGTCGTGCTTCGGCGCTCCTGGGAGCTTCTCATCAAGCATGAAGTGATTAGTCGTCATCAAATTTCTGACGAACTGCTGCTTCCCCCAGATTTCATCTCGGCCACTTTGGGTATTCCACCTGGCTCTTTCGACACTGATAACATTATTAATCTTCAATTTCGGGACACGCGGAACCCAGCGGGCAGCTAGGCTCCCCTTCCCTATGAACATCGCAGAAAAAATCGCAAATCTTCAAGTCGATATCGCCCGTGCAAGCGGCGAGCATTTCAGGCTGGTTTGGTTGGCGGGCGGGACGCCTTCGGAGCGCTCCGCCTTGCTACGCGGGTTAGCCGAGGCGGAAGACGGCGTCGTCGTCGATGTCGGCAAAATACTGTCGAGTTCCTTTATCGAAGTTCCGGTGTCGCTCCGCAGCGCGTCAGTCGAGGACTGCTTTACCGCATGCTTGGGCGAATCGCCTTCTGCTCTCACCTGTCTCGATCATCTTGAAATCCTTTTCGAGCCCAGCCTGCGGGTCAACCCGGTCGCGCTGATCAAAGGAGCATCGCGGCACGCCGTCTTGGTGGCGTCATGGCCTGGCACGACATCCACCGGTCACCTATTCTTTGGTGCCGCTGATCATCCTTCACACATGGATATGTCTGAACACGAACTTGAGTCGGTGCTTCATCTCCTATAACACTCATCAATCACCCCATGCGATACGCCGACCTCATCCAATTTGATCCCATCGAGTCCATCGTCCAGCTTCGCGAGAGCGACAAGCGGGACAAAGCTCTGGAACTGGTGCGCTCCTACGTCATTTCTAAGGATATGGCACAACGGCTTTCGAGTGTCTTTTTCCCAAACCTCGCCTTGGAGGGAAACCCGGATACCAAGGGTGTGATGGTCGTCGGTAACTATGGTTCGGGTAAAAGTCACTTGATGTCGGTGGTTTCCGCGTTGGCGGAAGATGCCTCCGCGTTGGACAGCCTGGAGAATACCGACGTGCGCAAGGCCGCGGCTGTCTTCGCCGGACGTTTCAAGGTCATCCGCATGGAAATCGGTTCCACGACGATGGGGCTGAGGGAGATTCTAACTACTTCGTTGACGAAAGGACTCGCGGCACTCGGGATCGAGTATGTCTTTCCCGAAGCGCATGTGATTACCGAAAACAAAACCTCGCTGGAGGACATGATGTCCGCCTTTCACGCAAAATATCCTAACCTCGGACTGCTTCTGGTCGTTGACGAGTTGCTAGACTACCTCCGCAGTCGCAAGGAGCAGGCTCTCGTCTTGGATCTTGGCTTCCTGCGGGAAGTCGGTGAGGTCTGCAAGGGCCTGCGCTTCCGCTTTATGGCCGGGGTGCAGGAAGCGATCTTCGATTCCGGACGCTTCCAATTCGCGGCGGACAGCCTAGGTCGCGTTAAGGATCGCTTCGAGCAGGTCCACATCGCCACCTCCGACGTGAAGTTTGTCGTCGCCAATCGCCTTCTCAGAAAAACACCAGCCCAGAAGCAGCAGATTCGCGCCTATCTGGAAGGCTTCGCCAAGTTCTATGGCGACTGGAACGAGCGCATGGATGATCTCGTCGATTTGTTCCCGGTTCATCCCGAGTACATAGAAACTTTCCAGAAAGTCCCCATCGTGGAAAAGCGCGGTGTGCTCCAGGTGCTTTCCAGGACGATTTCGGCCATGGCCGCATCCGATGTTCCCGAAGACGTGCCTGGCATACTCGCGTTTGACGGCTTTTGGGCACACCTGATGGACAACCCCGCTTTCCGCGCCATTCCAGAGGTGAAGACGGTCATGGAATGCACGAATGTCCTGGAGGATAAGGTGAAAAGCGCTTTCCCTAAGAAGCAATACAAGGCATTGGCGATCCGCATCATCGAAGGCCTATCAGTCCACCGCCTGACCACGAATGACGTCCATCTGCCGCTCGGCCTAACACCCGAGGAGCTGCGGGACAAATTGTGCCTCTTCCACCCGATGGCCGCGCAACTTGGCGGCGCTCCCGCCGACGATCTTCTCGGCTTGATCGAAGTGACCTTGAAGGAAATTCGGACGACGGTCAGTGGTCAGTTCGTCTCCCAGAACATCGACAACCGGCAGGTCTATCTCGATCTCAAGAAAACCGACGACTACGATGCCTTGGTCGAAAAGAAGGCAGAAACCCTGTCGAAGGATTCACTCGACCGCGCCTATTACCAAGCGTTGGTTGAAATTCTTGGATGCAGCGATCCTTCGAGTTACGGCGGATTCCGCATCTGGGAACGCTCAATCCAGTGGACGGAACGGAAAGTTTCCAAACTGGGTTGGCTGTTTTTCGGAACGCCAAGCGAGCGTTCGACGGCACAACCGCCACGCGACTTCTATCTGTTTTTCCCACAGCCGTTCGATGCCCCGAACTACATCGACGAGAAGAAGGCCGATGAAGTGTTCTTCAAATTGGACTCCCGCGACGTGGCGTTCACGGAACCGCTCAAACTCTACGCCGCAGCGTTGGATTTAGCCAACACCTCCACTGGGCAGAAAAAACAGGCATATGGCGACAAGGCGAATATTCACTTCAAGACCCTGACCAAGTGGCTCAGAGAAAAATTTCTAACTGCCCTTGAGGTGATTCATGAGGGAAAGAAAAAAAGTCTTGGCCAAGCATTGGCCGGAGCCAACGCAGGCGGCATGACGCCGGCCGAGCAGGTTTTCACTGCGGCATCCCGCCAGCTCAGCGGTCATTTCGCCAGTGTATGCGGCGATTACCCGACGTTCTCCCGCCTGATCACCTTCGGGCGGGATGGAAATGCCATCGCCGCCACCCAGGATGCCCTCCGTGGGCTTTCGGCGAATGCCACCCAGACGGGGATCGCTGTTCTCGACGGTCTCGGACTGATGAACGGTGAGAAAATCGACCCATACGTCAGCCCATACGCCAGGTATGTTCTCGATCTGCTCAACCAGAAGGGCCACGGGCAAGTGCTCAACCGCTCGGAACTCGTGCAGGACATCTACGGAGTGCCCTACTTTTCCGCTCCGGGCAAATTCCGTCTGGAGCCTGAGCTTCTTGTCGTGGTTTTGGGTGCCTTGGTGCATTCCGGCGACATCATGTTCTGCCTTCCCGGCAAGGAGTTCGCCGCCACCGATCTCAAAGAAATGGCGACCCGATCCTTGGACGATTTGGTCGAGTTCAAACACATCAAGAAACCAAAGGACTGGAATCTCCCGGCCATTAAGGCGCTGTTTGATCTTCTGGGGCTACCGTCGGGGTTGGCTGTCCAAGTCACACAGAATGATCCCGAGCCTGTTACTCAACTCTATTCGGAAGTGGTGAAGCGTGTCGAGAAACTGGTCGTTTCGAAACAGGAGTTCGGGCACGGCATCCCATTTTGGGGCCAACGCCTTCTGCCCGACGACGAAATCACCCGTCTGGTGAAGGACATCGACCAGGCCAAGGAATTCCTCGAAAGCCTGCAAGCCTACAAGACTCCGGGGCAGATCAAGAATTTCCGTTATTCCGTGGACGAGGTGAAAGCGCTGGAGCCGGTTCTCGCGAGCGTCAGGGAAGTCACCGAGTTGAAGGTCTTTGCGGACACACTTTCGGAATACACCGCTTATCTAACATCGGCGGAGTCCATTCTCCCCGATTCCCATCCGTGGCGGGTGAAATGCCAGGACACAAAGAAACAACTCCGGATCGACGTGATGGCCACGGCAAACCGGAACTCGGAGCCCTTCCGGAAAAAGGCCATCCAGTCGCTCAAGGAACTCAAGACATCCTATGTCGCCGCCTATCTTGAACTCTATCGACGGGCGCGGCTCGACACCAAACAGGACAAGAAGAAGGCGGAACTTCTCGGCGACTACCGGATGAACCACCTCAACCAGTTGGCCGGCATCCCCAGCATCAACCGCAGTCAACTCCTGGAAATCCAGGAAGAGTTCGGCCAGCTCAAGACCGGAGAGACCATCACCGCAGCCGACTTGGAAGCCAATCCCACGACCGGCGATTTCTTCCCGGCCATGGAACGCTCCCCGGAAATCTCCGCCGAACAGCGTCTTGCCAATCTGGCGCAGAGGCTGGATCAGACCTATCAGACGTGGGTCTCCGCGTTGCTAACCGATCTCGACGACCCGGTGGTAGAAGAACACCTCGGTCTTCTTAAACCCGCGGAGAGGAAACTGGTGGACACATTCCGCGAGGAAAAATCCCTTCCCGATCCGCTTTCAGCAAAACTGGTAACCGCCCTCCAGCAGGCGTTGAGCGGCTTGACTCGCGTCCCCTTGGTTCCCGGAAAGCTCTTTGCCGCCATCTTCCCCGGTGGTGCCCCCGCGACGGTCGAAGAGGTGAAGGAACGCTTCGCCCAATTCACGGACGATCTCACCAAGGGACAGGACCGCAACAAGGTGCGCATCGTCCTTGAAACCGAGTCCACCAATCCCGAAAGCTGAAACCGATGACCCTCGACGATCTCAAGGCACGCCTGAATGGGCTGGAATGGAACGACATTGAGTTCAAGGAAGCCGCCGGTGGGATTCCCCAGAAGATTTGGCGATCCGTCTCGGCTTTTTCGAACACTCGCGGCGGCTGGATCGTCTTTGGCGTTCGGGAATCGGGTGGCGGCTACACGATCCAAGGCATCGTGAATGCCGACGAGGTGCAGAACGGCTTCATCGGGACACTGCGGCAAAGGGGCAAGTTCAGTTGCGGGATCGCGTTCCAAGAGACCCTCCTGGATGCCGAGGGGCAGAACATCTTGGTATTTTACATTCCTGAAGTCTCCCGCACCGACAAGCCCGTTCACATTGACGGTGACCTTGGCGAATCGTATGTCCGGCGCGGAGGAACGACCCAGAAATGCAATCGGGCGGAGTTGGAGGCATTCCTGCGGGACGCTTCCGGCAGCCACTACGAGGACGAAGTGATTGATAGCCTCGATCCCGCGACTTGTTTCGATGCCGATTCGCTCCGTTGGTATCGCGGCCTATTCGCCCAAAAGAATCCGGGCCATGAAACCGAAGGAGCCACCGACACAGGTTTCTTGGAACACTTCGGTCTGATTGTGCCGCAGGGGGGCGTGCCTCATCCGACGCGTGCCGCCATCCTGCTCTTTGGGACCGCAGCGGCCTACCATCGCGCGTTCTCCCGGCAACAGGTCGATTTCTTCCGCTTCCTCACCCGGAAGGAAGATTGCCTGCCGGAAACCCGCTGGGACGACCGGATCGAGACGCTCAACGAAGGGAACCTGATTCGCTCATGGCGCAGGATCATCGAGTATTTCCGGGAAAACTTCCACTCCGGGGGAAGATTTGAGCTGGATGCCACCACCATGGAGCGGACTGGCAGTCCACCGGATTACTTGGCCTTCCGTGAGGCGGTGCTCAATCTCCTCATCCACCAAGACTATGGCGATCAGAGCCGCAAGGCCACCATTCACGCATATACCGACACCTTTGAGTTCTGGAATCCGGGTTCATCTTTCGTCTGCGGCGACGAGTTCTTCCGGGCGGGCGACAAGCCGGTGCGGAATACCAAACTGCGGAACATGCTCACGCGGGTCGGCATCGGCGAGCAGGCCAATACAGGCATCAAGAATATGTTCGCCCACCAACGCAGCCTGGGCAGGGTGGCCCCCGAAATCGAGAATGATCCGGCGGATCACTCGTTCCACTTGGTACTGTCGAAGGAACAGAGTCTCAGCGAGCGGCAGCAGGCATTGCTGACCCGGTTAAGCGTACGGCTCACCGATTCCCAGGCTACCATCTTCTTGCACTGCTGGTCCCGCGAAACCGTCACCTTGCTCGAAGCACAGGCCGTCACAGGCACTGGTATCGCCGAAACCAGCCGGGATCTCGTCCACTTGGAAACCCAAGTTCTGCTTCAAAAAGTGGAGCCCCACCCCGGCCACGCCGTTTACAGGATTCCGGATCACCTCCGGGAGGCTCACCCCGTCGCGGACTTGATTCCCACGATCACCCGGCAAGTCACCCGGCAAGTCACCCCGCAAGTCACCCCGCAAGTCACCCCGCAAGTCACCCCGCAAGTCACCCCGCAAGTCACCCCGCAAGTCACCCCGGAAGTCACCCCGGAAGTCACCCCGGAAGTCGCTCGCTTGATCCGCGCCTTTCGCGGCACGCATTCCAGGCGCGAACTACAGGACTTTATGGCACTTCGGGATGATGATCACATGCGGGTCGCCTACATGCAGCCCGCCCTGGAAGGTGAATGGATTGAAATGACCATCCCCGACAAACCAAAAAGCCGCCTTCAAAAATATCGCCTTACCGCCAAGGCCCACCTCTTCCTCGACCCAGAATCCATTCCGCCTTCAACAACAATCTAACCAATATGTCCATGACTCTCCGCGAAGCAAAAGCTGCATCTGATCTGGCAAGGCTGTTTTACAACTTCCTGCCCGGTTCTGGCGGACGCTCGTGGAAGGGCCATGTGACCTTCGAGACAGTCGCGATCCGGACAGGCGTTGGCGATTTGTGGCTGGGCGGAAGCAAAGAGCCGACACTTGCGCGATTGCTAGAACAAACGCTGAAGTCCAGGCGGGATCGATTCGAGCCTCTGGTTCTGGCGATTGTTTCCGAAGGGATCAAGTACCGCAGGAGCAAAAGCAATGAGGTCGTAGAGTCTGAGATACTTGCCATCAATCGAATCATTAAAGAAATCGGCTTCAAGTTCCCCGATCTCTGGGATCCAGCCTTTCTTGCATCTTTGGGAAGAGATCCTTTCCCAATACCCGTGGAAAAATCTACAACCCAAAGCTTCGCGCCAACTCCGATTGGGATCATACAATCCGAGCTTCCATCCCTGCGCGCCGAGTTCTATCGACTGGCGACCTTACCTGACAGACAGGCCGCTGGCTTCGCATTCGAACGCCTGTTGAATCGCTTGTTCGACCTGTTCGGATTGAAGCCACGAACTTCATACCGGATACAGGGAGAGCAGATCGATGGCTCTTTTGAGCTGGATAGCGAGACCTATCTTCTGGAGGCGAAATGGGTGTCCACTCCAGTGAACGAAGCCCCGTTGCTTGCGTTTCGCGGAAAGATTGAAGGCAAGTCGGTTTTCACTCGTGGTCTTTTTCTTTCCGCAAATGGTTTTACCCCTGACGCATTAGCCGCGATTACTCGCGGCAAACAACCCACCTTTATCTTGGCCGACGGATACGATCTCAGCCAGGTGTTCGAACAAGCGATTCGTCTCGACGATCTGCTCCGCAAAAAAGTGAGAAGCCTGGCAGAATGCGGCGAGATGCTTACCAGATCACAACCATTTTGATTATGTCCACCCAATCCAGCCTCAACCTCAAATCCAAGGAATCTGGCCCGGTCGAATGCCTCGGGCAGACGTTTGCCTCCGACGAAGCCCGCCGTGAGCATTATCTGAATCTGCTGGCCGAGAAGCTCAAGGATCCGGAGTTCCGGCAGGCCGAAGGTTTTCCAATCGGTGAGGACGAGGACATTCTGGCGCTTTCTGATCCACCCTACTATACCGCTTGCCCGAATCCGTGGGTCGGCGACTTCATCAATCACTATGGTCGGCCATACGACAATAAGGAAAAATACCACCGAGAGCCCTTTGCCGCCGATGTGAGCGAGGGGAAAAACCACCCGATTTACAACGCCCACTCCTACCACACCAAGGTGCCGCATCGCGCCATCATGCGATACATCCTGCATTACACGGAGCCGGGTGACATGGTGTTCGATGGATTCTGTGGGACAGGAATGACCGGCGTGGCGGCCCAACTATGCGGCGACCGAAGGGAAGTCCAGGAACTCGGCTACCGGGTGGATGCCAGCGGTGTGATCTTCGATGAGAGCGGGAAAGCCGTTTCGAAACTGGGAGCGCGACGGGCAATCATTAACGATTTGTCTCCAGCCGCAACTTTCATCGCTTGCAACTACAACCTTCCCGTTGATGCGCACCGCTTTCAACAAGCTGCCGAAACCATTCTCAAGCAGCTTAAAGAGGAAATCGGCTGGATGTATCAGACCCGCCACACCGACGGCTCGAAGAAGTTTATCGACTACACGGTCTGGAGCGAGGTTTACACCTGCCCTGAATGTGGCGGTGAAATCAATTTCTTGGAAGAGGCACTGGACAAGGACACCAAAACCGTCAGGGATGAATTTCCTTGCCCCCATTGTTCCTTGACGTTGACGAAGCGCAAGGTGGAACGGGTTTTTGAGTCCAGCATTGATCCCAAATTGGGAACTGTTTGGAAGCGGGTAAAATTCATGCCGTGCTTGATTCAATACCGCGTAGGAAAAACCAAATGCGAAAAAGTGCCTGATGCCGAAGACCTTGAAGTATTGAAAAAGATCGAAAGCATGGAATGGCCGGATTCGATCCCGTCGAATGCTTGGCCTATCGGCAAAATGACACATGGATCGAGGATAGAGCCGAAAGGTTTCACTCATACTCACCAATTTTTCCTTTCGCGGCCCGCGATGGCAATGGGCAGACTCTGGGAGTTAGCACATCAGGAATCAGATTTTCGGATTCGTTCGATGCTTTTATTTTTCGCAGAACAGGCAGTACTGGGGTTATCTCGGATGAATCGATATAGCCCAACCCATTTTTCCCAAGTAAACCGTATGCTCTCCGGCGTATACTATATCGCGGCTCAGCATTCTGAATGCAGCCCGTGGTATAATCTTGGGGGGAAGCTGGCACGTCTGACGAAAGCGTTCGAGATGAATTGGGGGCAGGAGGGAATGTCAATGTTGACAACAGATTCCGTTAGCAACGTTCCGCTTCTTGATGATTCATTGGACTACGTCTTTACTGATCCTCCATTCGGTGCCAATATTCCGTATGCTGACCTAAATCTTGTCATCGAGTCGTGGCATAAGGTGCGAACAGATACTGATCCAGAGGCTATTATTGATATAAAGAAGAAAAAAGGACTTGGAGAATATCAGCAACTCATGCTCCAAAGTTTCCAAACCTATTTTCGGGCGCTGAAACCGGGTCGATGGATCACGGTCGAATTTTCAAACTCTCAAGCCTCGGTATGGAACGCGATTCAATCGACGATGCAACAGGCAGGTTTTGTCGTGGCGAATGTGGCGGCTTTGGACAAGATCCAGCGCAGTTTCCGGTCCGTCACCAGTCCAACAGCCGTCAAACAAGATCTTGTCATCAGCGCCTACAAACCCAATGGGGGCTTGGAGGAACGCTTCAGCAAAACCGGCACCACCCCAGAGGGGATTTGGGACTTCATGCGCACACACCTTCGCAACCTCCCGGTGGTCAAGCCCCGTGCCGGAGAACTTGAGTTCATCGCCGAGCGCGATCCTCGCATTCTCCACGACAGGATGGTGGCGTTCTACATCGGCCACGGTGTTCCCGTCCCGCTGAGTTCAGCCGAGTTTCAAGCGGATCTGGCCGAGAAGTTTCCCGAGCGAGAAGGCATGTTCTTCCTATCCGAGCAAGTCGCCGAGTGGGACAAGAAACGTGCCCAGATGCAGGGTGTCGGCCAGATGAGTATCTTTGTCGAAGACGAGAAGAGCGCCATCGACTGGCTGCGGAACCATCTCAAGTCCCGTCCCTCAAGCTATCAGGATATTCAGCCTGCGTTCTTGCAGCAACTTGGCGCGAGTTGGAAGAAATTCGAGACCCGTCCCGAACTCAACCTGCTTCTGGAACAGAACTTCCTGAAATACGAAGGCAAAGGGCAGGTACCCAGCCAGATCCACAGCTACCTCTCGACCCAAAACAAGGATTTGCGAAATCTGCCTAAAGACGATTCCAGGCTCCAGTTTCGGGCTAAGGACCGTTGGTATGTCCCGGACCCGAGCAAGGCAATGGACGTCGAGAAGATCCGGAACAAGCGGCTTATCCAGGAATTCTGGGAACTTTGCGACCAGGCTGGCATCGCCCGCCCCAAACCGGGCGATCCGAACCAGCCAAGCCTGCCGATTTCAACCCCGGTCACCGCCAAAAAGACCGGTCGCAAGAAGCTCAAGGAAGTCCGCTCCGAAGCGGTGCGTCTTGGCTTCAGGGAATGCTTCGCCGCCAAGGACTACGGCACCATCCTCGCCATCGCCCACCACCTGCCGGACAATGTCATCGAAGAAGACGAACAACTCCAGATGATGCACGATATGGCCGTCATGCGGACGGAGGGATGATCCTTACTCCATCTATGCAATCATGACACTCGAAGAACTCAGAAACTACGTCGCCAGACATCCGGGAGAAAATCTCCCGACGGTGGCCAGCCTTACGACATTCAAGGTTTCTGAAAAGGGAAACGCTTTTGTCTTTGCACTCACAAGCGGAAAGGCGCGCAATGAGTCCTTCGAGTGGATCAGAACGAGCCTTGAAATCTTCAATCGCACCGGATCGCTCAGCGTGAGGGACTATGGCCATAGCCAGAACACTTCCTACGTGCTGGGGCTCATCAAGGCGGTCGGCAAGGTCACCCGGGAAAGCGAACTGTTGGACGATCTTGACGCGATCAACCGTGAGTCCGGCCACACCCCAACCACCAAACAAGCACTCGTCGATGCGCGGATCGGGCAAGGTCAATTTCGAACCATTCTCCTCTCCACATGGGAGAGCGGTTGTGCGGTGACGGGTGCCACAACGCTACACGCAATTCGCGCATCTCACATCAAACCCTGGAGACTGAGTTCGCACAGTGAAAGGCTGGATTCTGCCAACGGTCTTCCTCTGATTGCGAATCTCGATGCGCTCTTTGACTCCGGGCTGATCACATTTTCCGACGACGGCGCCTTGATGACTTCTCCGTGCATGCCTGAGAATGAAAAAGCGATCTTCGGACTGCACGGGCTTCGACTTCGCAAGCCTCCATTGGAGAGAACTGCCGCTTATCTGGACTTCCACAGATCCCACTTGTTCCTCGATCACGAATCCACCCTCCCCCAGGAGGGTGCCGCCTAGCCATATCCTTCATGAAACTTTTCATCAGCCACGCATCCGAGGACAAAGCCGATTTCGTCGAGCCGCTGGTCGAGGCCCTTGGCTCCGCTGGTTTCGAGGTTTGGTATGACAAATACGAACTCACCTTGGGTGACAGCCTGCTGCAAAAAATCAGCCAAGGGCTGCGGGAATGCGATTATGGAGTGGTGGTGTTGAGTCCGGATTTTTTCCTGAAAAAGTGGACTAAGGCGGAGCTGGACGGCTTGTTCGCGATCGAATCGAACGAACGAAAAGTGATCCTTCCGATCTGGAAGGACGTTACCGTCGAAGATGTGACGGCATTCTCGCCCATTCTTGCCGGACGCTTGGGTGCCCCAACTTCGGGTGGAGTTGATACAGTAGTGGCCGAAATTCAACGCGCCGTGCAGGCGGCGGAGAGGATGGCGACGTTTTCGAGCGTCGATAATGCCATTTCCCTCTTCAAGGCACTTGATGACGAGGTGGGAGGAACCAAGCGAGCGGTCGCTCTGGCTGCTAGTGAAGAAGGCTTGCGTGTGGCGGAAGAATCTGCCGCCAATCTGGTCAATTCTCTGCGGGGCAGTTTTGAAAAACTCGCTTCGGTCTCAAAGCATCTCGGGATCAGAATCGACAAGGAAGAACAACATGTAGTCGGTTTCACAGGACCCTATTCGCTTCGGTTTGTTCTGGGTTTCTACAAAACATTCACGAACTCAATTCAGGGTTCGGCGCTGCGCTTGATGATTTACAGGAATACCGACCCTTGGGGACAGGATCAAAAAAAGAGAGAAACCTTCGTGCAGGAAGACTTCGTTCCCGTATTCCACCACACCGGGAAGTTGCTGTGGAAATCCGAAAAATCGTCCCGGCAATTCACCAGCGAGCAACTTGATGTCCGAATGGTTGAGGATGCAGTAGGTGCCATGAAGAAGCTTCACGAACGGCAAGCCAAACGGAATTCATAAATGTGCGATGCGCCTCCAAATTCCTGGATCTGGTCCCGGACGCATCACGCGCCTGGACGGATCATTGAGGTGGACGAACTTTGGGGACAGCAGCGATACCGGGTTTGGATACCTTCGCTGAATTCCGTGCTGCTTCACCGACCGGAGGAGATCGACACCGCGGATACCACCACCCGCTCCGACAACAATGCCGGAGCACGGGTGAAATTTGCGGCGGTGGCCGGACGCGTGCTCGACCTTCTCAACGACGACAAGCTGCTCTCCCCTCTCGACGCGGCGGTGATTCCGCTGCCTCACCAGATCCGGGCCTTGCGCCGAGTGGTAGCGAATCCCGGGAAGGTGCGTTACCTGATGGCCGATGAAGTGGGCCTTGGAAAAACCATCGAAGCCGGTCTGGCGATTCGTGAGTTAAAACTCAGGGGAATGATCAAGCGGGTGTTGGTGGTAGCTCCGAAGGGGCTGATTCCTCAATGGATCGTGGAAATGAGAGACCGCTTCGGTGAGGATTTTCGCCACTTCGATCCCGGTCAATTCGACGCCTATCGGCAAATCTCGCAAGAGGAAAACGTGTGGCGCAGCCACGACCGGGTGATTTGTTCGATGGATGGAGTGAAGCCGCTCGACACCCGCAAAGGGTGGGACCAGGAGCGGATCAATGCCTTCAACCGCGACCGTATCCTCGGACTGGCATCCGCCGGTTGGGACATGATCGTGATCGACGAAGCCCATCGCGTGGCCGGCAGTTCCGACACTGTGGCACGCCACGCCATGGCCCGCATGATGGCAGAGGCCGCTCCCTATCTGCTCCTGCTCTCCGCCACACCTCACCAGGGAAAGACGGATGCGTTCCAACGCCTGATGTCATTACTCGATGCAGAGGCATTCCCGGACGCTGCATCCGTGAGTCGTGACCGGGTGGCACCCTTCATCGTCCGCACGGAGAAACGGCAAGCCATCAACCATGACGGGAGCGCCTTGTTCAAACCCCGCATCACGAAACTGGTTGGCGTGTCATGGGATGGCCATGAAGCGCAGCGGGAACTTTACGACGCAGTCACGGAATACGTGCGCCAAGGCTACAACCAGGCGATGCTAGAAAAGAAGACCTACATCGGCTTCCTGATGGTGCTGATGCAGCGTTTGGTTAGCAGCTCGACCCGCGCCATTGCTGCGACCTTGGAGCGCAGGCTTGCGGTCCTGAATGAACCGACCGAACAGATGGAGTTTTTCCCGGAGGTGGCCGAGTGGAATGAAATGGACGGTCAGGAGCAGCTCGACACGGTCTTGCGCCAGCGCATGAAGGCGATGGACAATGAAAAGGATGAGGTGCGGCTCCTGCTCGACGCGGCGCGCAAGGTGGAAGCCAATGGCCCGGATGCGAAAGCCCGGACTCTGTTGGAATGGATCTATCGACTGCAGGAAGAGGAGCAGGACCCGCAACTCAAAGTGCTCATCTTCACCGAGTTCGTTCCCTCCCAGTCGATGTTGGCAGAATTCCTCCAAGCGCGGGGGATGTCCGTGGTATGCCTGAATGGCAGTATGGGATTGGAAGAGCGGAAGACGGTGCAGAAGCGTTTCTTGGAAGATGTGCGCATCATGATTTCCACCGATGCCGGTGGCGAAGGACTCAACCTCCAGTTCTGCCACGTCATCATCAACTTCGATCTCGGTTGGCGACCGATGGCGTTGGAACAACGGATCGGCAGGCTCGACCGCATCGGCCAGAAGCATATCGTCAAAGCGCTGAATTTTCTGTTGGAAGACTCGGTAGAGTTCCGGATTCAGGAAGTGCTGGAAGCGAAGTTGCAAACGATTCTGGAAGAGTTCGGAGTCGATAAAACCAGCGACCTCCTCGATTCCGTGGAGGGCAATCGCATGTTCGACCGCTTGTTTATCGAAGCTCTGCTTCACCCCGAACGTGTGAACGAAGAAGCCGACATCATCGCCGATTCCCTGCGGAAGGAATCCGACGAACACCACCACGGGCGGGTGCTTCAGGCGGACGGGGAAATCTCCGGCGCTGAGATTGGCGCGATTTCAAGTCAGCCGGTGGGTGACCTTCTGGAAATGCTCGTGCGATTCCACGTCGAATCGTCTGGGGGCGAGTTCCGGCGAGGAAGCGGAGGCGAAACGCTGGTCCGCTGGCCGGACGAAGATCAGGTCGAGCAGGTGAGGTTTCCAGGTGCTCGCGAGGAGGCTGACGGTATCCTCCTCACACTGGATCATCCACGGATTCGCGGGCTTCTCGGTCGTGCTCCGATCCACGGCAAGGGCGAGCCGATACCCCGTATGAATCTTGCCGCACTACCGCGAACCATCGACGGCTTTTGGTCGCTCTGGGTATTGAAAATGACATCGTTCGACTTCCGGCGTGCAAAGGTTTTTCCCGTATTCATCAGCCGGGATGGCCGCACTTTCGCGCAAACCGCACGCCACGTCTGGGAACGACTCGCTTCGCTGGACGTCTCACAAACCGGATGGATCACTGGAACGGATGCCATGGCCTTCCATGACCACTGCTACCGCGCGGCATCCGAGGAGGGAAAATCTCTCTGGCAGGAGATGGAGCGCCAACACCGGCAACGATGGGAAGACGAAAAAAACCGTGCCCAATATCACTTCATTGCCCGCCGCCGAATGCTCGGCCAGGTCGGGCTGGCGGAAGTCCGCGGCTACCGCCTGCGACAACTGGAAGCTGAGGAAACCGCACGCATGGCGCAGATCGAAAGCCAGCGGATTCTGCTCCCCGAGCTTGAGCCTTTGACCATTCTATCCATTGAACCGACGTGAGTAGTTTTGAGGAATATCTGATAGCGAAGATCCACCCCGAGGTTTCCCCCTTGTGGGCGGTGGCTGATGGTGACGGATTGTTCCGGAACGACGAGGTGGATCGCCTGCTGGTTCACCGCGGGGCTGAAGTCATTGTCTATGATGACCCGATGGCGTTCCGCTTCCGCTACGAGCACCAGATTCGCCCGCGGCTGGAATCCGGCGATCCCGGCTGTCATGTGATCGTGGTTGATCCCGGAACCGATGGCCTGCGTTGCCTGCCAGCCGACATCTACTCTGCCACCCGACACATCGAGATCGCGCTCGGGGATGTTTTTCCAACTCTTTCCCGCAAGGTGTTGCGGGAACTCGAACCGGCGGTTCTATCAAACCTTTGGGAAAAGAAAGCGCAGTTTCCCAGCACCGTTCTCGGTGACCGCGATACTGCGGACCTGGTTCTGCGAATCGCCTACCGCATTGAAACAACTTTCCTCAGCAGTTTTCAGGATTTGGTTCAAGTCCTGGTGATCCTTCACTTTGAAGGGAAACGGATTCCAGAAAGTCTCGCCGCACGCCTCGAACAAGCTGCGGGGCCGTTATACGCCAATCCATCCGGCCTGCACGATTTGATCCGAAACCCTGGGGTGTTCTGGCAGTTCATGCAATCACGATGGGAGGGATGGCTCATGCCACGGCCCGACAGTCATGTCGAGGATTTGGCGACGGCGGACTTCACCTTCGAAGATCAGCGGCTTCGCGTTTGGATGGATAACCTTTTCCTCGAAGGATTTATGATACCTGTTCCGGCAACAGGGGAGAAACTACCACAAGCATGGTGCAAGGTGGGAGTGGCGTCCGGGAAGCGGGAAATCGAGACATCGGAATTGGAGAATCAACGGAGAAAATTGTTCGCGGAGATGCCGCAGCAGGATGCCGGTTATCAGGATTGGCTCCGCTTTGCGATGCGCTATTCGACGCACATTGCCTCAACCTTCTCCAGAGACAACACTGTTGAAGAAGCATCAGCATTTTGGAATGAGTTTTGGGAACCTGTGGACGGTCGATTCAGCGAGTTTATCCATTCCAGACTTGAGAGCCTTTGCAATCTTCCCCCATCGCGACCTGTGCTGGCGCATCATGTCGCCCAGTTCCTTGCTCGTCGTGTCAAAGCGGGCAAGAAAGTTGCCTTGCTTATTCTCGACGGCTTATCGTTGGCTCAATGGAAAATCCTTCGCCGTGAGATCGAACTCACGGTACCGGATCTCTGTTTTTCGGACGACGCCTGTTTCACAATGATTCCCAGCGTCACGAACGTCGGGCGGCAGACTCTTCACGCTGGGGAGCTGCCCGTGTTTTTTCAATCGACCATCGACAGGACAGATCTCGACGCAAAGCGTTGGAAGACTTTCTGGGACGGCGCATGTAGCCGGCCGATGCGCTCAGCGCATTTGAATATTGAGGGTAGCGACTCCGATTTGGCGGCTGCGGTGGATGTAATCGAAAGCGGAGCCGTGGCGGTTGCAATCACCGTGAGGATGCCTGACGACATCGTCCATGGCGCAACTATTGGCTGGAGGGGAATCACCGAACAACTCAAAATCTGGAGCCGCCAGCAGTTCTTGATCAAAACCATCCAAACGATACTCGATTCCGGCTACGAACTCCATCTGACATCCGATCACGGAAATCTTGAGGCACGCGGCGAGGGATCACTGTCTCAGGGCGTGCTGGTGGATCGTTCCGGGCAACGAGTGAGAATCTACAGAGATGCGACGATATTTTCACATTCCGCCGCCCAGCTCGTTGGCAGGACGCAAGCGATTCACACCAACATGCTGCCACCTGATTACTTGCCATTGCTTCACACCGGGCGCGGTGCTTTCGTTCCTGTCGGCCAGACCATCGTTTGCCACGGTGGCACAAGCTTAGATGAAATGGTCATACCGTTCATTGAAATCTCACGCACGAAAACCTCATGAGCCTGCCATCCGCCCGCCCCATAGCTTTCAATCGACGGCTTCGAGCATCTTGGCTCGAAGAGGGCCTGCGCTTGCGTTCCGATGGTTTGGACGGCCCGGTATGGGTCGAGAGGATGGAAGAACTGATCAAAGTCGATATTTCAGGCAAGGACAGCATCGCCAAGTCAATGCGCTACCTGCGACACGTTTGGGCAGATTCCGGCGAAGACGAAGCGATGAGGTCAGAAGCAATCGCGATTTTCCGATCCAGCCCCACAAGTGAAACGGCGATTATTCTATCTTGGGGCATGGTTATCGCGACCTATCCTTTTCTCAACGACGTCGCCGCCACTGTCGGCAGGATGATCCGTGTGCAACCGGAAGTGAAGTTGGAGCAAATTCTAAGAAAATTGTCCGAGACGTATGGAGAGAGGGAAACCGTGCGCCGATCCGGTCGCTACGCATTGGGGCTAATTACGGATTTTGGTTTCGTAAAACGAGCATCGTCGCCCGGGTGTTACGTCCTCGGAAATCCAATCAAGATCGATCCAACGCTATCTGGGTGGTTCGTCCGCTCTTGGTTCAAGGCGCTGGGAAGCACTGGAGTGATTGACCGTGTGGGGATGGCTGGAGCTCCTAGTCTGGTATTTTTCGATTCCGCTTCCCTGATCTCGGATGCCATCGAACGCCGTATTCTAGTGCCAGAGCGGCTCTCTTTCTCTCAAGAAGTTCTCCGGCTCAATTAATCTGTAGTTGGAAAATCGAATAACCACGAGGGAAACTCAACCGGCTACTGAAAGCGAACGGTGAGTTCGCAAAGTTGGATATTTCTCCTCGAAAGTAAGCGAGGAAACGTGCCACCCATGGGGTCGCGTACACTGAAAGAAGAATGCCTCGCAACGCACGAAATCGGATCACCCATTCAAGCCGATGTAACGAATGCCGACCACAGTGGAATCGACTGTCAGCACCCCGCCCTATTCCGTGCGGCTACTGAAGCGGTCTGGCTGGAAGCGCTTACCTCAGGATAAGAACCGCGTGGATGGGGAAAATACTTCCATTCATTTGGAAGACGGGTTTGCACCCAAACTGGAACACGTGGCTGGCTGCGATGTGAAAGGCTGATCACATGCAATCACCAGACGCTTCGCCAAAGGGCCACCTGAATACGTCGGCGGAAAATCCAGAGGAACCGTGGATCAATTCCTACGATGCGTGCCACCATCTCGGGATCTCCATTGCCACCCTCCATCGTTGGGTGAAAAGCGGAAGGCTAAAACCCAAGCGGACACCCGGGGGGGTGTATCGCTTCCGGCGGTCGGACCTGAACGCCCTCCTACGGTGAATCTCCGATTTCCAATCCGGGAAAGAACGCGCCCCGTGAGCACGGATGAAATCGGCTGCCAGCGAAAGCCTGTCGACGCGGAGGTGAGGTTCAAAACTGGCAGCAAACTGGCAGCGGACCTAAAAAAGCCTTCTTCAGAGCAAGAAAAAAGGAGGCTTTAAAAGCCTCCTAATTCCTTTATTCCCAACGAAAAGTGCTCGAAAGAGGACTCGAACCTCCACAGGTTTCCCTACTAGATCCTTAGTCTAGCGCGTCTACCAATTCCGCCATCCGAGCGTTTCCGGTTGGGTGGGCGGGCACTTGGTAAGTGCCTGCCGGAGCCTTTGCAAGAGAATCTTTGGGTTATTTCCGAAAAAATTCCGATCCTGATTTGGCACCGTTACGGCTTGCTTACCAACGCTTCTGCGGAAGCATGGTCCCACCCTTGTATCCATGGACTCCATCCGCGCTGAATCCATCGTAAAAACCTTCGGAAAGGTGCAGGCCCTTGATGGCGTCAGCCTCACGGTCCGGCCGGGCGAGCTGTTTTTCCTTCTGGGAGCCTCCGGTTGTGGGAAGACCACCCTTCTCCGCTGCATCGCCGGTCTGGAAACACCCACCAGCGGAAGGATCTTCTTCGGCGACCGGGAGGTCACGACGATGCCACCACACAAGCGGGAGGCGGCCCTCGTTTTCCAATCCTACGCATTGTGGCCGCATCTCACCGTGGCCCAGAACATCGCCTTCGGGCTGGAGGAGAGGAAGGTGCCGAAGGCGGAGATCAAACGGCGGGTGGAGGAAGCACTGGAAATGGTGAAGCTGCCGGGCTTTGGCGGGCGTTCCATCGACCAGATGTCTGGTGGGCAGCAGCAGCGGGTGTCCCTCGCCCGTGCGTTGGTGGTGAAACCCAAATGCCTGTTGCTTGATGAGCCATTATCGAATCTGGATGCCCAGCTCCGGATCGAGATGCGGCGCGAGATCCGCAGGATCGTGAAAGAGAATGGCCTGACCGGGATCTATGTCACACACGATCAGGAAGAGGCACTGGCGATGGCGGACCGGATGGCGGTGCTGGACCACGGGAGGATCTGCCAGATTGGCACGCCGGAAGAGATCTACCGCTCACCCCATACGGCCCATGTCGCGGGTTTCATCGGTGAGACGAATATCATCGACGGAGTGGTGGTGGAACAGCGGGCCGGCCACTGCATCGCGAAGACGGATGGCGGGGCCTTGATCGGCAGGATGGGAGATGCCTCATGGAGTCCCGCCACGGGTGACAGGGTGAGCATTTCCATCCGTCCGGAAGCCTGGCGGCTGAAGCAGGCGGAAGGGGAAAACGTGCTCGCAGGCACGGTGATCGACCGGACCTATCTGGGCCAGCGCATCCAATACCTGATCGGCACGGCCGTGGGACGGCAAGAGGTGGTGGAGATGAATCCGCAGGTCATGCATGAACCTGGCGCGAATGTCTCCATCTCCTGCCGCCATGCGGATGTGATGATCCTGAAACCCTGATGTCACCACGGTGAAAACGCGCGCGCTGCTGATCCTGGGCCTGCTGGCGGTCATCGTGGCCCTGCCGGTGGTCATGCGACGCGAGACAGCGACGGTATCCCCTGCCGAGGCGGATGACCGGCTGGTGATCATCACCCCGCACCATGAGTCCATCCGCCTGGAGTTCGAGGAAGCGTTCGCCGCATGGTGGAAGCGCTCCACCGGGAGGACGATCTATCTGGACTGGCGGAAGCCGGGCGGCACCTCGGAAATCAGGATGGTGCTGGACGCCGGATTCGAGGCGGCGGCGGACGGAAGGCGCGAGGGTATTGGCATCGATATCTTTTTCGGCGGCGGCGAGCCGGATTTCTCAGGCCAGGCAAGGCTCGGACGGCTGGCACCGCTCGATGTTTTCACGAAGCATCCGGAATGGTTCGGTGAAGGCGGCGTGATCCCGGAAACCTTCACCGGGGAGCGATACTACGCCGCCGACCACACCTGGGTGGCCACATGCATGTCCCAGTTCGGCATTTGCTACAATCCGGACGCGATCAAACGCATGGGCCTGCCTGAGCCGGCACAGTGGGATGACTTGGGCGATCCAGGCTATGCGGGTTCGCTGGCACTAGCGGACCCCACCAAAAGCGGCTCCGTTGCGCGTGCGTTCGAACTGATCCTGCAAACCCATATGCAGCGCGAGCCGGCATCCTCACAGGGAGACGCGGATGCGGCGATTGCCAGAGGATGGGACAACGGGCTCCGGCTCATCCAGCGGATGGCGGCGAATGCCCGTTATTTCACGGACAGCGCACCGAAGCCCCCGCAGGATGTGGTCCAGGGAAATGCCGCGGCGGGTATGTGCATCGACTTTTACGGCAGATCCTATGAGGGCGAATTCACCACCGCCGATGGCCGCCCGCGCCTGAAGTGGATCGCCCCCCATGCGGGCACCACGCTGAGCGGGGATCCCATTGCCGTATTGAAAGGCGCGCCCCATCCGGAGATCGCGCAGGCGTTCGTCGAATTCTGCCTGACACCGGAGGCCCAGCGGATCTGGTTCGGAAAACCGGGCACACCCCACGGCCCCATCGCCCGTTCGCTGCACCGCATGCCGGTGAGAAAGGACGTCTATACGCCGGAGAATCTGGCAGCCTCCAGCATGCCCGGCGTCCACCCTTACACGGATGAGGGGAACTTCACCTACCGTCCGGAACTCACCGGCAGCAAGGCCTTCAACACCATCCGGAATCTGGTGAAGGTGATGTGCATCGACTCCCATGAGGAAATGAAGGATGCCTGGCAGGCACTCCGCGATGCCGGCATGCCGGCGGATGCCCTGGCCGTGTTCGCTGATGTGTCCATGGTCCCCTACTCCGCAGTGGGCAAGGGAGATGCCCGGCTGGATTCCAAAGACCCCATGGTGGCCGCCGCACGGGCAGCGGAGTTGGGCGAATGGTTCCGGGAAAACTACCGCCGCGCCGCCGCCATGGCGCGGGCGAAAACCACCACCGCCCGATGAAACGGGGCACCGCCATCTTCCTCACGGCCATCGTCACGCTGCTGTTCGCGGTGTTCTTCCTCTATCCGGCGGGGATGGTGGTGAAGCAGGCCTTCGAGTTGAAGGGGCCGGATGGCTCCACCCGCTACACGCTCGAGTTCATCATCGCCGTGTTCCGGAACCCGATCTACCGGGAGGGCCTGTGGAATGCCTTTGCCCTCGGCATCACCAGCACCATCGCCACGCTGGCGATCGCCTTTCCCCTCGCCCTCATCGGGCACCGCTATGATTTCATGGGGCGAAGGGTGCTCGGCGTGCTGGTGCTGGCCCCACTGATCGTCCCGCCCTTCGTCGGAGCGGTGGGGGTGAAGCAGATGCTGGGGGTGAATGGAGCGCTGAACGCCCTGCTCATCGACCTGGGGATGATGGACCCGGCATTGCCCTACGACTGGCTAGCGCACGGACGGTTCACAGGCATCGTCGTGATGAACGCGCTGCATCTCTACCCCATCCTCTACATGAACATCGCCGCCGCGTTGTCCAATCTGGATCCGGCGATGGAACAAGCGGCGGAAAACCTGGGCTGCCCGCCATGGAAACGGTTCCTCCGCATCACCCTGCCACTCTCCATGCCCGGTGTTTTCGCGGGTTCCTCCATCGTCTTCATCTGGGCCTTCACGGAGCTGGGGGTGCCGCTGGTCTTCGACTACTCCAGGGTGGCCCCGGTGCAGATCTTCGATGGCATCAAGGGGCTGGACAAAAACCCCACCCCCTATGCCCTCACGGCCATCCTCCTGGTCGTCGCAGCGGTGGTGTTTTCCCTTTCGAAGTTGGTGATGGGGCGTTCCCCCCTGGGCACCGCACCGCGCCCGAAGGGACGGTCCGACCTGAAACGCATCGGCGGCATCCGCTCGGCCGCGTGCGCCCTGTTGTTCCTCGGGGTGTTCCTCCTCGCCTCAGTCCCGCATCTCGGGGTGATCCTCCTTTCGCTGGCCGGTCGATGGTATGGCACGGTGGTGCCGGATGAATTCACCGCCCGGCACTACACCGAAGCGCTGGGGAACGGTCTGGTCGTTCCGTCGATCCAGAACAGCCTCATGTATGCCGGGTGTGCCACGTTGGTCGCGCTCGCCATCGGACTGGCGGTGGCGTGGGTGGTGGTCCGGTCAAATCTGCGGTCACGCGGGTGGTTGGACGCCCTGGTGATGCTGCCGCTCGCGGTGCCCGGGCTGGTGATGGCCTTCGGCTATCTCGCCCTATCCCAGGAGGACAAGCCGTTCCACTTCCTCATCGGCGCGGACGGGAGTCCTTTCCTCCTGCTGGTGATCGCCTACGCCTTCCGCCGACTGCCCTACGTCGTCAGGTCCGCGGTGGCGGGCCTCCAGCAAAGCAACCCGGCGCTGGAGGAAGCCGCCCGCTCGCTGGGCGCCACACCGTCACGCACCCTGCGGAGGATCGCCATCCCGCTCATCGGGGCGAATCTCATGGCCGGGTCCATCTTCGCCTTCGCCTTTGCGATGCTGGAGGTGAGCGACAGTCTCATCCTTGCCCAGCAAACCCAGCACTACCCCATCACCAAGGCGATCTACACCCTGCTCAGCACACTGGGCAACGGGACCGAGCTGGCCGCCGCACTGGGCGTATGGGCGATGGTATTCCTTTCCGTAGCCATCATGGGTGCGGCCATCCTGGCGGGAAAACGCGGAGGACTGTTCCGGGTCTGAACCGCGGATTTGCCTCGCCAAAGCCCCCGCCCCGATTTCCAGTGTCGGGCAAAGCCATGAGACGCGCCTCGTTCCTCCGCCTGCTTGCCCTTTCCATCCTCTCCGCCATGTCCTCCACCGCGGCTGAAAGTTCCACCAACACCTGCTTCGAACTCCGCACCTACTATGCCGCGGAAGGAAAACTGGACGCGCTGAACTCGCGCTTCCGCGACCATACCACCAAGCTTTTCGCCAAGCATGGAATGACCAACGTCGGCTATTGGGTGCCACTGGAAAACACGGAGAACAAGCTGGTCTACCTGCTTTCCTATCCGGACAAGGCCTCCCGTGACAAATCATGGGCCGCTTTCCAGGCGGATCCGGAATGGGTGGCCGCCAAGGCGAAATCCGAAGAAGGGGGAAAGCTGGTCGCCAAGGCCGACAACCGCTTCCTCTCCCCCACGGATTTCTCCACCATCACCTACGCCGCGGCTGACGCACCGCAGACCTTCGAACTGCGGACCTACACGACCGGCCCGGGAAATCTGGATCACCTGCTGAAACGCTTCCGCGAGCACACCGTCGCGCTGTTCACGAAACATGGCATGCGCCACTTCCACTACTTCACCCCATCGAAAGGTGAGCCGGGCGCGGAAAACACCCTCATCTACTTCCTCGCCCACGCGTCTCCTGAAGCGGGCAAGGCATCTTTCACCGCCTTCCGCGCGGACCCGGAGTGGATCAAGGCACGCGCCGCCTCCGAAGCCGCCGCGGGTGGCTCACTGACCGTGGAGGACGGCGTGAAATCCGAGCTTCTCAAGGCAACGGATTATTCCCCGGTGAAATGATGGCGGACTGTTGTCCGTCCGGTGCCACCATATTCCAATCCCGTCACACGAATTCCGGTTGACCATGGCCGGAGCGCGTCTATTGCACCCATCCGCGTGCATCGTTCCATGAAGCTCCTCATCCTTTCCCGCAACCCGCAGCTCTACAGCACCGATGCGCTCGTCAAGGCCGCCGAAAAGCGCGGCCACGATGTCCGGGTGGTGGACTACCTGCGCTGCTACATGAACATCACCTCCCGCAAGCCGCGCATCTACGTGGACGGGGAGGAACTCCAGGCGGACGCCGTCATTCCCCGCATCGCGGCGAGGCACACGTTCTACGGCAACGCCGTCGTCCGCCAGTTCGAGATGATGAACGTCTTCACCCTCAACGATTCCGTCGCCATCGCCCGCTCCCGGGACAAGCTGCGCTCGATGCAGATCCTCGCGAAACGCGGCGTCGGCCTGCCGGTCACCGGCTTCGCCCACCACACGGACGCCACCGGGAAACTCATCGAAATGTGCGGCGGCGCACCACTGGTCATCAAACTGCTGGAAGGCACGCAGGGCGTCGGCGTCGTGCTGGCTGAAACGGCGAACGCCGCCAGCTCCGTGATCGAGGCGTTCAAGGACCTGAACGCGAACATTCTGGTGCAGGAATTCATCAAGGAAGCGAAAGGTTCCGACATCCGCTGCATCGTGGTCGGAGGAAAGGTCGTCGCCTCCATGAAACGTCAGGCTCCCGAGGGCGAGTTCCGCTCGAACCTCCATCGCGGCGGCTCCGCCGAAAAGGTGAAAATCACCCCGGAGGAACGCGCCACCGCCATCCGTGCGGCGAAGGCCATGGGACTCAACGTCGCCGGTGTCGATCTGCTCCGCTCGAACCACGGCCCCGTGGTCATGGAGGTGAACTCCTCCCCCGGTCTGGAAGGCATCGAGCAATCATCCAAAAAGGACGTGGCGGGCGGCATCATCGAGTTCATCGAGCGGACCCTTGCTAACCCCGCCAAGGCCTCCAAGTCAGGTGACAAGTAAGATCCGGCGGCTGGAGCCATAACTCCTTGCCGCCAGGATGATTCCCGGAGCATGCTTATCAGCGATGATTGCTCGTATCCTGGTGTCCCTCATAATTTTTTCCGGATTCACGGCAGCATCAGCGGAAGTTCTCTTCCCCCCTGGCACCACAGGCTGGCATCGGCTGGGTGACTCCCTGTCAGCGGATGGTGACCACATGGCCGTCAGTGCTTCCGGCAACGGGCAGGTGATCATCAGGATCCGGCATGAGGAGGGATGGAGAACATCGAAAGTCATTCCGGCGGTGGATGATGTGGAGTCCGTCCACCTGTCAGGCAGCCACCTATGTATCAGATCCGCCCAATCCATCCGGATGTATGGCCGGAACAGCGGAGGGACGGATAACTGGGGACTCACCGCGGAGATGGCGATGAGATCCGGGGGAGTCGCCCTTTCCGGCACCCGGATGCTCATTGCCGGGAACAACCGCACCGATGAATATGGCTACAGTCCGGAAACCGGCACATGGGCCATGCTGCAGACCGTCGCCACCGGAGCAAGAACTCCGCAGGCACTCTCCGGCGATTTTGCCATCTTGGTCGCTGAAAACTCGTTCGCTTCGTTCACCGGCACTCCCCAGCTCTTCAAACGCGGTGAATCCGGAAGCTGGGAACCCGGAATGGCTCTCGCCCCGATCCATCATACGGGAGTACGTTCCGGCGTCGCCATGCATGGAGACCGGATCATCCTGGGGATTCCTGCCCGTTTCACGACGGGAAACACGGGTGAAGTCCGTGTCCTGGGACGGAACGTGGGTGGCACGGATGCCTGGGGCGAAGAGCAGATCATCCTCCCTGAAGGAACAGCCCAGGCATTCGGAGCCAGCATCTCCTTCACCGGAGATACCATCGCAGTGGGCATGGAGGGTTCCGATCAGACAATCCACCTTTACCGGCGGGCCGGGGATTCCTTCGACTTTTTCGCCCGGTTGCTTCCAGGCGGATACGCCTCCGAGGGATTCGGGCGGGAGCTGGGGTTGTCCACCGACCGCGTGGTCGCAGCGGACCTATGGGGAGGCACCCCCAACAACTACGCTGGAGCTGTGTTCAGTTTCACTATCCCCCAGGCCCCTTCTGGCTCCATTCTCCATGAGGACGAAGTCTTCAGGACTTCTCCCGAAGCCGCAGGCGATCACTTCGGCGAAAGCCTCGCCATGGATGGCGACCTCCTTGCCGTAGGTACCCCTTTCGCGGATGACCCGTATGAAAACGGCGGCATTGTCTATCTCTACCAAAAGACCCTGGAGGGTTCCTGGGAAAACGTGAAGACCATCACCCCCGGCAACGATTCACTGTATTCCCATTTCGGTTCCGCTGTCGCCCTCCGCAACGGCACACTGGCTGTCGCCGCACCCGGCTCACGCGAAATCCACCTGTTCGGCCGCGACCATGGCGGCATCGGCCAATGGGGGAAAATCCTCACCATTACGGACTGTCTCGCCCACCGCCTCTCTCTGGATGGAGACGTCCTGGCGGCCATCTCCACCTGGGACCATCTGAATGTCTTCGAACGCAATCAGGGAGGAGCCGGAAAATGGGGGAAGGTTCCCGCATCCGGCTCCGGGAATCATGTCACGGTCTCCGGAGGGATTCTGATCAGCTCAGGCAATTCCAACTGGGCTTCGGTGATGGAACGTGGAGCCAGCGGCTGGGAATATGCGTCCGGCCTCACCACGTCCAATCCATACGTCATGCTCGGAGCATGCTCCCTGTCCGGAGACACCGTAGCCATCAGCGCAGCACCAG